>CAZVSO010000098.1:0-10921 GCA_964629425.1 uncultured Gemmatimonadaceae bacterium
AGGCCGAGGAGGGTCGCCACCTTGTCGAACGCCTCGCCCGCGGCGTCGTCCCGCGTCTGCCCGAGCAGGCGGTAGCGACCCCACTCGGGCACGTCGAGCAGCAGCGTGTGCCCGCCGGAGACGAGCAGCGCCACGAACGGCGGCGCGAGGTCGGGGTCCTCCAGCGCCGGCGCGAACAGGTGGCCTTCCATGTGGTGCACACCGATCAGCGCCCGGCCGCCGGCGTACGCCAGCCCCTTGGCGTAGGCCACGCCCACGAGCAGCGCCCCCAGGAGCCCGGGACCCTGCGTCACGGCGACGGCGTCCACGGCGCTGCAGGCGAGCCCCGCCTCCGCCAGCGCGCGGTCCACCACCGGCGCCAGCGCCGTCAGGTGGGCGCGGCTGGCCAGCTCGGGCACCACGCCGCCGAACACTTTGTGCACGTCCTGCGACAGGATGACGAGGCTGGCGAGCTCGGGGGGCCGGCCCCGGCCGCCGGCTACGAGCAAGGCGGCCGACGTCTCGTCGCACGATGTCTCGATGCCGAGCACGACGTCCGGGGCGGGCACGGGTCAGCTGCGGCCGCGGCGGCGCACGGCCACGGAGTCCGGCGTGGCCCGGGCCGACACGCCGCGCGGCGCGATGACGGTGAGCCGCGCGACCGCCCCGGCGGTGGCCGGTCCCGAGACGTGGGCCACCACGCGGATGCTGTCGCGCGACAGCGCCTCGACGGCGTCCGCGGGTCCCTCGACCGAGACGGTCACGCGGGCCGGCGTGAACTCGAAGGTCCGCAGCGCTCCGGCGCCCGTTTCGATGGCCACGCCGGAGAACGAGCGCTGGGCGATGGCCCGCACGTCGGCGGAGATCTCGACCAGCTTGGGCGAGACCCGCACCATGCCCAGGGGCAGGGTGTCGATCGGCACCATCCGCGTGAAGAAGCCGGTGACCCCGGTGATGCGGACCGGCGCGGTCGTGACGGACTCGACCGCGGCGAGCGCTTGCTCCGATCCGACCAGCCGCACGACGCTCGGCGTCAACGCGATCCCGCCCTCCAGGAAGTGACCCGAGTCGGGGATCACCGTGACCAGCGGGACGATCCGCACGTCCTTGCTCGACACCGCGTCGAGCTGGACCCGGATCTCGCGCGGCACGATGTCGTCCACGCGCACATCGGCGCCCTGCGGCAGCCGGACGTCGCCGGGCTGGAGCTGGAGCACCCACTCCGCGCCGGTCAGCGTGTCCGGGACCGTGAAGCGCAGCACCGGGGCCACGCTGCGGAGCTTGAGCAGCTCCACACCGCGGCCGCTGATCTGCACCGCGACCGCCGGCAGCTCGCTGCGCACAGTCCGGCCGCGCGGCGCCTCGAGCTCGAGCGTCAGGGAGAAGAGCCGCGTGGCCGGCTTCTGGCCGGCCACTCCGACGTAGAGCATCACCGAGAGGAACACGGCCGCGAGCTTGATCGGCCAGTTGCGCGTGACGAGGGCGCCGAGCTTACCGGCCATCGAGCAGCCGCGTGATGAGGGTTTGGTGCACCGGTGCGTCCCATTCGGCCGCGCCGATCATTTTCTTCACGATCACGCCCTGCCGGTCGATCACGAAGCTCTCGGGCACCCCGGTGGTGCGGTACAGCCGCTCGATGGCGCCCTCGCGGTCGTGCAGCACGTCGAACGTGAGCCCCAGATCCCGCACGAAGTCGTTGACCACTTTGGGGTCGTCCTTGTCCACGCTGACGGCCACGACCCGGAAGTCGGTGCCCGCGAAGCGGCGCTGCAGCCGCTCGATCGACGGCATCTCGACGCGGCAGGGCAGGCACCAGGTGGCCCAGACGTTCACGAGCAGGACCTTGCCGCGGTAGTCGTCGAGCGAGACCGGCCGTCCGGTCTTGGCCTCGAGCGCCCGGAACGCCGGCGCGCGATCGCCCACCGACAGGAGGTAGATCTGGGGCCGCAGCCGCACCGCGAGCGCGAGCCCGAACGCCAGGGTCATCACGATCCCGACCACGAGGGTCCACTGGCGCTGCCGCGGCGTCATACCGTCACCAGGCATCGCTGGCGCAGCTCCCGCACGGCGCGCCCGGGGTCCGGAGATCCGAAGATCGCGTTCCCCGCCACGAAGGTGTCGGCCCCGGCGGCGTGCGCCGCGGCGATCGTCTGCGGCGTGATGCCGCCGTCCACCTCCAGGAAGGCGCGCGAGCCCCGTGTCTCCAATAGCGCCCGCGCCCGGCGGATCTTGTCGTTGGACCCCGGCAGGTAGGTCTGCGCGGGGAAGCCGGGGTTCACGGTCATGATGAGCAGCAGGTCCATGTCGGGCACCACGTCCTCCACCAGCGCGAGCGGGGAGCCGGGATTGAGCGCCAGACCGGCGAGCATGCCGCGGGCGCGCACGGCGGCGAGCTGGCGCTGCACGTGGGTCGTCGCCTCCGGGTGGAAGGTGAACACCGAGGCGCCGGCCTCGGCGAACGGCTCGATATAGCGCTCCGGCTCGACCACCATCAGGTGCACGTCGATCGGCCGGTCGGTCAGGCGGCGCAGCGCGGCGATCAGGCCGGCGCCGAACGTGAGGTTCGGGACGAACCGCCCGTCCATCACGTCCACGTGGAGCCAGTCCGCGCCCCCCTCCAGCACCTGGCGCACCTGCTCGGCGAGTCGCAGCAGGTCGGCCGAGAGCAGGCTGGGCGCGATGCGGATGCCGCTCATGTCGGGCTCCGGGCGATGACGAGGTCCACGACGGTGCCGGGCGAGGCCAGCGTGCCCCCCGCGGGCCGCTGGCCCACGATGGTGCCCGGGGCCCCGTCCGCGGTGCGGCGGCGCGTGACCGTGCCGAGGCGCAGCCCTTCGAGCTCGAGGCGGGTGCGCGCGTCGGCCTGGCTCATCCCCAGCACCTCGGGCACGGCGATGGTCGGCGCGCCGCGGCTCACGACGAGCGCGAGACCGGCGCCGGGCGCGAGCGGCGATCCGGCCGGCGGGCGCGTGAGGATCGCGACGCCCGGCGGCGCGTCCACCTGCACCGACTCCACCCGCGCGACCGTGAGCCCGGCCGCGTTGATCAGACGCGCGGCGAGCCCGCCCTCGAGCCCGGCGATGTCCGGCACCGCAATCTTGGGTGGCCCCGCGCTCGCCACCAGGGTCACCCGCAGCCCCTCGCGCGCCACCACCCCGGGGGGCGGGTCCTGCCAGAACACCGTGCCTTCCGCCGCGGAGTTGTGCGGCTCGGTGCCGCCGTCCTGGATCCCGAGCGACGCCTGCTCCAGCCGGGCGCGCGCCTCGGCGAGGGTCAGGCCGAGCACCCGCGGCACCGCCTGATGGCCGGAGAGGATCGGCGCGGGGAAGAGCACGAGATACGCCGTAAGATAGCCGGCCAGGAGCGCGCCGAGCAGCGCCAGCGCCCAGCGTCCGGTGGTGCGACCGTTGAACGCCGGCAGGCCCGGTAGAGCGAACAACCGCCACTCGCGCATCGGGGGCAGATGCCGGCGGACGCGCATCAGCGGCTCCGGCGCAGCCGGGCGGCGTAGGCGCCGTCGATCGCGTGGCGCTGGGGCAGCGACTGGAAGTCGCCGCGCGTCGTGAGCAGCGCGCCGGGGACCGCGTGCGCCGCGGGATCGCGCCCGAACGCCGTGTGGCGGTTGAGAAAATCGTCCACGACCTCGGTGTTCTCCTCCGACTCCAGAGAGCAGGTGGCGTAGATCAAGAGTCCGCCGGGCCGGACCAGCGGCGCGGCGGCGTCCAGCAGGCGCCGCTGGCGCGCCGCCGCCCGGACGATCACCGCCGGCGTGAGGCGCCAGCGGGCGTCGGGGTGCCGCGCCATGGTGCCCGTGGCGCTGCACGGCGCGTCCACCAGCACCGCGTCCAGCGCGCCGGCCGCGAACGGGGCCGCCAGAAGATCGGCGAGGAGCAGGCGCACCGCCACCCCGCAGCGCCGTGCGGTCTCGACGAGCCGGCCGAGGCGCTCGCGTCGCGCGTCGCCCGCCACGACCCGCGCGCCCAGCCGCTCGAGTGCTACGGCCTTGCCGCCCGGCGCGGCGCAGGCGTCGTACACCAGGTCTCCCCGGGGGATCGCGGCGAAGCGGCAGACGAGGGCGGGGGCGGGATCCTGGACCAGGAAGCCGCCTTCGGCGTAACCGGGGAGATTGCGGGGACGGGAAGCGGGTAGCGGGAAGCGGGAAACGTCCCCGCCGCCGCCCCGCTCCACTCGCAGCCCTGCGCCGAACGGTGCGTCCTGTGCCACGACGCCTGCGGATTCGAGGCTCGTGCGGAGGGTCTCCACGTTGCAGCGGGCTGGTTGGATCACGAGCGGCGGCTTGGCGTCGTTCCACCCGAGGAGCCGATCGGTCTCCTCGGCACTGAACTGCCCGCGCCAGCGCTGCACGAGCCAGGCGGGGTGGGAGGAGGACGCTTCCCGCTTCCCGCTTCCCGCTTCCCGAGTGAGCCGTCGGAGCGCCTGGTTGACGTAGCTGGCGGCAGCCTCGCCCGCTTCCTCCCGCGCCAGCTCCACGCTGGTCGACACCGCGGCATGGGCCGGCACGCGGGTGAGCCGGCGCAGCTGGTAAGCGCCGAGGCGCAGGATGTCGAGCAGCCGGGGATCGGCGCGGGCGGGGCGGAGCTCGTGGTCGAGCGCGGCCTGGTGTCGCAGCACGCCGGCGGCCAGCTCGTGGGCGAGGCGGCGGTCTCGCTCGGGGAGTCCCGCGAGGTGTCGGTCGCGCGCGTCGCCGAAGGTGGCGCCCGCGCGCACCGCCCGGAGCAGGTCCAGCGCGGCCCGCCGGGCAGCGGTGGCCGCGCTAATCCAGCATCCCTTCGGTTGGTGAGGAGGGGAGGGCGATCTCGCGCCGGGGCATGCGGCCCGCGAGGAACGCGGCGCGCCCCGCCTCGACCGCGAGCCGCATGGCGTGGGCCATGGCGACGGGGTCGCGCGCGGCGGCGATCGCCGTGTTCATGAGAATGCCGTCCACGCCCTGCTCCATGGTGACGCAGGCATCGGACGCGGTGCCGACGCCCGCGTCCACGACCACCGGCGCCTTGAGGCGGCGCTTGATGGTGCGCACCCACAGCGGGTGCAACAGGCCGAGCCCCGAGCCGATGGGGGAGGCGAGCGGCATCACGGCGGCGCACCCGGCGTCCTCGAGCTTGAGCGCCGTGACGAGGTCCTCGTTGGTGTAGGCGAGGACTTGGAACCCTTCCTTCACGAGCACCTTGGCGGCCTCGAGCAGCGCCTGCACGTCGGGGAGCAGGGTCTCCTGGTCGCCGATCACCTCGAGCTTGACGAAGTCGTTGAACCCGGCTTCGCGGCCGAGCCTGGCGTAACGCATCGCCTCGTCGGCGGTGTAGCAGCCCGCGGTGTTGGCGAGCAGGAAGAAGCGCTTGGGGTCGAGGTGATGCAGGATGCTGGCCTCGTGCGTGCGGTCCAGGTCCACGCGGCGCACGGCGACGGTCACGATCTCGGCGCCCGAGGCCTCGATCGCGCCGACCATCGCCTCCGTGTCCTTGTACTTGCCCGTGCCCACCATGAGGCGCGACTGGAACGTGCGGCCGCCGATGGTGAAGGGGGTGTCGCGGACGAGGGCGAGGGCGGTGGTCATGGTCACCCGCCTCCCACGAAATGCACCAGCTCGATCGCATCGCCGGGTGCCACGGTGACGTCGCCCAATCCCGGCCGCCGCACGATGCGGCGATTGTGCTCGACGACGACCGCACGCGGGTCGAGCCCGAGCGTGCCCAGCAGCTCGAGCAGCGTCGCCCCGGCGGGCACCGTGCGGGGCTCGCCGTTCACCATCACTTCGATCGTCTCGCTCGTCGCCTGCGTCATTGCCCTAGCTCCTTCAGCATCCGCCGCGTCGTGGGTCCGCGGCTCGGCACCTGCCGCTGAAGCGGCGGTCGTCCATGCGCCAGTTCACTGGCAGACGCCGAGCCGCGAGTTCACTCGCGGACTTGGGCGAGCGCCGCCAGCATCCCTCGGGCCGCCTGCGCCGGATCTTCCGCGTCCCACAGCGCCCGGATCGCCGCGACGCCGTACGCCCCCGCGCGGCGCACGTCAGCGGCCCGCTCCAGCGTCACCCCGCCGATCGCCACGACCGGCAGCCCCAGCGCGACGATCGCCTTCATGGCGTCGAGTCCCAGCGGCGCCCGCCCGGGATGCGACGCAGTAGCGTACACCGGCCCTACCATAAAATAGTCGGCCCCTCCCGCCCGCGCGGCCTCTGCTTCGGCCAAGGAGTGCACTGACTGGCCGATCCACCAGGCGGGATTCAAGCGCCGCGCGTCGGCGGGCTCCAAGGTCCAGGCGCCGAGCTGTACCCCGGCCGCGGCCGTCGCGAGCGCGACATCGAGGCGGTCGTTGACGAACAGGCGGGTAGGCGGATAGGCGGACAGGCGGACAGCGAGATCGTAGTGCTCGCGCCCGCTGAGGGTGTGGCCGCGGGCGTGAAACGCCAGGTCCGCGCCGCCGCCGCGGGTCAGCGCGCGGGCCACGGCGTCGAGGTCGTCGCGCCGCGCGATACGCTCGTCGGTGACGGCGTGAAGGCGGGGGAGCGGGGAACGGGGAGTCTGGGGGCGTGGGGCTGTGGCGCTCACGTGAAGCGCTGGCCGACCTCCACGCCGCGCCCGCGCAGCCAGTCGTCGGTGGTCATGCGGGCCTTGCCGGCCGGCTGGACCTCGAACACTTCCACCGCACCCTGCCCCGCGGCGATGAGCAGTGAGCCGTCCGCTCTCAGCACTTCCCCTGGCCCTCCCGCGCCCTGAGCCGCGCGGGCGGTGAGCAGCTTCACCTCGAGGTCATCGAGCGTGCACCAGGCTCCCGGCTTGGGGTCGAGCGCCCGGATCGCGCGCACCAGCCGGTCGCCCGGCCGCGACCAGTCGAGCCGCGCCGTCTCACGCGTGATCTTGGGCGCGGAGGTCGCGCGCGTGCCGTCCTGCGGCTTCGGCGCGATCGCCCCCTGGTCCCACATGGCGAGCCCTTCGACCAGCGCCTGCGCGCCGAGCTCGGCGAGATGGGCGGTCAGCTCGCCACCCGTCACCTCGGCCGGGACCTCGTGGGCGATCTGGTGCAGGATCGGCCCGGTGTCCAGCCCCTCGTCCATCAGCATGATCGTGATGCCGGTGCGCGCGAGGCCGTTCAGGATGGTCCACTGGATCGGCGCCGCGCCGCGCAGCTCGGGGAGCAGCGATGGGTGCACGTTCACCATGCCGCGCTTGGGCAGCGCGAGCAGCTCCTTCTCGAGGATGTGCCCGTACGCCACCACGACGCCCACGTCCGGCGCCTCGCCGCGCAGGCGCAGCAGGAACGCGCCGTCCTCGGGCGCTTCGGGCTGGAGCACCGTGAGGCCCTCGGCGAGGGCGGCGACCTTGACGGGCGGCGGGACGAGCTTCGAGCGCGAGCGGCCCTGCGGGCGGTCGGGCTGCGTGACCACGGCGCAGACCTCGAAGCCCTCGCCCACCAGCGCCCGCAGCGAGGGCACCGCGAAGTCAGGGGTGCCGAAGAAGACGACGCGCACCTACAGCTCTCCCGCCGGCTGCGGAGTGACGTCCTTGAGGTAGCCCGTCTGGCCCTTGCGCGATTTCTTCCACTTGGCCAGGAGGAGCCCGCGCTTCACCGCGCTCACGTGATCGAGAAACAGGACACCGTCGAGGTGGTCGATCTCGTGCTGGATGGCGCGCGCTTTGTAGCCCGTCGCGGTCACGCGGTACGGCGCGCCGTCCCGGTCCAGCGCCTCGACCACCAGCGAAAGCGACCGCTCCACGTCCGCGAAGATGTCGGGGATCGACAGGCAGCCCTCCTCGGCGGTCTCCCGCTCGGTGCCGCGCTCGACGATGACCGGGTCGATCAGCGCGAGCGCCCCCGGGTCCTGCTCGCCCACGTCCACGACGGCCACGCGCCGCGCCGCGCCCACCTGGTTCGCCGCGAGCCCCACGCCCTGCGCGGCCCGCATCGTCTCGAACAGATCGTCCACCAGCTGCCGCACGTCGTCGTCCACGCGCTGCACGGGCGTCGCCCGCTGGCGCAGCAGGGGAGAGCCGAGCAGGTGCAGGCGGCGGATCGTCACGACGTCTTCGCCTCTTTCGACTCTTTCGTCTCCTTTGTCTCGCTGCGGCCCGCGATGGTGGCGATGCTCGAGCGCAGCACGACCAGCCGCGATTCCCCGGTCTTGAGGGTGACGTGGTCGTCTTTCAGGTGGATCACCTCGCCGACGATGCCGCCGGAGGTCACCACCTGGTCGCCGCGCTGCAGCGACTGGAGCAGCTGGCGGTGCTGCTGCTGCTGCCGGCGCTGCGGCCGGATGATGAGGAAGTAGAAGATCCCGACGATCGCGGCGATCTGGATGACGAACATGTAGGCGCCGCCGCCCCCCTGGCCGGAGGGCGTGAACAGCAGGGCGTAGAGGCCGGTCGTGGTCATGCGGTCTCCGGTTGCGCGTAGCGGCGGCGCCAGTCGGCGGCCCACCGGGGGAAGTCGTCCCGCCGCACGGCCGTGCGCATCTCGGCGGCGAGGCGAATCAGGAAACGGACGTTGTGCAGCGACAGCAGCCGCAGGCCCAGCAGCTCCTCCGCCATGAACAGGTGGCGCAGGTAGCCGCGCGAGAACGTGCGGCACGTCTCGCAGTCGCAACTCGCATCCAGGGGCCGGGCGTCCTCGCGGAACGCGGCGTTGCGGATGTTCACCGGGCCGTCGGACGTGAACGCCGAGCCGTTGCGGCCGTGGCGCGTCGGCGCCACGCAGTCGAACAGGTCCGTGCCGCGCTCCACCGCCGCCACGAGGTCCTCGGGGAACCCCACGCCCATAAGATAACGCGGGCACTCGCGCGGCAGCCGCGGCTCGAGCGCCTCGAGCATCGCGTACATCACGGGCTTCGGCTCGCCCACCGACAGCCCGCCGATCGCGAGCCCGGTCCAGGAGCCGAGCTCGAGAATCCGCCGCAGGCCCCCGGTGCGCAGCTCGAGATGGGTGCCGCCTTGGAGGATGGGCCAGAGAGTCTGGTGGGTGGGGCCTGTCTGCCCGGTGGGGCCTTGATTAATCAAGGCCCCACCAGCCAACTCCAGATGCCGCTTGGCACACCGCTCGAGCCACCGCAGCGTCCGCTCCATCGCGTCGCGGGCGGCCGTCTCGTCCGCTCCACCCGGCACCACGTGGTCGAACGCCATCGCGACGTCGGCGCCGAGGATCCACTGGATCTCGGTGGCGCGCTCGGGGGACAGGAACCGCCGGCCGCCGTCCACGTGGCTCTGGAACTCCACGCCGTCCTCGCTCACCTGGCGGAACCCTTCGAGCGAGAACACCTGGAACCCACCCGAGTCGGTGAGCAGTGGCCGGTCCCACGCCATGAAGCGGTGCAGTCCCCCGAGCTTCGCGACCACGTCCTCGCCGGGACGCACGTGCAGGTGATACGTATTAGCGAGGATCATCTCCGCGCCCACGGCCTCGAGGTCGGCGGGCGACAGCGCGCGCACGGTGCCCTGGGTGCCGACGGGCATGAAGGCGGGCGTTTCGACCCGGCCATGCGGCAGGGTCAGATGGCCGGCACGGGCGGAGCCGGACCTGGCCTCGATCTGGAATTCGAACATGGCGGTGAAATATGGGGAAGGGGGAAGTAGGGAAGGGGGAAGGGTAATGCGAGCATCGGTCTTACCCTTCCCTCTTCCCCCTTCCCCTTTCCCCGTCGTCGTCAGACGACTGCCATCGCATCCCCGTACGAGTAAAACCGGTACTTCTCGCGCGCGGCCTCACCGTAGGCCTGGATCACCGGATCGTATCCGCCGAAGGCGCACACCAGCATCAGCAGCGACGAGCGGGGCAGGTGGAAATTGGTGAGCAGCCGGTCCACGACGCGGAACTGGTACGGCGGGTAGATGAAGAGGCCGGTCTCACCCGAGCCGGCGTGGACCACGCCGCGCGGATCGGCCACGGTCTCGAGCGTCCGCACCACCGTCGTGCCCACCGCCCACACGCGGGCGCCCGCGGCGCGGCGCGCGTTGATCAGCCCCGCGGCCTCGGCGCTCACCGCGAAGGGCTCGGGCAGCATGCGGTGCGAGGCCAGCTCCTCGACTTCGACGGGTTTGAACGTGCCCGGACCCACGTGCAGCGTGAGCCGGGCGATCGCCGTGCCCTTCGCCGCCACCCGCTCGAGCAGCTCGCGCGAGAAGTGCAGTCCGGCGGTCGGCGCCGCCACGCTCCCCTCGTGCTCGGCGAACACCGTCTGGTAGCGTTCGCGGTCGCTCGGCCGCGGCGGGCGGTGGATGTAGGGAGGGAGCGGCACCGCGCCGTACTTCCGCAGGGTGGAGCGGCCGTCGAGCCGGCCCACGAACTTCACGCGGCGCAGGCCCCCGCCCAGCGGCGCGAGGATCTCCACCTCGCTGTCCTCGGCGATGGCGACCCGTCGCCCGGGCTTGAGCTTGCCGCCGGGGTGTCCCATGGCGATCCACGTCCCGCCCGGCTCCTCGTACACGAGCAACAGCTCCGCCGGCCCGCCGCGCTCGCGCGTGCCGTGCAGCCGCGCCGGCATCACACGGCTGGTGTTCAGTACCAGGACATCCTCGGGCGCGAGCAGGTCGAGCAGGTCGGTGAACCGCCGGTGGCTCACCGCGCCGCTCGCGCGGTCCAGGACGAGGAGCCGACCGGCCGTGCGCTCGGGCGGCGGCTCCTGGGCGATGCGATCCGGCGACAGCTTGTACTCGAAGTCGCCGGCGCGGAAGTGAACGTTCAACCGTCGAAGATCGTTGGCTGGGCGGCGGTCCTGGGCGGAGCGAAGCCGAAGTGGCGGTAGGCGCCCGGCGTGGCGCAGCGGCCGCGGGGCGTGCGGGCGAGAAAGCCCTGCTGCATGAGATACGGCTCGTACACTTCCTCGAGCGTGCCCGGGTCCTCCCCGACGGCGGCGGCGATGGTGGTGAGCCCCACGGGACCGCCGTCGAACTGCTCGATGATGGCCTTGAGGATGCGGGCGTCCATGTCGTCGAGCCCG
>CAZVSO010000099.1:0-10071 GCA_964629425.1 uncultured Gemmatimonadaceae bacterium
TCAACGATCTGATCGCAGTCTCCCCCTCCCCGGGGAGATCGATCGACGTGAAGCAGCACATCAAGGCAGCGCTGACGCGCAGTGCGGAGGCTGATGCACAGCGAATCACGGTTGACACCGCGGACGGTGACAGCGTCACGCTCCGTGGCACAGTGCACTCATGGGCAGAACGGGATGAGGCGGTGCGAGCGGCGTGGGCCACCCCAGGCATCCGAAAGGTCCAGGACGAGTTGACCTACGCGTAGCGCCGCTGCGAAGGACGGGGCCAATCGCGGCACCATCTTGAAACGGGGGGACGGGAATGGCCCGCGACAAGGGCAAGAGCAAGGATCATCGTGGCACGAAGAAGGTCTACAAGAAGGGCTCGAACCCCTTGGACCTCCACGAGCGCTATCACGGCGACGCAGTGCACCCGCACCGACATGCGGGGCCGCACGGGGCCCAGGAATACCTGGCGGACCGCCTCGACGGCGCTCGGGACCTCTATCTGCTCGCCTTGGCGTTGGGAGTGCGCGGGGACAGGGCGACCCTGTTCGGTCGGATGATCCGGGAGGCCCGGATTCATTTCACGACCGTGATCGAGGAGTGCCGCATCGCCGGCCTCGACACGAGCGCGATCGCCGTGATGCTCGGCAAGAAGAACGAGGAGCTGATCGACAGCATCAGGCCCGAGATCTGGGGACATCTAGAGCAACTCATCGCCCAGCGAGCGCGCGGCCACACAGGGTGAGTGCTCAGATAGGGGCGGTGGTGGCCTTCTAGCACCAGACGAGAACGGGTCACTCAGCCAAGTGACCCGCTCTCGATAACTCCTTTCCCCTCAACTTCCTAAACCCAGTCGGGACGGCGGGATTTGAACCCGCGACCCCCTGAACCCCATTCGATCCAACCCAGAAACTACAAACCCACATCATCCCTCGATAGTGCTGGGCAATTCACGGGATTCTGCGCGCATATTCCCGGAATCGCCGGGAGGGAAATCGGGGAGTTCCAGGCTCAGACTCTTGATGACCAATAGTCGTCAAAGCAGTGGAAGTCGAGATCAAGGCTTGCGCCGGCTCGGCGGTACTGGATTCACATCAATGGTAACAACCCGGACGGTGCCCTCCGGGATTGCGATGGTCTTCGGTATGTCTGTGCGGCGAGCGGGCCTTCTGGTGTCGAAGAGAACCAGCCAACCCTCATGCCTCTTCTCGTTAGTCATGTAGTTGCCAAGCTGGCTGACGCCAGGGGTACCAGGCCCACGCAACATCTTGAGTTCGAGGACATGAGGCGTGGACGAGAGAAACAGCAGAACATCAATCCAGCCTACACCTGAGGACACCTCGTTCACGGCGAAGCCGCTTCTCCCATGAAGGATGCCCTGGAGGAACATGGCCAACAAGGTCTGGCCGTTCCTCTCCGGTTGTGTGGCAAGCTGCCCATTGCTCCGCGATTTCCAAAAACTGCCCGAAGCGCGGCTCTCAACTGCGCGCTTGAACAGGTCAAGCACGCCACGAACGGACAGCCTCGCTCTCGTCGTTAACTGTCTCTTCTCTGACGCGACGCCTCCCGGGAAGCTCGTCGGGAGGCTATTGGACTTTTTTTTTGGGAACTTCCCTTCGAGAAGGTCCAGCAATTTCGCTTCGAAGTCGGTTCGGTCGGTGATGGTATTGCTCTTGAAGAAGACGGTCGGAATCCGGTGCATCGCCTTTTCGAACGCGGACCTCGATCCCATCCACCGACGCTGGCCGTACAGGTTAGCCAGCCGAACGGCGTACTGGTCGGCATCAGTGAAGCCCCGTCGCGAGAAGTGATCCTCGAGGAACCGCTGTGCGGCGAAGATCACCTACCGACACCTCCGCTTCCTTTTTTTCTTAGCTGGCCTTCCATCCGATGCGAGAGTGAACTTGTCCCGAAGGTACCTACTGATCCGCAGTGTGCGGTCGAGAGCTTTCTTCGACCAAATGTTCCGGTTGCCCACAGAGTCAGCTAGCTCCAGTAGGCCCTCGGTACCGAGTGTCGTGAGGTCCCTCGACACGTTCGGTCGCTTCATGCCCAGGTGCTCGGCGATTTCCTCAACGCTTCTACTGCCATCTGCGGCGAGGTAGACCTGGGCTCGTCGTCTACTCTTGCGGAAGATCTTCTCCACCGACGCAAGATGCTTCGCTTCTTCGGCACGCAAGGCGAAAGCACTCGTTTGGTCGATGGAGTCAACTCGGTGTTCAATCTTGGCGAGTCGACTCAGTATCTGCTGATCGCGATCCTGGTGGTCGCTCACCGCTGGCTCTTCCCTTTCTTCTTGATCTTTCTGGTGGGCACAAGCCGACTCATGTCGCTCTTGCCCAGTCCCAGGACTTTGCCGATGTCTTGGGCCTGCACGCCAGATGTGACCAACTGGAGGACCAAGAGCTTCTTGATTGCGTCGAGTTCCTTCACCACGGGATCAACCGCCTTCGGAGCCATCGTCACGCCTCCTCCTTCTTCGGTCTGGGCACACCTTTGAGCGAGTCATTCACCCACGTAAGCGACTTCCCAAGGACGCGTGCGATAACCTTCTGAGGAGTCCCTAGAGCATGTAGCTGCACCAGCACCAATGTCTCTAACATGACGAGGGATCGACTTTCCGGCTCAAGCCGTCTTCCTGGCATGTGCTCGGTCCTCCAGATGGGGGGCCTGACTGGCATTTGGGCCCTTCGAGTTTGGAGCCGACTGGCTACATACGCTAGGGCGTTTTTGCGGCAGGCAGGCGGCGCCGTCCCGGGGGTCGAACACCGCCGGGGGTGTTTTACCGGAGCAGATGCCAGGCGTCGCGGTAGCGCTCCTGCTTCACCCAGCTGTACCGCGTGAAGGCCCCCCACCGTTGGACGCGGACGTTCTTCGCGACGACGCGGCTCGGCACGACGTAGAACTCCGAGCCTTTCCGCCGAAGGCTGATGAAAACGTAGACATGCGACGCGGCGCGCAGGTGCCTCGCCTCGCGGTTCAGGAGCCAGTAGTTGCCGTGCGAGCGGACGGTCGGCTTGATGGTCGCTTTCACCTGGACGCTCCACGCTCGGGCGCACGCGTCGTCGGTCACGAGCAGGTCGGCCCCGGCGGCGCTGCGCGACGTGACAGAAACGATGAAGCCGCGCGCCACGAGTTCGGCGGCGACGAGGTAGACGCCACGCATCCCGCTCTGCTGCTGCTTGGACGCCATGCCACCCCTCCTCCCTGTTTTGGATCAAGCGTTGCGCTGAACGGCGTCCTTGGCAAGCCCTACGGCGCGTCCGGGAGTCGAACCCGGCCAGGTGTCGGCGCATGGGTCAGCGGGCATGTAGGTAGGACTCGGCTTCTTCATCACCTCGGAGCGTATGAAAATCGCAGACAGCGTAGTTCTCGTAACCGGGGCCAATCGCGGGATCAGGCGGGCACTGGTAGAGGAAGCCTTGAAGAGAGGCGCCAAGCGGGTGTATGCCGGTACGCGCCAGCCGTTGGACCACCCGGATCGGCGCGTCACGCCTCTGACACTGGACGTGACCAGCGCGGCGCAGACGCAGGCGGCCGTCGCGAGCGTCGAGTCACTCGATATCCTCATCAACAACGCCGGCGTGGCGCTGTACGATGACCTGAGCGATCGCGCCGCGCTCGAACGGCACCTCGCCGTCAATCTCTTCGGCATGTATGGCGTGACCCAGGCGTTCCTGCCGCTGCTGACCCGCTCTCGGGGAGCCATCGTCAACAATCTGTCGGTGGTGGCCTTCGCCCCGTTGCCGGTCATCCCGGCCTACTCGATCTCGAAGGCCGCAGCCTTTTCTCTGTCCCAATCGTTGCGCGCGCTCCTCGCGGTACGGGGCGCGAGCGTCCATGCCGTCCTGACGGGGCCGGTGGACACCGATATGAATCGGGGCTTCGACATCCCGAAGAGCTCGCCGGAGTCCGTCGCCCGAGGCATCCTGGAAGGCGTCGAGCGAGGCGAGGAGGACATCTTCCCCGACCCCATGTCGGCGTCGATGGCGGAGAGCTGGCGCAGCGGCGCGGCCAAGGCGCTCGAGCGCCAGAATGCGGCATTCGTAGCAACCCCTACATCACTCACTAGATAGGATCGATACTATGACACAGAGCAAGGATTACAGCGCGACTTTCCTGGTGGACAACACGCCAGAGGCGGCCTTCGACGCGATCAACAACGTGCGCGGCTGGTGGTCGGAAAACATCGAAGGCAGAACCGACGCGCTCGGCGAATTCAAGTACCGCTCCGAGGACATGCACCCCTGCACCATCCGAATCACCGAGCTGGTGCCGGGCAAGAAGGTTGTTTGGCACGTGGTAGAGAATTACTTCAGCTTCGTAGATGACAAGAGCGAGTGGACTGGCACCGACATCGTTTTTGACATCGCCAGGAAGGGCGACAAGACGGAAGTGCGCTTCACGCACCTCGGCCTCGTCCCCGCCTACGAATGCTACAACGTGTGCTCGGACGCCTGGGGGCACTACATCAAGGGCAGCCTGCGCAACCTGATGACCACGGGGAAGGGCCAGCCCAACCAAAACGAGGAAATTGTCGAGAAGCACGGCATCGCGAGAAAAGTATGAGCGACCAACACTACACCACGACGATTGTGGTGGACCAAACCCCGCACGCAGCGTTCGCTGCCATCAACAACGTGCGGGGCTGGTGGTCGGGAGACATCGAGGGCGTCACCGACCAACTCGGCGCCGAGTTCACCTACCGGGTCCCGGACGTGCACTATTGCAAGATGAAGATCGCCCAATTCATTCCGGGCAAGAAAGTCGGTTGGCACGTGCTCGGGCGCGAACGTTGGTTGTCCGCGGAGGAGTTCGCCACCCTTGATGGAGCTTGCCCCGAGGCGTGGTGGGCGGTGATCGCAACTCTCGTCTACACCGGACTCAGGGTCGGCGAAGCCCAGGGCCTTGTCGGCGAAGACGTTCACCTAGCGGAGCGCCGCATCTCGATCCATGAGGGCAATCGTCACGTGAAGACGCCCTCGAGTGTTCGAGACGTCCCGATTCCGGAGCCGTTGGCCGAGGTGCTGGGGGAGCATTTCGTCCGTCATCCTGCCGGCCCCGCAGATCCGGTCTTCCCATTCCCGCTCAGCGATTATCGTGCGCTGCGTCGGGTGTGGCGTCGGGTATGCCGCGCGGCAGGAGTTCACGGCGCCACGCTGCACGATTGTCGCCATACGTTCGGCGTCCACTGCGCTCAGGCAGGGGTGCCGATTGTCCGGTTACAGAAACTCCTCGGCCACGCGACGCCGGCCATGGCGTTGCGCTACATGAAGCATGCTCCGGAGGCCTACTTCGCCGAGGATGCCGCGAAAGTGGCTGCAAGTCTCACCGGAGCGCTGGACAGGGAGCGCGAGGCGCGCGCGGCGTCGGCGAGGGCGGGGTTGAAGCGGGCATGACTGGAAAAAAGTACCCACAAAAATACCCACAATGACTTTGCCCTAATGGACGTACTTCTAGGGTGGGTTGAGAAAGTGGTGTAGCTTAGCCAGTATTGAGGCCCCCGGCGCCGTAGCCAAGTGGTAAGGCGGAGGTCTGCAAAACCTCTATACGTCGGTTCGATTCCGACCGGCGCCTTGTTCCCGCCCGACGCCCGCCATCCCGAGGACTCACGTGATGTCCATCGCCCCACTGTCGCGGTCTCGAGCCGAGCCGACGGATCCCGTGGGGGCGGAGACCTTGGAGCGCCTGGCCGGCGCGTCCAACTACAACCGCTGGCTGTTCGATCGGGTCAGTCGCTGGATCGGCACGCGGGTGCTGGAGATCGGCGCCGGTGTCGGAACCATGTCGGCGTTCATCGCGGACCGGGAGCGCGTCGTGCTCTCCGATGCCGACGCGTACTACCTGGCGCGCCTGCGGGAGCGGTTCGCCGGCCGCCCGCACATCGCGGTGACCACCCTCGAGCTGCCGGCCACCGACGCCGCCCTCGTCGCCGAGCGATTCGACACGATCATCTGTCTCAACGTGCTGGAGCACGTCGAGGACGATCGTGCCTCGCTGGCGGCGATGCACGGGCTGCTGCACCCCGGGGGTCGGCTCGTGCTCCTGGTTCCCGCGCTGCAAAGCATCTACGGAACGCTCGACGAAGCACTCGGGCACGTGCGCCGCTATGACCGGGCGGCGCTCGCGGGGAAGTTCAAGGAAACCGGGTTCCGGCTCCGCCACCTGGAGTACTTCAACCTCGCCGGTATTCCGGGCTGGTGGTTCGCCGGCCGCGTCTTGAAGCGGCGCCTCATCCCCGCCGGGTCCCTGCGATGGTACGACGTCCTCGTGCCGCTGTTTCGCCTGGAAGCGCTGCTCCCCTGGCGGGTGGGCCAGTCCCTCATCGCGATCGGCGAGGTCCCGGCGACGTCGCCGTGAAGCTGTCCCGCAGCGCGATCGCGCTGGCCCTGGTCCTCGTGGCCGGCGCCGCGTACCGCCTCGCCCACCTGGCAAGCCGGCCGTCCCTCGACGTGGACGAGGCGATGCTGGTGCTCAATATCGGCTCCCGATCCTACGCCCAGCTGCTTGAGCCGCTCCACTACAACCAGCTCGCGCCGGTGCCCTACCGCTGGGCGCTGCGCCTCGCCACTGACCTCGGCGGCGTGAACGACGTCGCCCTCCGCGTGCCGTCGCTCCTCGCCGGACTGCTCCTGCCGCTCGTCGTCTGGCGGGTGGCCCGGCGACTGCTCGAGCCGGGTCCTGCGGTGTTCGCGGCGGCGCTCGCCGCGCTGTCTCCGATTCTCATTGCCTTCAGCGTCACGGCCAAGCAGTACATAGTGGATGCCCTGGTGACGGTCTGGCTCGTGGACCTGACCCTGAGCGTGATCGAGCGCCCCGAGCGGCGCGCTGCGTGGCTGCGGCTGGTGCTGGGAGGGGCGGTGGCCGTGCTCTGCTCGATGACCGCGGTCTTCGTCCTCTGCGGAGTCGGGGCGGCCCTGGTCCTCGCACCGCCGCTGCGTGCACGTCCTGGCACGCGAGTACGGGTCGTCCTGGGCATCGCGCTGTGGGCCGGCGTCTTCGCCGCGGTCTACGCGCGGTTCTACGGCCCCGCCGCCGCAGTTCCGTACGTGCGCGAGTTCTGGGAGGCCACCTTCCTGACGCCGGCATCGCTGGGCAGTCACGGGCCCGGCTGGAAGATCCTGGAGCGGTTCTGGATGCACGCCTTCGTCTCCGACCGGGTGGCGAGCAACGCGGCCTACGTATTGTGGCTGCTCGCCCTGGCCGGGATCGTCCAGCTCGTTCGCTCGCGTGGTGCGTTCGCCGCGGCCCTGGTTGCTGGTCCAGTCATGGCGGTTCTCGTCGCGTCGGGCATCGAGCGCTATCCCATCGCCCCCCGTCTGTTGCTGTTCGTCGCACCGCTCGTCTCCCTGCTCGTCGCCGCCGGCGTGTCGCGGGTGCTCGACTGGGGGCCGGCTCGCGCCGCGGTGCCCGTCGTGTGGACCTGTGCCGGACTCGGGCTGGCGGCGTTGGCCATGGTCGACCTGCGATGGGGCGTTCACGCCGCGCCCACCCGGCCGCTGATCGAGGAATTGCAGCGCCGCCGCGATGCGCGGGAGCCGGTCTTCAGC
This sequence comes from uncultured Gemmatimonadaceae bacterium, assembly GCA_964629425.1. Classification (GTDB taxonomy): domain Bacteria; phylum Gemmatimonadota; class Gemmatimonadetes; order Gemmatimonadales; family GWC2-71-9; genus CAZVSO01. The sequence continues at coordinate 7,536 of CAZVSO010000099.1, forward strand.
TACACCGGGGCGGCCCCGGCCTGGCTGTTCTATGCGACCGACTGGCATGCGCCCGATACCGCCGTTTTGTATCGGCTGTTTCGCGCCACGGGGCCGGGCGGGCTCGGGTTCCACAACAGGGCGAGCCGGGGCCGGCCCGTAGCGGCTGACGAGGGGACGGACCTCGTCGTCAGTGCCCGCGGGCGGGTCGAGCTCTTCGGGCTGGCCACCGGCATGCAGTGGCGGGAGGGGAGAGGCTTCAGCCAGGAGCGGCCGGACAGCGGGTGGGCCGAGCGGGAGGCTGAGCGGATTCGGCGCGCCACCGACTCGACCGCGTGGGTGTTCATCGCGGATCCGTACCCCAACACCGCTTTCCTTCTCGGCAGAGCGCTGTCCCGTCAGCGCGGCAAACCGCAGCTGGTCCGGGAAGGCGCGGGCGCGTATCTGTACCGCTATAGGTTTCGTGCCGTGCCGCCCGAAGCCTCGTGAGACTGCCGCGTCCCGGTCCCAGGACCGTGCTCGTCCTGGCCCTCGCGGCCGGCTCCGCCTACCGCCTGGTCTCGTTCGTCGCCAATCCGTCGCTGCCTGTGGACGACGCGATGCTGGCCCTGAACGTTGCGTCCCGCTCATACGGCGAGCTGCTCCAGCCGCTGGACTACGCCCAGACCGGGCCGCCGCTCTTTCTCTGGGCGCTCCGCCTGGCCATCGGCCTCGGCGGCGTGAACGAGTTCGCCCTCCGCGCGCTCCCGCTCCTCGCCGGCCTCGTGCTCCCACTCGTCGCGTGGCAGGTCGCCCGCCGCTGCATAGATCCGGGAGCCGCGCTTGTGGCGGCGTGGTTCGTGGCCCTGTCGCCCATCCTGATCAAGTTCAGCTTTGTGGTGAAACCCTACGAGCTCGACGCGCTGATCACGCTGGGGGTCGTAGGCCTGGCCCTCGACGTGCTGGAGCGCCCCGATCGGCTGGTCGGCTGGTGGGCGCTGGCGGCGGCCGGCGTCCTGGCCATCCTCGCCTCGACGCCGGTGGTGTTTGTGCTGGCCGGCGTCGGCGCTGCACTCGTTGTCGCGCCGCGCGACGCCCGGTGGGCGGCGCAGTACGGGCGCCTGGCCGCGGTCGGGGCGGCGTGGGTGGGGGCGTTCGTGCTGACCTACGCCGCGCTGTACGACGACATCGCGCGCGGCGCCTACCTGCAACGATTCTGGGCGGCGGCGTTCCTCGGCGCGGTGTCTCCGGGCGCCCTCGCCGCCAGCGTCGCGCTCGTCGCCAAGATTCCGCTCCAGGCGTTCGAGGGCCCGCGACTCCCGTTTGCCGCGACGCTGCCGTTCTGGGGGTTGATGATCTGGGGCTGGGCACACGTGCGGCGCCGGCACGGGACCGCGGTCGTGGCGCTCTTGACCCTGCCGCTCGTCGCCGCGCTCAGCGCCGCTGCCGCGCGCCGCTACCCCGTCTCGCCCCGGCTCTTCCTGTTCGCGGCACCTCTCGTGATTCTCTCGCTCGTGGCGGGGCTCGCAGCGGCGCGCGAGCGCTGGCCCGGGCGGGGCCCGCGCTGGGTACTCTCCGCGGTCGTTACGCTCTGGCTCCTGACGCTCGGCGGCCTGGCGCTCAAGCGGCCGTACCGCGGAAAAGGCGTGCGACACGTGGCGGCGGAGTTCGCGCAACAGCAGCGGGGCGAGCCGGTGTACGTCTACGCCGGCGCGGTGCCTGCCTGGGCGTTCTACACGACCGACTGGGCGCGCCCCGACACGGCGCGCCTCCGGTTCCTCGCAGGCGTGGCCGGGGCCGGGGGCTCGGCGTTTCACAACGCCCCGAGCCGCGGCCGTCCGGTCGCCCCGGACGAGGGGGACGGGCTCTGGGTCTGCACCGGTGGGCGTCTCGAGGTGATCGGGCTGCCGACGGGGATCCAGGCCCGCGAGAGGACCGGATTCTCGCAACGGGGCGCCGACAGCGGCTGGGCTGCCCGCGAGGCCGAGCGCATCGCCGCGGTCGCGCGGTCCGACGTGTGGCTCGTGTTCGCCAACATCTACCCGACCACCCTCCCAGACCTGCAGGAGGCCCTGCGGCGGCGGGGCGGGGAGCTCGTCGCGGCGCGCGAGGAGCGTGGGGCGAAACTCTACCGCTATCGGTTCACCGAGGCCAGCTCGCGCAACACGTACTCGAGAATCCCGCCGTGCCGGTAGTACACCAGCTCCTGCGGCGTGTCGATGCGGATCGTGACACGGAGCGCGGAGCGCGAGCCGTCGTCACGCGTGACGCCTACCGTCAGCTCCTTCCCTCGGGGGAAGCCCTCGACCAGCACGTCGCCCAGTCCCGCGAAATCGAAGGTCTCCCGGCCCGTGAGGCCGAGCGATTCCACGCCCTGGTCGGGCAGGAACTGCAGTGGCAGGATGCCCATGCCCAGCAGATTGCTTCGATGAATGCGCTCGTAGCTCTCCGCAATCACCGCCTTCACCCCCAGCAAGAGGGGCCCCTTGGCAGCCCAATCGCGCGAGGAGCCGGAACCGTACTCCTTCCCGGCCAGGACCATGAGTGGCACCTTCTCATTTTCATATTTCATGGCGGC
>CAZVSO010000099.1:10081-10892 GCA_964629425.1 uncultured Gemmatimonadaceae bacterium
GAGGTTCGAGCGATGAATCCGCTCGTAGCTCTCGGCGATCGCGGCCCGCACGCCCAGCAGGCGCGGCCCCTTCGCGGCCCAGTCGCGGGACGAGCCTGCGCCGTACTCCTTGCCCGCCAGCACGACGAGCGGGACGCCTTCGGCGCGGTAGCGCAGCGAGGCGTCGTAGATCGTCGCCCGCTCGCCCGAGGGGAGGTGCGTCGTCCAGGGACCTTCGGTCTCCGGCGCGAGCCGGTTCTTGAGCCGCACGTTGGCGAACGTGCCGCGCACCATGGCCTCGTGGTTGCCGCGCCGTGAGCCGTACGAGTTGAAATCCTGCGGTTGGACGCCGTGCTCGATCAGGTATTGGCCCGCGGGGCTCGTCTTGCGGATGGAGCCGGCGGGAGAGATGTGGTCCGTCGTGATGCTGTCGCCCAGCAGGCACAGCACCCGCGCGCCGCGGATGTCCGAGATCGGCCGTGGCGTCTCCGGCATGTCGTCGAAGTACGGCGCGCGCCGGATGTAGGTCGAGTCCGGCTCCCAGGCCGCGCCACCGCTCGTCGCCGGTGAAGACCTCGGCGTAGGTCTTGTGGAACATGGACGACTGGAGCGAGGCCCGGATGACCCGGTCCACCTCGTCGGGCGAGGGCCAGAGGTCGCGCAGGTACACCGGCTTGCCGTCGCTGCCGCTGCCCAGGGGGTCGCGCTGGAGATCGAGATCGATGCGCCCTGCGAGCGCGTAGGCGACCACCAGCGGCGGCGACGCCAGGTAGTTGGCGCGCACCTCCTGCTGGATCCGCCCCTCGAGGTTGCGGTTGCCCGACAGCACCGC
>CAZVSO010000100.1:0-9743 GCA_964629425.1 uncultured Gemmatimonadaceae bacterium
GGGGGGGGGGGGGGGGCGGCGGGGGGGGGGGGGGGGGGGGGGGGGGGGGGGGGGGGGGGCGGGGGGGGAAGAAGGGCGCCCCGGGGCAGCTGCTGCTCGTCCTGTTCGTCGTGTGGATCATCTCGTGGATGCTGGCACCGATCATCACACAGCTCCTGGCGATCGGGGTGAGCCGCAAGCGGGAGTACCTGGCGGACGCGATGAGTGCGCAGTTCACGCGCAATCCGCTGGCGCTTGCGAGCGCGCTCCAGAAGCTCGCGGGCGCCCATGCCCCCACCAGCGCCATCAAGCGGGGCGCGGCGCACCTGTGCATCGTCGACCCGCTGGAGCGGCGTCTCGACCAGCGCGAGGGCTTCATCGCCGACGTGTTCGCGACGCATCCGCCGATCGCCATGCGCATCGCGCGGCTCAAGGGGATGGGGTACGCGCAGCTCAAGCGCGAGCGGGAGACCGCGGCGGGAGCGGAGGCCGGCACGGGAGCGTAGCGCGGGGCGGGCGGGGGCGTAGCTTAGCGACGTGCGCCCGCTCCAGTGGATCCTCCTCGGCCTCGGGCTGGCCGCAACGGCCGCGGCAACCCTCTGGCTTGCGCGCCGCACCATCCGGCGCGCGGCCCTCGCCGCCATCCACCGGTTTCGCGTCCGCCTCCGGCGCTACGAGCTCCAGCAGCACCGCCTGGCCCGCCAGGTCCTCACGGCTGACCCCGCGGTCGCCGCCGCCGTGCGGCAGCACGCGGCCGAGTCCGGCCTGCCCGAACCGGTCGTGTGGCAGCGGGTCGCGACCTACATCGACGAAATCGTTCCCCACTTCAACGTCCTCTCCTACTACAAGATCGGGTACAACGTCTCCAAGGTCCTGCTCAACCTGCTGTACAAGGTGAGCGTCGATCATCAGGACGAGGTGGCCCTCGGGCGAATCCCTCGGCGCGACGTCGTGGTCTACCTCATGAACCACCGGTCGAACGTCGACTACATCGTGGTGGCGTACGTGCTCGCGTTCGGGGCGCACGTGAGCTACGCCGTGGGCGAGTGGGCGCGCGTGTGGCCGCTCGAGTACGTGTTCAAGTCGTTCGGCTCCTACTTCATCCGCCGGCGGTTTCGCGAGCCTCTGTACCACGCGGTGCTCGAGCGATACGTGCAGTTGATCACGAAGCACGGGGTGACACAGGGGTTCTTCCCGGAGGGCCGACTGAGCCGCGACGGTCGCCTGGGACCGCCCAAGCTCGGCCTACTCGACTACATCTGCCGGACCACCCTGGACCCCGAGTTCACCAGCGACATCTGGTTCGTCCCGGTGGGCGTCAATTTCGACCGCGTGCTGGAGGACCGGAGCCTCATCCGCGAGCTGCTCGACGAGCGCGACCGGCCGAGCCGGCCGAGCCAACTGGCGACCGTCGCGAGCTACGTCGCCGGGAACGTCGCGCGGCTCCTCACCCGGCGTCTCAAGCGCTACGGGCGCGCGGCGGTGACGTTCGGGACACCGCTGTCGCTGCGGGGCTGGCTGGCCGCCGCGCCGCCCGGCGTCCTGACGTGGCCCAAGGAGCGACGCCTCCCGCAGCTCGAGCGGCTGGCGCAGGAGCTGATGCGCCGCATCGGCGCCATCATTCCCGTGACACCGGTGCCGCTCGCCGCGGCCGCGCTGCTCTCGTTCGGGCAGACGGCCATCCCGAAGGGCGTGCTGCTGGAGCGGATGGACGACCTGCGGGACCGACTGCTCGAGGTGAACGGCAAGGTCGTGCGCGGCGAGGCGCGGGTCGACGCGCTGTGGGACCGCGCCTGGCGGACCTTCCGCATGCGGCGGCTCCTGGCGGCCGAGGGCGACACGCTGATCGTGTTCCCCCGCGGCCGGCCGCCGCTCGAGTTCTACGCCAACTCGATCGCCCACCTCCTCCCCCTCACCGCGCCCACCCTGCCGTTCCACAAGACGCACGAGTGGGAGACGGAGCTTCCCAAGCTCCGGCCCTCAGACCCCGGGCTTCGTGGTGGATGAGAGTGCGTGGTGCGTAGTGCGTGGTTGTTGACGGTGACCTGCCGGCGGCCGCGTCGGCCGGACAACACCGAGTCGGACCACGCACCACGCACTACGCACTGCCGTATATTGCCCCAATGACGCGCATTCTCGATCTCCCCTCGCTCGAGGTCGGCGAGCGCGTGCAGGACGCGCTCCTGGTGCTCGAGGCGGACCAACGGAGCTTCGAGGGCGGCGCGTACACCGTACTCACGCTGGGTAACTCCACCGGCCGCATTGCGAGCGCCCCGTTCTGGGCCGAAGACCAGGCGAAGGTCGAAGGCGTCCGCAAAGGGCACGTGGTCCAGGTCATGGGGGAGGTCGCGGAGTACCGGGGTCGCCGGCAGCTGCGGGTGGCCTCGCTCCGCACGCTCCCCGCGGCGAGCGTCGATATCCGGCAGCTGCTCCCGTCGGTGGGCGACGTTGCATCCTACTGGGAGAAGCTCGACGAGTGGCGCCGGGAGCTACGAAAGCCGCGGCTGGCCCGGGTGCTGGCGCTGTTCTACGAGGACGAGGATTTCCGGTCGCGGTACGGTCAGTGCCCCGCCAGCACCGCGGGACACCACGCGGCGCTCGGCGGGCTGCTCAAGCATACCGTCGAGGTGGGGGCGATCGCCCGGGTGATCGGCCGCGTGGCGGGCGCCGATGCCGAGCTCGTGCTGGCCGGGGTGCTGCTGCACGACATCGGGAAGCTCGAGGCGTACCGCTGGGACCGGCTGTTCGAGTACACGCCGGCCGGGCACCTGACGGGACACGTCGTGTTGGGGTCGCTCCTGCTCGAGGGCCGGCTGGCGGAGCCCGGCGCGCCCGCGTGCACGGCCGAGGAGCGGACCCTGCTGCACCATCTCATCCTGTCGCATCACGGCAAGCTGGAGTTCGGCAGCCCGGTGACCCCAATGACGCTCGAGGCGGAGGTGCTGCACTGGGCCGACAACGCGAGCGCGCGGACCGCGAGCATGGGCGACGCGCTCAAGGAGGCCGAGGCATTCGGCGAGGAGATGGTGTCGCAGCGGCGATTCTGGCAGCTCGATCAGCGGCGGGTGTACCGGGGGAGCTCGGACTGGGGGGAAAGACGAGAGACGTCGAGGGATGGCGTCGACGTTTCCCCTTGACGCCTTTCCGTTTCGTCCCTCACACCGCCGACATCGCCGTCGAGCTGTGGGCCGCCGACGAGGCGGGGCTGCGGGAGGCGGGAATCGCGGCGCTGCGCGAGCTGCTGGTCGGGATCAGTCCCGTGGGCGCGCTCCAAGAACGGCCCATCGAGCCCCGGGGCGGCGAGCCGGCCGAGCGACTGGTGCACTTTCTGCGGGAAGCCCTCTATCTGTACGATGCGGAGCGGTTCGTCCCGGCCCGCGCGGGGCCGGCAGGTGTGCTCGGCGAGCCGTTCGATCCCGCGCGTCACACAGCGGCGCGGGAGGTGAAGGCCGTGACGTACCACGGCGTCGAGGTGCGCCGCGACGCCGACGGTCTCCGCGCCATGATCGTCTTTGACGTATGACCCTCACCATCGAACGGATCGACGCCTACCGCTGGCGTGTGCCGCGTCAGGGGGGGATGCGCACCCACGGGCTGATTTTCGCCGACGAGGGGCTGATGCGGGACCTCGAAGGCGACCAGGCGGTGCAGCAGGTCGCCAACGTCGCCCACCTGCCGGGGATCGTGGGGCCGTCGATCGCGATGCCGGACATCCACTGGGGCTACGGCTTCCCCATCGGCGGCGTCGCCGCGTTCGACGAGGAGGCAGGCGTCATCTCGCCCGGCGGCGTGGGCTACGACATCAACTGCGGCGTGCGGCTGCTCGTCACACCCATCTCGATCGTGGACGCCCGGCCCCGGCTGCCCCAGCTCCTGGACAGGCTGTTCGCCACCATCCCGTCGGGCGTCGGCGCCTCGCGTTCCGATGTGCGGCTGGGGCCGCGGGACCTCGACGGGGTGCTGCGACGAGGGGCGCGGTGGACGGTGGAGCAGGGGTACGGCCAGGCGGCCGACCTCGAGGCGATCGAGGCCAACGGCACCATGCCCGACGCAGACCCCGACTGTGTGTCGGAGCGCGCGAAGACGCGCGGCAAGAATCAGCTTGGGACCCTGGGGAGCGGGAACCACTTCGTCGAGGTCGGGTTTGTCGCCGAGACCTACGACGCGCCGGTGGCCGCCCGACTCGGGCTCGAGCCCGGCCGGCTCACCGTGTTCATCCACTCGGGCTCGCGCGGCCTCGGCTACCAGGTGTGCGACGACTCGCTCGACACGATGCTGCACGCGGCGGCGAAGTACGGCATCGCGCTCCCCGACCGGCAGCTGTGCTGCGCTCCGCTCGGCAGCCCGGAGGCCCGGCACTACTGGGGCGCCATGAACGCCGCGGCGAATTACGCCTTCGCGAACCGGCAGCTGATGGCCCACTACGCGCGGACGGCGCTCGCCGAAGTGTTCGGCCCCGACGCGGGGACGCAGGCACGGCTGGTCTACGACGTGTGCCACAACATCGCCAAGCACGAGACCCACGAAGTGGCGGGCTCCCCCCGCCGGCTCTGCGTGCACCGCAAGGGCGCGACCCGCGCGTTCCCGCCCGGCCATCCCGAGCTGGCCCCGAGGTTCCGGGACATCGGCCAGCCGGTGCTGATCCCGGGCGACATGGGGCGCTACTCGTACGTCCTGGTCGGCACCGACACGGCATTCCGGGAAACCTTCGGCTCCTGCTGTCACGGCGCGGGGCGGCGGCTCAGCCGCCACGCGGCCAAGAAGGTGGCCCGCTCGCGCAACATCCCGCGCGAGCTCGAGGCCCAGGGCATCCTCGTGCGCGCGGCCACGCGGGCGACCGTTGACGAAGAGATCCCGGAGGCCTACAAGGACGTGGCGCGCGTCGTGGACGTGGTCCACGCGGCGGGGATTGGCCGCAAGGTGGCGCAGCTGCGACCGGTCGGGGTCGTGAAGGGATAGCGTAACATCCTTCCGAATAGAGAGTTACACCGCCGCCCGCAAGGGGCGACGGGACGGTAGATTTCCGCCCTCCCATGGACCACCCCCCCGCCGCCAGCCCGCGGCGCTCCGGCCGATACCTCGCGTTCCTCTCGCTCGCGGCCCTGGGCGTCGTGTACGGCGACATCGGGACCAGCCCGCTGTACGCCATGCGCGAGGCATTCCACGGCCCCCACGCCATCGCCGTCACACCCGGCAACGTGCTCGGCGTGCTGTCGCTGATCTTCTGGTCGCTCGTCCTCGTGGTGACGATCAAGTACCACCTCGTCATCATCCGCGCCGACAACAAGGGCGAGGGGGGGGTCCTCGCCCTGATGGCACTCGTCCAGGGCAGCCGCGTCGCTCGCGGCCTCTCGCCGCGCCGCGTCATGGTCATCTTGGGCATCTTCGGAGCGGCGCTGCTCTACGCCGACGGCGCCCTCACCCCGGCGATCTCGGTGCTGTCGGCCGTCGAGGGACTCCAGGTGGCGGCGCCCGTACTGGCCCCCTGGGTGATCCCGGTGACGCTCGCGATCCTCATCGGGCTGTTTCTCTTCCAGAGCCAGGGCACCGCGAGGGTGGGCGGGATCTTCGGCCCGGTGACGCTCGTCTGGTTCCTCACTCTGGCGGCGCTCGGACTGAGCGGAATCGTCCGCGAGCCCGCGGTGCTGGGCGCGGCGCTGCCGCACCACGCGGTGCGCTTCTTCGCCGAGGACCCCGGTCGGGGCTTACTGGTGCTGGGGGCCGTGTTCCTCGTCGTCACGGGCGGCGAGGCGCTCTACGCCGATCTGGGTCATTTCGGTCACCGCGCGTTCCAGCTCGCCTGGTTCACGATTCCCCTGCCGGCGCTGCTGCTCAATTACTTCGGCCAAGGGGCGCTGCTGCTCGCAGAGCCCGAGGCCGCGGTCAACCCCTTCTACCACCTCGCGCCGACGTGGGCGCTGTATCCCCTGATCGCGTTGGCCACCGCCGCAGCCATCATCGCGTCGCAGGCCGTGATTTCGGGCGCCTTTTCCCTCACCCGACAGGCGGTGCAGCTGGGCTACAGCCCGCGCATGCAGATCGAGCACACGTCGTCGCGCGAGATCGGCCAGATCTATGTGCCTGCAATCAACTGGGGCCTGATGCTGCTGACGTGCGCGCTGGTGTTCGGCTTCCGCACGTCGAGCAACATCGCGGGGGCCTATGGCGTCGCGCTGTCCACCCTGATGACCCTCACGACCGTGATGTTCTACGTCATGAGCCGTGAGGTGTGGGGCTGGACCATCGCGCGCGCGGGGCTCGTCGCGGGCGGGTTTCTCGCGATCGACCTCACGTTCCTGGCGGCCAACGCGCTGAAGATCCGTGACGGCGGCTGGGTTCCCCTGGCCATCGCGGCGGGGATCTACGTGGTGATGATGACCTGGAAGCGGGGGCGGGAGATTCTGTCGAGGCGGATGCTCGAGAAGACCGTGCCGTTCAAGATGCTCCTCGCCGACCTCGCGGCCGAGCCGCCCACCCGCGTCCCGGGCACCGCTATCTTCATGTACGGCACGAGCGACGGGACACCGCCCGCGCTCGTGCACAACCTGGCACACAACAAGGTGCTGCACGAGAAGATCGTGTTCCTGACGGTGCTGACCGAGGACGTGCCGCACGTGCCGCCTGCGGAGCGCGTGGCCGTGAAGCGCCTGAGCAAGGGCTTCAATCGGGTGACGGCGCGTTACGGGTTCATGGAAGATCCATCGATCGACGACATTCTCACCCACTGCAAGACGAAGGGGCTCGACATCAAGGTGGAGGGAACCACGTTCTTCCTGGGGCGGGAGACCCTCATCGCGACAGACCGGCCGGGGATGGCCCTGTGGCGAGAGCGTCTCTTCGCGTTCATGGCGCGCAACGCCTTGCGGGCGACCGCCTTCTTCCGCATCCCGGCGAATCAGGTGTTCGAAGTGGGGGCGCAGGTGGAGTTGTAGCCCACCTTGCCTCTCCACACCCCGGGTGCGTAGGGCGTGGTTCGTATGGTGGCCAGCTGGCCACCGCGTCGACCAATCGGCTCACCGTCCATAACCACGCACCACGTACCACACACCAGCTCTTCAGGGAGGCCCCTCATGCGATCCGTCCCGCTCGGCGTTGCGGCGCTTGCACTCACCGGTGGCGTGTCGGCGCAGCAGCGACCCGCCGACTGGATCGTCGCCAACGCCCGCATCTACACGGCGGACGCGGTTCGCCCGCTCGTGCAGGCGCTCGCGGTGCGGGACGGCCGCATCCTGTTCGCCGGGAGCCGGCGGGGCGCCGAGGCGCTCGCCGGGCCGCGGACGGAGCGGCTCGACCTGGGCGGCCGGACAGTGATCCCCGGCATGGTGGACGCGCACGCCCATCTCGTGGGTCTGGGCCAGGCGCTCCGCACCGTCAACCTCGTCGGCACGAAGAGCTACGATGCCGTGATCGCCCGAGTGGTCGAGCGCGCGAAAACGGCGCGGCCGGGCGAATGGATCCGGGGCCGCGGCTGGGATCAGAACGACTGGCCGGACAAGGGCTTTCCGACGCACGAGGCCTTGTCGCGGGCGGTTCCGGGCCACCCCGTCTACCTCACGCGAGTCGACGGGCACGCGGCGCTCGTGAACGCCCGGGCGCTCGAGCTCGCCGGGGTCACGGCCCCGACGCCCGACCCCGAGGGGGGCCGGTTTCTGCGCGACTCCGCCGGCCGTCCGACCGGGGTGTTGATCGACCGGGCGCAGGGCATCGTGGGCGCCGTGATGCCGTCCGCCTCGCGGGAGGAGCTACGCGAGGCGACGCTGGCCGCGATCGCCGAAGCGAGCCGGTGGGGGCTGACCGGCATTCACGACGCCGGCGTGGGCCCCGAGGCGATCGCGGTGTACGAGGAGCTGGCGCGGGCGGGCCGCTACAGTCTTCGGAACTACGTCATGATCCGCGCGGACGACGAGACGCTGGAGCGCTTCTTCCGGCGCGGCCCACAGCGCGGGCTGTACGGCGGGCGCCTGTGGATCCGCGCCATCAAGATCTCGGCCGACGGCGCGCTGGGGAGCCGCGGTGCGGCCCTGCTCGAGCCCTACAGCGACGACCCGGGCAACACCGGGCTCGTGACCACGCCGCCCGAGCGCATCCGGCGGGTGGCGGTCCGGGCGCTTCAGACCGGCTTCCAGCTCAACGTGCACGCCATCGGCGACCGGGCGAACCGCCTCGTACTCGACGCGTTCGAGGCGGCGCTCGCGGCCGTGCCCGTGACGGACCACCGGTTCCGCGTCGAGCACGCCCAGGTGGTGGACGAGCGGGACCTCCCGCGCTTCGCCCGGCTCGACGTGATCCCCTCGATGCAGGGCAGCCACCAGACGAGCGACATGTACTGGGCCACGGACCGCCTCGGCGAGTCGCGGGTGCGCGGGGCGTACGCCTGGCGGTCGCTGCTGAACACCGGCGTGGTGACCCCCAACGGCTCGGACTTCCCCGTCGAAGCGGTCAATCCGCTGATATCGTTCCACGCCTTCGTGACGCGCCAGGATGGAGACAACTACCCCGCGGGCGGCTGGTACCCCGCGCAGCGCACGACGCGGGAGGAAGCGCTCCTCTCCATGACGCTCTGGCCGGCGTACGCGGCGTTCATGGAGGGGGAATCGGGCTCGCTCTCCGCGGGCAAGTTCGCCGACTTCGTGGTGCTGGATCGGGATATCATGACGTGCGCGGCGGAGGACATCCTCAAAAGCAGCGTGGTGTTGACGGTGTTGGGCGGGCGGGCGGTGTACAAAGCCGAAGCCCCCGGGACGGCACGGTAGGCCGCCCGGGGGCTTCGCACATCGGTTACCCGGAGTCGGGGGATTGACTCCCGCCGTTCTTCTTCCTGCCGCCGCCGGTTGACTGCTACGTCGCTCGGTAGGGCAAACAGGAGCTCCGGCTTCCATCCCCAAGCAGCCTGGCCGGGCCGCAAGGTTCACCGAAATGAGTGCTGCGGGTCAGATCGGGTCGCGGACCGACCTTCCGCACTGCACGCCGAGGCACCACGTCGACGTGGACGGGGCACGCGACTGGCCCCATCGATTCGAGCCGGAGAGGCACCTCCCGGATCGACGAACGCCTGAGCCCTTGTTGCGTCGGCGCTCTCCCCGGAATTCCCGCTCGAACCCGTCGTGGAGGCGTGGCCAGGACACGAGGTCCCAACCCTTCCCTTCACGACGCAGGGGAGAATATAGGGGTGGGCGAAAAACGCGCAAGTGCCGATGTTTCTTCGGGTTAGCTCACGTCGCTGTGCACGTGATGTGGATGCTAACTCCACCCGATGCCACCGCTTCCGCCGACCGTCCACACGATGTGGAGTTGTGAATCCACATGCGCGCGGCTGCCCACGTCAGATCAGCCGGCTTTTCCTCCGGAACTCGGCGAGGGCGGCCTCGTAGCGGCGGGTGCTCTGCTCCAGCTGGCCGAGGCGATACGGCCCCCAGGCGCGCAGGCTATCCGCGCGAGGCACGTCGGGCCGCGCGCCGGGATCGAACTGCGTGGCGCAGCGGGCGAGGGCGCGGCGCAGACTCACGACTTCGCCGCGGGCGGCCTGCTGCTCGTCCGCCGCGGCGGCCGCGTAGGTGCGGGCGCCGAGCACGCGGGCCAGGCTGTCGGCGGCGGGCACGGCGGCTCCGCAGCGCCGCTGTACTTCGCGGGCCCGCGCCAGCACGAGCTCCGCTGAGGCGGTGGACAGGTCGGAGGCAAACCTGACGGCGGCGCGGCGCACATCGCAGCGACGATTCGCGCGATCCATGCGGGCCGAACGACGCTCGTCTCGACGGGCACCGGCT
>CAZVSO010000100.1:9753-10816 GCA_964629425.1 uncultured Gemmatimonadaceae bacterium
GACGGCGGCGCGGCGCACCCCGGTCAATGAGTCGTCCAGGGCGGCGCGCGCGTCTACGAGGCGGGCGCGGTCGGTCGTATCCGGCGTCTGAGCCGGAAGGCTCTCCGGGCGGACGGGCGCAGGCGCGCTCGCCGCCCACAGGACCAGCAGGATGCTCAGGGTCATGGCCGGCTAGAGGTCGGTGCCGATTTCGGAGTAGATGTAGGGCTGGTCGGCCTCGAGCGGCAGGAAGAGGCAGCCGGCGCCGCTGGTGGCGAACCAGCCGGCGAGGAGCTGGCTCGACGTCCCGAGCGGTTCGGCGAACAGCGCCGCCACCCAACGGCGAATGTGGCGCAGCTCTGGGGCACGGCGGCCCAGCAGCGACAGCAGCGCGCCTTGGCCTTGGGTGGCCCGGAGGAAATGCGCGACGGCATGGACCCGGTGAGCGAAGATGTAGGCGCGCACGCCCGGCTCGTCATACAACAGGGTGCCCTCATAGGGATCGGCCGGGGGCGCGTCCATGCGGGGCCCGAGGTAAACGTAGATGCGCTGCTCGCCGTCCCGTCGCTCGACCACCGCCGCGGCGGAATCAGTGCCGAGGCGGGCACCGTGGATCAGGTCGTCATCGGCCAGGATCCCCACCGCGGCCGTCCACTCGATGGCGGCGAGGGCCTGGGCCATGGGGCACCCCGTGGTGTCGTCCAGGGCCACGAGCCGGGGGGCTTCGCCGGCGCGCAGGAAGAAGTGCGCCAGCGCTTCGGCCCGGTCCTCGAAGGTGCGGGTCGAGCGTGAGGTTGCGGGAAGTGCCATGGCCGGATTATAACCCTGAGAGAAACCCCGAAGTAGAGGTCTCATGCGCCGGGCGCTCCCGCGAACCGCCCTGATGACTGTCGCCGCCCTGTGGGCGGCGCCCCTGACCGCTCAGGCCGGAGATTCCGTGCCCCGGGACTCGCTACCCCCCCGGGACACTGTGGCCTCCGCCCCGGCGTCCGTCGACACGGCCCCGGCGCCGCCCGCGCCACCAACCCCCGCGCAGGAGCGGTTCCGCGAGGGGCTGCGGACGGCGGGCCGGGGCGTCGCGCAG
>CAZVSO010000101.1:0-10726 GCA_964629425.1 uncultured Gemmatimonadaceae bacterium
CGCGGCGCTATACCTCGCCGTGGACGTGACCAAGCCCGATCTCTGCTTCCGCGCCGGCGACGCTCCGCCGCTGCGCCTCGACAACGAGCCGGACGACATCCACTCGGACGGGATCCAGATCTACGTTCGGGGGGACGAGGGAGGGGAGATGGGGGACGGGGAAGACCCGACTGCCGTGGCGGCGTGGCTGGTGGTGCCTCGACCCGAAGGCGCCGGCATCCGGGTCCGCGGCGTGGAGGGTACCGGCGGCGACGCGGATCGCGTGCGCGGGGCGTGGCGGCGGACCGACCACGGCTACCGGGTGACGCTCGCGCTGGGCTGGCCGGAGGGCTACACGCCGCGCCTCGGTGGCCGCGTGGGGTTCGACCTCATCGTGAACGAGATGCTCCCCGGCCGCGAGCGGCGCGCGGGCCAGCTGGTCTGGAGCGGTGGCGGGGGCTGGGTCTGGCTGCGCGGCGACCGGCAGGATCGCACCCGGTTCGGGGTGCTGGAGCTGCTGGGCTAACCTGCTGCGGCGCCGCGCTGCGGGTCGCCCGCGGTGAGCGGGCGACCCGGCAAGCCTGCGGCCCTCGATCCGTTAGGGCGTCGGTGCGTCGGTCAGCCAAACGCCATCGTGTTACAGGCGCTAAGCCGCTGGCTTCCCGACACACCGCAGTCCACTGAACTGAGTAAACGACACCACGGGCTGTCCCTGCACGGACGTTTCATGGAACAGCCCAACGCCGAACATGATCCTCTGGCCTGTCGCATCGCGGACTTCCATGTCATGGAAGCGCAAATGGACGACGCGGTCGCCGTTGAACACAAACTGGCGGTTGAAGCTTCCTGAGAACCCGTCGCTCGTGACGACGGAGCCGCTTGCAACGAGCACGAAATGCCCGTCAAACTCCTGGATCCGGGCCGTTCCGGTGAACGTGTAGGTTGCGACCTCGCCCGTGCACGGATTCAGGTCGTCAAACTGCTCGGCAAGCGGTACCTCGGTCGGTGAGTGTGCGGTGTTCGCGTACAGGGGCGCCGATGATTCGTGAGGGCTCAGGGGGGTCGACTCGCACCCGAGGATCGCCCAACCGATGCCGGTGGCTGCCGCCGCAAGGGTCCTGCTGAGTCTCGACATGTCAAGCCTCCCTGGACACTTTGTAGTGAGGACGCGAGGCATTCTAGCCGTCCGCGTCCCCGGGCGTACGTTTAGCCGCAAGATTGTGTCGCCTCGGTCCTCTGTCGGCACCCCTGGCGGTGACCTCCCGGTCCCCGCAGGCGGCTAAAGCTCATGGAACAAGGTGTCATCGAACTCCGGACGCTCGGCGCCGTCGATCTGCGAGTCATGCAGGGAACGGCCGCACGGCCCGTGCTGGCGCAGCAGAAGCGCTTGGCGCTGCTGGTCTACCTTGCGGCGGCGGTGCCGCGCGGGTTCCAGCGACGCGACTCCCTCGTGGCGCTGTTCTGGCCCGATGCCGATCAGGAGCACGCTCGCCGCGCCCTCAACCGGGCGAGCTACTACCTCCGTCACGAGCTCGCACCGGGCGTGCTGGAGACCCGGGGCGACGACGAGCTCGCCGTGGCCGAAGACCGGGTGTGGTGCGACGTCGTCGCATTCGATCGCGCCCTCGGCGAAGGCCGGTTGGAGGACGCGCTCGAGCTGTATCGCGGCGAATTTCTCCCCGGGTTCTTCGTCTCAGGCGTCCCCGAGTTCGAGCGCTGGGTGGAGGTCGAACGGGCGCGACTGCGGGACCGGGCGGTGGACGCAGCCCTGCGCCTGGCGACACAGGAAGCGGCGGCTCACCGCGTGGCCGACGCCGAGCGCTGGGCGCGTCACGCGAGCGCCCTAGCGCCGCACGACGAACGTGCTGTTCGGCGACGGCTCGAGCTGCTCGATCGCGCCGGCGATCGCGCCGGCGCGCTGCGGACCTACGAGGAGTTCGCGCGCCAGCTGCGGGAAGAGCTCGACGCCGATCCGTCTCCCGAGACCCAGGCGACCGTGGCCGCGATCCGCGCGCGACGGGAACCGGCGACGGTCGAAGGGGACGGTGTGGCACCCGTCGCGGTCGTCCGCCCTTGGGTCGGTGCCGCCGCGCGCCCGACCCTGAGCCGGGCGTCGGCCGTCCGGGCCGGGCTGTGGGGCTTCGCACTGCTCCTTGGAGGCGCGGCGGCCTACGTGTTCATCGCCGCTCGAGCCCCAGGATTGGACGCCTACGGCCGGATGTCCGTCGTCGCGGTGCTGCCGTTCCGGGTCGCGAGCGCGGACGCGTCGCTGGCTTACCTGCACGAGGGAATGGCCGAGCTGCTCGCCTCAGAGCTGACGGGTGAGGGCGGGCCCACCTCCGTGGATGCCGCATCGGTGCTCCGGGCATGGACCCAGGCGGGCGGAACCCGGGACGTGCCCCTCGACCCGGAAGCGGCTCGGCGGGTGGCCGGCGCGCTGGGGGCCGATTTGGTCGTTGACGGGAGCGTCGTCGGGGCTCCGGGCTCTGTCAGACTCACGGCGCGGATGGTCAGGATCCGTGACGGTGCGCCGCGGGGGCCGCCGGTTCAGGTAGGCGGGCCCACCGACAGCCTCCCCGCGCTCGTCGCGCGGCTCGCCGTCAGCATGCTCGAACGCTGGGCCGGCCGAGGCGCGGCCACGGTTGGGGGTGTCGGTACCCGGTCGGTGCAGGCGATGCGCGCATACCTCGCGGGGTTGGAGTCCTATCGCCGCGCCCACTACGTCGAGGCGGCCGGTCACCTCGAGACGGCGGTCGAGCTGGACTCGGCCTACGTCCCGGCCGCGTTCTGGCTCGCCGTGACCGGGGGCTGGATCGGCGGCGTGCGTGACGGCCGCCGTGTGCAGGAGATCGCCTGGAACGGACGCCAGCGTCTGGGGGCCCGGCAGCGCGGATTGCTCGAGGCGTTCCTCGGGGTGCGATTCCCGGACCCGTCACCGTACCAGGAGCTCCTCGCCCTGCGGGAGCGATACGCGATGGCCACGCCGTTGTCGCACGAGGCGTGGTACTTCGTGGGCGACACGTACCTTCATTGGGGCGCGTTCCTCGGGCTCGACGATGCGCTGCGGCGCGCGTCGAACGCGTTCGAGCGATCCATCGCGCTCGACACCACCGCCGGGACGCTGGCGCATCTCCTCGAAGTGGCCGTGCTCGAGCATGATACGGCGGCCGTTCGACGCTGGTGGAGTGCGCTGGTCGGCTTCGCGCCGCCCGTCTCGAACGCCCTGCGGTGGATTGCCGCCAGCGCCCTGGGCGACGAGGCGATGCTCCGCGAGGCTCACCATGCAGCTGACTCGATGGGGTATTACGAGGTGCAGGCGATCAACGTCCCCCAGTACGCCGGCTTGCCGATGGCCGAGGTGGATGCGGCCATCCAGGTGGCTGAGCGCCGCTCGGTGACCCGTCGAGAGCGTTTCCCCGTCCTCTTCGGGCGCTTCGCCGCCGCCTGCAACGCGGGCCGCCCGGGGAAGGCCAGGGAGACGATACGGGATATCGCGGAGGGACATGAGATGCGCCGCGACGTGCATCTGCTCTTTCTGGCGCGTTATTGTGGCGACACCGCCGGGATCGCCGCCGTCGAAGCCAGGATGGAGGCTGTGGCCGCGGTGGCGGGGGAGTGGCAGGGTACGGCGGCGTGCATGCTCGGGCGGTGGTACGCGGCCAGCGGGCGCCCAGGGGGAGCCGCTCGGGCGCTCCAAAGGCTTCGTGGGTCGGCGGCCGAGGCCGTCCCGTTCCCGCCTCAAGGAGGGGCATCGCGAGCGTGGGGGGAGTTGTGCGTACACCTCCTCACCGCGCTGGTCGCAGCCCGACCGCCTGGCGGGCAACGCGAGCTCGCGCGTTTCGATTCCTTGATGCGGACCGGTCCGCGGGCCGCGGTAGTCGAGCTGATGAACTTCGAGGTGGCTCGTGCCTGGGCGGAGCTGGGCGACATGGGCCGGGCGCTGGCCGCCGTGCGACGTCGAGCCTACCTCGAAGCCGAGCGCCCCTATGCGCTCGCCCCTATGCTGCTCGACGAAGGTCGGTGGGCGGGGCTCACCGGCGACCACACGGGTGCGATGCGCGCCTACCGCCACTACCTCGCGCTGCGCAGCGAGCCCGAGCCGACTCTGATCCCGCAACGCGACAGCGTTCTGGTCGAGCTTGCGCGGCTGGAGGTAGGGCGCCCGTAGCCGGCCTCACCGCTGTTCGCTTGCTCTCCGCGCACCTTCACTGAAGACTTCCCCCCGTGAGCATCCTCGTCGTCCTCCACCAGCCCCAGGATCTCGTCAACATCGCGCACGTCGTGCGGGCGATGAAGAACTTCGGGCTTCGCGACCTGCGGCTCGTCGCGCCGCGGGAGTACGACGGCTACCGGGTCGAGGGCATCGCGCACCAGACCCAGGACGTGCTCGCGCGGGTGCGGGTGTGCGACGCGCTCGAGGAAGCGCTCGCCGACTGCGTGCACGTCGTGGGATTCACCGCGCGGGGCCGGACCGCGAAGCATACGGTGCAGCGCCCGCGCGCGGCGGCCGCCGAGATCCTGGAGCGCGCCGCGACCGGACCGGTGGCCCTGCTCTTCGGCCGCGAGGACAAGGGCCTCGACAACGAAGCGCTCGACCGCTGCCACCGGGTGGTCACGATGCCCACGAGCCCGGCGTACGCGTCCCTCAATCTCGGACACGCCGTCGTGCTGATGTTGTACGAGCTGGCGCTGGCGCGGGGCGACGAGGCGCGACCGGTGAAGCTGCCGCGGCGCCGCGCACCGCCCGCCACGGTGGAGGAGCTCGAGCGGCTGTTCGCCGACGCCGAGCGGGCGCTCGGCGCGATCGAGTTCTTCAAGACCCGCAAAGCCGAGACGGTGATGCGCACGGTGCGGGACATGGTGCACCGCGCGCCTCTGGACCAGCGCGAGGCGAAGCTGCTGCGTGCGATGGCGATCGAGGTGGTCAAGTATCGTGAGCGACTGGCGCGTTCCGGGGTTCACGTCGACCGCGAGTAAGCGGCCCGACGCCCTGTTCGGCGACCCCGAGCGCATGGTGCGCGCCGCGGGCTGCCGGGTGTGGGACGTCCAGGCCCGCGAGTACGTGGACTACGTGATGGCGCTCGGCGCGGTCGCGCTGGGCTACGGCCACCCGGCCGTGAACGACGCGGCGCGCCGCGCCATCGACGCCGGCGTGGTGGGGCCGCTGCCGCCGGTCGTCGAGGAGGAGCTGGCCGAGGCCCTGGCGCGGCGCGTGCCGTGGCTCGAGGGCATCCGGTTCTTCAAAACTGGGGCTGAGGCGGTCGCCGCGGCGGTGCGCCTCGCCCGCGTCGCCACGGGGCGCGACGAGGTCCTCGGCTGTGGCTACCACGGATGGCTCGACTGGTGTCAGGGTGGGGGGACCGAGGGGGTGCCGGCCGCGACCCGGGCGCTGTTCACCGAGCTGCCGTTCAACGATGCGGAGGCGGCGCGGCGGCTCATCCGCGAGCGCGGCGATCGCCTCGCGGCGGTCGTCGTCGAGCCCGTCGTCGTCGCCGAGCCCGGGCCCGAGTGGCTCACGACGCTGCGGGGGGAGACGGAGCGCGCCGGGGCCGTGCTGATCTTCGACGAGATCAAGACCGGGTTCCGCTTGGCCATCGGCGGCGCGGCGGAGCGCTACGGCGTTCGCCCCGACCTCGCCGTCTTCGGCAAAGCGATGGCCAACGGCTTCCCCCTGGCGGCCACCGGCGGGCGTGGCGACCTGATGGCGGGGGTATCGCGCACGTGGATCTCGTCCACACTCGCCACCGAGGCGGTGGCACTGACCGCCGCGCGGGCCACGCTCGAGGTGTTCGAGCGCGAGGCCGTGTGCGACCATCTGCATCGCGTCGGTACCCGGCTGCTGGAAGGCCTGCGCCGGCTGCACGAGGCGTATCCGCGGGTCGTGACCGGCGTGGCCGGCATGCCCGAGATGTGCTTCCTGCACTACCCGAGCGAGGAGATCGCCCGCCAGGTGACGGCCGCGTGCGCGCGGCGCGGGGTGCTGTTCAAGCGGACGGCGTACAACTTTGTTTCCCTGGCGCATGACGAGCAGACGGTTGACGGCACGCTCGAGACGCTGGCGGAGGCGGTCGCGGATGCTCATTGACGTCCATGCGCACTTCTACCACGAGCGCACGCCTCGCGCCGACTGGCGCGAGCGCAACGCCAGCCGGCTGCGCGCGGGCGAGCGGATCGGCATCACGATCCATGTGGCATCGGTGCTGGGGAGCTTCGGCCGCACCTCGCCCACCTACTTCCCGTCGCCGGCGGACGTGGTCGATGGCAACGACCGGCTCCTCGCCTTCCAGCGTGCGCACCCCACCCGCATCCGCGGGCTCGCCTGCGTGAACCCCAACTACACCGAGCACGCGGTCGCCGAGATCGCGCGCTGTCTCGACGCCGGGATGATCGGGGTCAAGCTCGCGGCGAGCCGCCGCGCCGACGACCCGCTGCTCGATCCCGTGTGCGCAGCGGCACAGGCCCGCGGCGTCCCGGTCCTGCAGCACATCTGGCAGCACCGCCGCCGCGATTGGCCGGGACAGGAAGCGTCCGACGCCGTCGAGCTGTGCCGGCTCGCCCGGCGCCACCCCGAGGCTCACTTCATCCTCGCCCACATCGGCGGCGGCGGCGACTGGCGGCACTCGCTGCCGGTGCTGCGCGACGTGCCTAATGTGCTCGTGGATCTCTCAGGCAGCGGCGTGGACGGCGGCATGCTCGAAGCCTGCCTCGAGGCGGCAGGCATCGAGCGCCTGCTCTGGGGCAGCGATCTCACTATGGACACCGGCTGGGCCAAGCTGCGCTACCTCGAGCGGATGCTCGGTCGCGACGAAATCGAAATGGTGCGGTGGAAAAACGCCACGCGCATCTTCCCCCGCGGCGCGTTCCCGGGCGACTGATGCGCATCGACGTCAATGCCTTCCTCGGCGCCTACCCCTGGCGCGAAGTCCCCGGGACGTCGCCCGACGCGCTGCGCGCGGCAATGGACCGCGTGGGCATCGACGAGGCCTGGGTCACGCACCTGTCCGGCCTGTCCGGGCGCGATCCCACAGCGGGCAACCGCTGGCTCTCCGACACGGCCGGCGACCGGCGCCTGCGGCCCGTGCCCGCGGTTCATCCGGGGTTGCCGGGGTGGGAGGGTGTGGTGCGCGAGGCCGCGCGCGCTCGAGCGCCCGCGGTCAGGTGCGATCCCACGTTCATGGGCCTGGATCCCGCCGGCCCGGAGCTGCGCGCGCTGGTCGCGGCGTGCGGCCACGCGCGCATCCCCCTCATGATGGCCGTGCGCTTCGAGGACGGCCGCCAACGGCATCCCGACGACCACGCGCCCGAGCTGCCCGCGGCGGCCGTCCGCGCCCTGATTCGCAGCGATGCGTCGGCGCGGCTGCTCGTCACGCACGCCGATCGCGGCTTCATCGAGGAAGTGCACTTCGGCTCCACGCCCGCGGAGGCCTCGCGCATCTGGTGGGACATCTCCTGGGTGTGGGGCCCGCCCGAGGATCACCTCGAGACGCTGTTCAAGACCATCGGGGTCGAGCGCTTCGTGTTCGGCACGGGACAGCCGTTGCGGATCCCTGAGAACAGTGTGGCGAAGCTCGATCTGCTGGATCTCGCGCCGGAGCAGCGGAGGGCGATCGAGGAGGGGAATGCGGGGGCGCTGGGGGAAGGGGGAAGGGGGAAGCGGGAAGGGTGAAGACGCGTCTCGACGGCGCCCTCATCCCCGCCGTCCCCGTGCCTTTCCGCGGCCGGTTGCTCGCCGAGGACGCCCAGCGCGCCTACGCCGCGTGGATGGCCGACCAGCGGGTCGCCGGCGTCGCCGTCTGGGCGCACACGGGCCGGGGTCCCCGCCTCTCGGCGGACGAGCGCCGGCTGGTGCTATCGACGTGGCGGGCGGCGCTGCCCGATCGGGTGATCGTCGCCGGCGCCGGCTCGCTGGAGATGGCCCGCGAGGCGAAGGCGGGCGGCGCCGACGCGCTGCTCGCTTTTCCCCGCCGCGCCGACCCGGTGGGCTACCACGCCGCGCTCTGCCGCGAGCTGCCGGTCATCGCGTTCTATCTCTACGAGGCCGCGGGCGGCGTTCCCTACGACGACGCGACGCTCGACGCGATCCTCGCGCTCCCCGCAGTCGTGGGGATCAAGGTCGCGACTCTCGACTCGGTGGTGACGTTCCAACGCGTCGCCGCCGTCGTGCAGCGACACCCACACAAGGTGTTGATCACCGGCGAGGACCGCTTTCTCGGCTATTCCCTGATGATGGGCGCCCGCGCCGCGCTGATCGGCATGGGCGCGGCGCTGACCGATCTCCAGGCGGATCTGTTACGCGCCTGGAAGTCACGGGACGGTGCGACGTTCGTTCGTTTGACGTCTCTGTGCGACGCCTTCGGCTCGACGTCTTTCGCTGTTCCCGTGGAGGGCTACGTGCGCCGCATGCTTTGGGCCCTGGCCGCCGAGGGCGTCATCCCGGACGATGCGTGCGACGACCCCTGGGGCCCGGCGCTCGACCCCACCGAGCGCGACGCGGTACGGCGCGCCGTGCGGGAGGCGCGCGCGGGATCCCCGCGGTGACATGCGCCGCCGCACGTTCCTCGGCGCGCTCGGCGCGCTACCTTTCGGCCGTCGCATCTCCCTACCAGATCGGCGGATCGTGACCCAGGGCCGGGCACCGCGCGTCGTCGTCGTCGGGGCAGGGGCGTTCGGTGGCTGGACCGCCCTGCACCTGCTGCGCCGCGGTGCCGGCGTGACGCTGCTCGACGCGTGGGGACCGGGGAACTCCCGGGCCTCGTCCGGCGGCGAGACGCGGGTGATCCGCGGAACCTACGGTCCTCGCGCGATCTACACCCGGCTCGCCGCGCGCGCTCTCGTGCTGTGGCGGGAGCACCAGGCCCGCTGGCGGCGCCCCCTGTTGCGGCGCACCGGCGTGCTGTGGATGGTGAGCCGGGAGGACGATGCGTTCGAGCGGGCGGCGCTGCCGGTCCTCACGGAGGCGGGCGTGGCCCACGAGGTGTGGCAACCCGCCGAGCTGGGCCGGCGCTATCCCCAGATCAACCACGAGGGCGTGCGCTGGGCGATCCACGAGCGGGACTCGGGCTACCTCTCGGCACGGCTGGCCTGCGCAGCGGTCGTGGAGGCGTTCGTGGCGGAGGGCGGTGACTACCGGCAGCTCGCGGCGCAGCCCGGCGCGGTCCAGGGGAGCGATCTCCGTGGCCTCACGGCATCCGACGGAACCAGCCTGACCGCCGAACTCTACGTGTTCGCCTGCGGGCCGTGGCTCGGCCGCCTGTTCCCCGACGTTGTCGGGGACCGGGTGCGGCCGACACGGCAGGAGGTGTTCTTCTTCGGCACGCCGCCGGGCGACGGCCGGTTTCTCGACGACGCGCTGCCGGTGTGGATCGACCACGGCGAGCGGTTCATGTACGGCATTCCCGGCAACTTCCACCGCGGCTTCAAGATCGCGGACGACACGCACGGCCCGCTGTTCGACCCGACGACGGGCGACCGCGTGCCCACCGTCGAGGGCCTGCGGGCGGTGCGCGCGTACCTGGGATTCCGCTTCCCGGCGCTGCGCGATGCGCCGCTGCTCGAGGCCCGCGTGTGCCAGTACGAGATCAGCCCCGACGAGGGCTTCATCGTGGATCGCCACCCGGGCGCGGCGAACGCGTGGCTGATCGGTGGTGGCTCCGGGCACGGGTTCAAGCACGGGCCGGCGCTGGGCGAGCTCGTGGCCGACTGCGTGCTCGGGCGGCGCGCGCCCGAGCCTTCCTTCGCGCTCGCGCGTTTCGGCGCTGCGGCACCCGCTCCCGCCCGTCGTTGATGCATCGCGCCGCGGCGCCGGCGCTGACGCGCCTCGAGACGGACTTCGAGCGGTTCAAGCGCGAGCTGCCACGCGATTTCCCCGACCACGTCCGGACCGCCTACGGGATCGACCTCAGCACCCGGTATCTGGGGGTCACCATCCCGCATCCGATCGGGAAAGGGTCGGGCCAGCTCTCGCTGAACGCGGGCCAGCTCGAGACCGACGCCCAGGCGGGGCTCGCGTTTGCCGTGCTCAAGACAGTGATCGCCCAGGACGACGCCGGCGCCAGGGCCATGGCGGCCTGGGCCATCCCCGAATCCCGCATGACGGTCGAGCGGCGCCGCGCCCTCGATGGCCGTGAGGGGTGGACGGTGACGTGGAAGGGTCGAGGCTGGGATCGCTCGTTCGAGGAGTATCTCACGCTGGTGCGCGCCGGCCGCGACCTGACTCGCGCGGGCACGCTGCTCGTGGTCCCGTCGGTCAAGTACCACCTTCCCCGGTTGCACGAGCCGTTTCGCGACGTGGAGTACGCGTACACGACGCGGGCGCTGGCGGATGCGTGGGGCGAGGCGCCACTGCTGGTCGAAAAGGACTTCTCGCCGACGCTGGCGGGGGACGAGCTGGCGGGCGATCGCGCGCAGATCCTCCGCTGGCTGCGGGACGTGCCGGCCCGCATCCGGGCCGCTTCGCCGATGCCGCTGCACCTCGCGCTCAAGCTCATGAACGCCCGGTTCGACGACGCCTTCCAGGTCGAGATGTTGGCGACGGCCGCGGCAGCCGGGGCCGACACCCTCGTCGTCTTCAACCGGCTGTTCGACGCCGAGCGCGGCGTGGCCTACGGGGGCTGGGACCTGAGCGACCGAAATCTCCACGCGTTGGAGGCCTTCGCGTCGGCGATCCGCCCATCCGCCCATCCGCCTGTTCGCCTGACCGGCACCGGCAACATCGGCTCCGGCCGCATGATCCTGGAATACGCGCGCC
>CAZVSO010000102.1:0-10536 GCA_964629425.1 uncultured Gemmatimonadaceae bacterium
GGCGCGCGAGCACGTCGTACACCGCCCGCGCGCCGCGCGGGCCGCTGACGAGCGTCGACGTGCGGGTGTCGAGCGTGGGCGTCGCAGCGGTGCGCCGGCCGGCGACCAGCGCGATCCCGAGCGCCGTCGCGAGCCCCAGCGCAAGCCCGACCTCAGCCCGGAACGACATGGCGCACCACCTCTCCCGCCGCGAGGCCGAAGTCGCGGTAGGCCGTCGCGTCGCACGGCGCCGCGCCGAACACGTGGCGGTACAGCCGCGCGACCAGCGCCGCGAGCGAGGCCCGGCCGCCGGGGTCGAGCCTCGCCTCCGCCACGTACTCCGCGGGCGTCTTGGCGGGGTGATAGGCGACGGCCCGCACCTCCTCGAGCTGGAGCACGACGGCCAGGAACCGGTGGGCGAGCGCCTCGACGTAGTGCCCGTCGCGCGCGAGCGTCTCCGCCCGCTCGAGGTGGGCGCGAGCGCCGAGCAGCGGCGCGCCGGGCGCGACGGGACCCGTGGGCGCGCGCAACGTCGGGCGGGTCACCCGCCACACAATCCACCCGATGTGCACGAGCAGGCCCGCGAGCACCGCGAGCAGCACCACGAGCAGGGTCGTGTGCCACGCCGGGTGGGTCGCCTGCAGCGTGTCGAGCCAGTCGCCGAGCCGGCGCCACAGCTGGGACAGCCACTCCAGCGGGTGCCGCCCTTCGACCCAGTGGTACGCGGGCCGGGCGAACACCTCGTCGAGGGCGCGGCGGAGCGAATCGGCCGGCGAGCCCTGCGCCACGTCGATCAGGCGATCCCCAGCTGCTGGCTCAGGATCTGGAGGTCGAACGCCTCGCGCCGCACGCGCAGGTCGTAGTACATGAGCGTGAACACGCACGAGATGATCGGCAGGAGCAGCATCGGGACCGCGTGGGCGACGACCAGGACGGGCAAGCCGATCAGCGGCGACTGCTTCTGGACCGCGGCCGCGATCGCCTGGAGCACGAGGCTGGGGATGCTGTTGAACAGCAGGAACGCCACGAGGGCGAACCCCAGCACTCGGCGCTTGGAGCCGCGGGTCAGCTCCCAGGAGCGGCCGAAGGCATCGAACGCGCTCGGCAGATCCTCCAGGACGACGACGGGCGTGGTGACGCCGTAACCGCAGGCGACGTAGATCAGGAACCACGCGCCGGCGATGACGAGCGCCGCGAGCCCCAGCGCGCCGACGGCGGGCGCCGCCTTGGTGACGGGCACGAGCACCGCGCCCACGATCCCCAGCCCGACGATGATCAACCCCAGCAGCACGCTCTTGCCCAACCCCACCAGGAACAGAGGCCAGATCCGCCCCAGGCCCAACCCGATCGCGTCGCGAAAGCGGGGCTCGCGCCCCAGGTAGGAGTCCGAGATCAAGCGCACGGTCGCGGCGGTGAGCACCAGGCTCGCCAGGTAATAGACCAGGATCACCGGCATGAGCGTGAGCATCGCCGCGATGGGGCGGACCAGGAAGTCGGTCGCGAACCGGGTCGTGAAGAACACGAAGACCGCGAAGGGGACGGCCATCACCACGACGCTCAGCTGGAGGAAGAGCCCGAAGTGGCGGCGGAAAATCGACAACGAGGCGTCGAGCACCTCGCCGAAGTTCATCGGTCGCAGATCCGCCATGGACTCGCTCCGGCTCACGGTTGGCGATAAGATAGGACGTGGCGCCGCACGCGCGAGTCCCGCCGGGACCGCAGGATTTCCGCCGCCAGCACGGCATCGAAACGCCGGAGCACGTGGCCGTCTACCTCGAGCTGGCCGGCGTCGGCTCGCGGGGGGCCGCGGTGTTCGTGGATCTCACCGTGCTGTTCGCCGGCCTCCTGCTGCTCGCGACCCTGATCGGGCTGTTGGGCGGCGCCGAGGGGGCGGCCGGCGCCCTCGGCGGCGTGCGGTCGTGGGCACTGGCCCTCACGATGCTCGTCGTCAGCTTCCTGGTGCTCGGCTACTTCACTTTGTTCGAGGCGTTGAACGGCGGGCGTACGCCGGGCAAGCAGGTGCTGGGCATCCGGGTCGTGATGGACACGGGCCGGCCGCTGACCGCCACGGCCGCCGTGGTCCGCAACCTGACGCGTCTGGCCGACTGCTTTTTCCCCCTCGCCCCCGCCCTGCCGGCCCTCGTCATGATCGCCCTGCACCCGAGCAACAAGCGGCTGGGCGACATCGCCGCGGGCACCGTCGTGGTGCGCGACCGGCCGACCGACTGGGGGCTGGGCGCGTCCGGCCCCGAGGCGGAGGAGCCGGTCGAGGCCGGCCCCCCGGAGCTGGCCGACGCGGAGTTCCAGCTGCTCGACCGGTTTCTCGCGCGTCTCGACACCCTCGACGCCGGCGTGCAAGCGCGGATGACGCAGGAGCTGGCGCGGCGACTGGAGGCGCGCGTGCCGCGCCGCGCCGCGGATCCCCAGGAGTACCTGGTCGCCGTGTTCGCCGAGGAGCAGCGCCGCCGGCGCAGCCGCTTCGCGGTCCGCGCGCGCCGCGGCGCCGCCGGGCGGACCACGGTGACGGCGGAGCGGCTGGTGGCGCGCAAGCGGAGCTTGTGGGAGGAGTATGCGGCGGTGGCGCGGCGCGTCGAGCGCGCCGGGGTCGGCACGCTCGCGCCGGGCGAGATCCCCGCATTCGCCGCTCGCTACCGGGAGGTGGCGGCCGACCTGGCGCGCGCCCGCACCTACGGCGTGGACCCCCGGGTGATCGAGTACCTCGAGCGCCTCGTGAGCGCGGGCCACAACGCGCTGTACCGCGCGCGCGGCGCGCGCCGGAGACCGGTCGGGCGGTACCTGCTGCGCGACTTCCCGGCCGCGGTGGTGCGGTCGTGGCACTACGTGCTGGCGGGCGCCCTGTTGTTCTTCGTCCCCGCGGCCATCGGGTACGCCGTGGTGCGCGAGCGACCGGGACTCGGCGAGGAAGTGATGCCGGTGATGGTGGGCCGCGCGGTGCAGGCGGCGGAGCGGCAGGCGCAAGGGATCGGGTACGCCCAGGCGGAGGCGGAAGAGCTGCCGGTCATGGCGGCGTTCATCATCAGCAACAACGTGCGGATCTCGTTCCTGGTGTTCGCCGGCGGGATCCTGGCGGGGACGCTCACCGTGGTGGCGCTGATATACAACGGACTCGCGATCGGGATGGGGTTCGGGATCTTCGCCAACTACGGCGCCCTGCCCTACCTCACGACCTTCGTCGCGGGCCACGGGGTGCTGGAGCTGACGGCGATCTTCATCTCGGCGGGGGCGGGGTTCCGCATCGCACGAGCGATCATCGCCCCCGGCGACCGCGCCCGCCGGGACGCGATCGTGGTCGAAGGCACGATCGCCGCGCAGATGATCGGCGCGGTGGTGACGCTGCTCGTGATCGCGGGCACGATCGAGGGGCTGCTGTCGGCGAGCGACGCGCCCGCGGCGATCAAGTACGGGGTGAGCGCGGCGACAGTAGTGGGGCTGGTCTTGTACCTGGGCAACGGGTTACGAGGGCAGGACGCACAGACGGAACAGACGTAGCAGGGCGGGTAGGGGCGCAGCATGCTGCGCCCCTACCCCCACCTGTGTGCGCCTGTTACGTCTGCGGCGTCTGCTGTCCGTCTGCCGCGTCTGTCCGTCTGACAGGCTAGGGATTGACCGTGACCGTCCCCGTCATCGCCGGGTGGATGTTGCAGTGGTAGGGGAACGAGCCCGTGGCCGTGAACGTGCGTGAGAAGATCTGGCCGGGGGCCCGACTCTGGTCCCACAGCGGGGCATCCGACGTGGTCGTGTGGGTCTGAGTGTCGTCGTTCCGCCAGGTCACCGCCTCGCCGACCTTGATGATCACACCAGGAGGCACGAACGTCGGGCCGGCCTGCATGCGGACCAGCGCGCCCGCGGCCGACGCGACCGCGCTGCCCTGCGTGTAGCCCGGCGCGTTGGCGGTGATGGTATAGCTCTTGGGAGCGGCGAAGCTCACGTTCGTCGCCGCCGAGCTGCCGCCCAGGGGGATCGTGAGCGCCGGCGGGTTGAAGGTCGTGTTGACGGGGTCGCTCGACCCGAGGGACACGTTCAGACCGGCCGTCGCCGTGACCTTGCGGGTAATGCCGTTGGCATCCTGCGCGACGACCGTCGCCGCGCGCGGCACGCCCACGCTCCCCGTCGAGGTCACGCTCACCAAGAGCCGCGGCTGCCCGATCGTCACGTTGACCGGAAGGGCCGGCTTCGTGCCGGGCGCGGTGGCGGTCACCGACGCGGTCCCCAGCCCCACGCCCGTCACCGGGATGTAGGCGAAGTAGTTGTTCGCGGGGATGGTCACGCTGCTCGGCACCGTGAGCACGAGCGGGTTCGACGAGCTGAGGTTCACGACGAGCGGGGCCGCCGTGTAGTAGGGCAGCGCCACGTACAGATCGAAGTCCGCAAGCTGGCCGGGGCCCAGTCCGTTGGGCGGGTTGATGAACGCCAGTTGACCCGTGTCCACCGTGACCTTGATCGTGTCGGGACGGTAGTCGGGCGCCGTGAACACAATCGTGTCCGTCCCCTTTTTCAGGCCGCGGATCGCGGTGGAGGCGAATCCTTGGAGCGCCGAGATGGTCAGCGTCGCGGAATCGGCTTGCGCGACGGTCTGGTCGCTCGAGGTGACGGTAACGACGAGCGGCGTCGCGACGACCCGGTAGTCCCCGGTTTGATCGAGCGTGTACACGGTCTCCAGCACCGGCTGCTGTCCCACGTACCGGGTGACCAGGTCGGGCACGACGAGCTGCGGGTCGCCCACCGACACGGTCGCCACGGCGTCGGAGTAGCCGGTGGCACGCGCGATCAGGTTGGCGGCGCCCGAGTTCTTCCCGATCACGTCGAAATACTCGTAGGTCTGCGTGGCCTGAATCACGACCGAGTCCTGCGGGACGAGCCCGAAGATCTGGCTCGCCGGGAGCTGCAGGCTGTCCGAGCGGGCGAGCCGGACGACGAGGTCGGCCACCGGCGGGTTCTGGACGGAGACGTACTGGAACTGGAAGACCTGGTTGCGCCCGGTGGTGACGGTTGTATAGCCGAAGGTCAGGATCGGACCAGTCACGGTGAAAGTGTTGGTCGAGTCGCTGGCGAAACCGGTCGCCGAGACGTGGAGCCGCGCTGGTCCGGGGCCGACGAAGCGGATCCGGACGGCGGCGAAGTAGGTGTTCGAGTCCACGCGCGCGACGCCCGTCGCCCCGGTGACAAACGTGAAGACGGAGTCGATCCGGGCGACGGTGGAGTCAGTCGAGGTGACCGTCACGCTCACCGGCGCGGCGGCGTTCTGCAGGGCGCCGGTGAAGCGCTCCCGGGCATAGATGTACACGGTGAGCGGCGGCGAGGTGGTCTGCGGCGTGCCGAAGACGTCGACGACGTCGAGCGTCGCCGGCCGCGCCGCGAAGGCCGCCGTGCCCGAGACGTAGCCGCCCGCCGCGCTCGCGGTCACGGTGTCGACGCCCGCGGAGGCGTTCGCCGCGATGCGGAAAGGTCCGCTTGTCGTCGCGCCTTTCGGGATCACGACCGTGTCCGGGCTCACGGTCGCGACCGCCGGGAAGCGGCCCGCGAGGGCCACGCGCACGGTGTCGGGCGCTACGTCGGGGAGATAGACGTAGTTGTTGTCCAGCCGCAGGCCCTGGCCCGCCGCCTGCGGGAACGACAGCCCCACGGTCAGCGGTGTCGGGTTCACCGCGATGGGGCCCGACGAATCGGCGGCCGCCCCGGGAGCCGTGGTGCGCAGCCGCGCGGTGCCCGTACCGACGACCCGCAGGGTGTCCCCGTTACTGACGAACTGGTTAGCCGGAATCGTGACCTGCGCCAAGTCCAGCTGGAACACCGCGGGGTCGGTCGAGGCGAAATCCACGAGCAACGGCGCCACGAGCGGGTGCGAGTAGAATGGCGAGACGGCGTCGCGCACGAAGGCGGTCACGACCTGGGGACGCGAGATCGTGTAGAGCGTGCCCGGGAAGGTGTAGGGCGCCACCTGGATCGGCACCACCCGGAACTCCTGCGGCGGCGGCGGGCTGTACCCCGGCGCCGTGACGCTCATCGAGTCGGTGCCGAGCGAGTCCCCGGCGACCTCGAAGTAGGTGAACGTCGTCCCCGGCAGCACCAGCACGGTGTCCGGGCCGGAGACGATGCCGCGCCGCGTGTGCCCGAACGCGACGCGCAGCGTGTCGGGCCGGGCGAAGGGGATCTGGACGTACCCCGCGTTCTGGAACCGGGTGCCGATGCCGACTTGATAGGGGTACGTCAGCGCCAGGCTCAGGGCGGGTCCCGTGACGCGGACCAGGATCGACTCGGCCGGGTAGCCGGGCGCCGTGGCCACGATGAAGGCCGAGTCGCCGCCGCCGCCCGCGAGCGGGCGCAGGGCGTAGCTCTGGGCGTATCCCTGGCGCGCGGGCACCGTCAGGGTCGCGGTGTCGATCGCCACGACCGTCGGCCGGCGCGAGACGAGTGACACGGCGAGCGCGCTCGCCACGGGATGGTTGTAGCCCGTCGTGTCCGCCGTGGTCACGCTCATCAGCGCGTTCGGGGCCCCGGCGACCAGCGAGGTCGGAGCGCTCAGCTGGAGCCGGGGCGGCGTGACGATCACCGGCAGGGCACCGGCCGTCCAGCCCGGCGCTGTGGCGGTCACGGTATCGGCGCCCGGCGTCAACCCGACCAGGTCGAAGTACTGGTAGTTGATTCCCGGCAGAACCAGCACGGGGCTCGGCATCGGGCTCACCCGACTGCGGGCCGCGCTCAGCGCCACGGTCAGGGAGTGGTCCATCAGGTAGGGGATCTGCACGTACGGGTTGAGGAGCTGCCCCACGCCCACTGTGGACGGGAAGACGTAAAGGGCGAGCGTGGCCGGTGCGACGTCCACGTAGGCGAAGCGGCCGGTGTACCCGCCGGCGGTCGGCACCAGGCTGTCGCGCCCCGGCACCAGCCCCCGGATGGTGACCTGGGCCGCGAGCTGCCCCTGCGGGATGATCGCGGGAGACGGGGTCACGAGCGTCCCACCACCGGACTCGAAGGTGACGCCCAGCCCGCCCGCCGGCGCCGGGTCGGACAGCCACACCTGCACCACGCGGGTCTCGTTCTGGTTCACGTAGAAATTGAGCGCCCGGCAGCACGGGCTCGCGATCTCGCGGAACTCGAGGGTCGAGACGACCGCGACGATCATGCTGTCGGATTGGTAGGCAGGCCCGCTGGCCGTCAGGACGACGGTGCCGGGCCGCAGCCCCAGGACCGTCACCGACGTGCCCGACGTGGCGGCCGCGATGGACGCCGTCGGCGCGGCGGGCTTCGCGATCGTGGTGTCGCTCGACGTGACGGTGACCAGGAGCGCCGCGGCCGGCGGCTGGGTCACCGACAGCGCCACGGACGCGCTGGAGCCGGCGCCGACGGCGGTCGAGTCGAAGCCCCACTGGAGCACGGCGGGCGGCGCCGAGACGACCATGACCCTGGTCGAGTCCTTGAACCCGTCCACCGAGTCCACGGCGTAGGTGGTCCCGATCGCCACGCCCGTCACCGAGCCGGTGGCGTTGACCGTGGCGATACCCGCGTTGCGCGTGGTCCAGCCGAACGTCTTGCCGGCGATGACGTAGAAGTTGCGGTCCAGCGCCCGGGCGACGATCTGCGCCTGTCCGCCCACGCCCACCAGCACGCTGTCGGCCGGAATGTTGTCGACGCCGAAGGTCACCTGGTTGACGCGCAGCGTGGCGGTGCCCTGTACGCCGGTGACCGAGTCCCGCGTGACGATGACGGCGTTCCCCGCGCCCGTGAGGCGCACCCGTCCCGTCAGGGCGTTGACGACCGCGATGCCCGGCGTGGCCGAGGTGAAGCGGATCGTGTCGAGGCCGGCGCGCGGCCGCCCGAAGTTGTCGAACGCCTGTTTCGCGAGGAGCAAGGAGTCCCCGATGGCGGTGATCACCGTGTCGCCCGGGGTCACGGCGATCGTCTGGATCGCCGCGACGTAGAGATCGGCCGTGTCGGCGAAGCCGCCGGCGGACGCGACGATGCGCGACAGGCCGCCGTTCGCCGCAGTGGCGAGCCCGGTGGGACTCACGGTGGCCACGAGGGGCGCGGTCGAAATCCAGGCGATCGGCGCGCTGACGACGTTGCCGACCGAATCCCTGGCGGTCGCGGCGTACTGCAGCGTCACACCCCTGGGAATCGTGTCGAGCACGCGATCGAGGGTGACCTGGCGCACCGTCCCGGCCGCGACGGTCGCCGTGAAGGTCACCGGAGAGCCCGCGAGCCCGCCGGCGTCGGCCCGGATGCCGACGGGGCCGAGCGCGGCGGGCGTGACGGTGACGGCGGCGAAGCCTGCGGAGTCGGTGACGGTCGTGGCGGCCGAGAGGGTCGCGGCACCGGTCGTGACGCTCCAGCCGATGGTCCGGCCCGGGAACCCGCCGCCCAGGCCGTCGAGCACGCGAACCACGAGCGGCAGGGGGAGCGGATTGCTGACCACGCCGGTCTGCGCGTCTCCCGACACCTTCTGAAGCTGCGCGGCGGGCGGGAGGATATGCACCCGGGTCGAGTCGCGCAGGCGGGTCGGGGTCTCGGCCACGACGAAGACGCTGTCGCGCAGTGGCACGGCCCCGGTGAACGTCGCGGTGGCGAGGCCGGTCTGCACGACGCTCGCGAGCGCGGCGTTCCCCGCGCGGTAGCCCACGGGCACGCCGGGGATCGGCACGTCAAGCGAGTCGTAGACCACGGCGCGCAGCGTGAAGGGCGCGCCGCCGTAGGCGGTCGTGTCCACCGGCTGCAGGGCGACCCGCGCGGCGTTGTAGCCGGGCCCGACATAGGTCGCGAGGAGGTCGGCCCGCGCCGTGGCGCCCGCCGTGATAGTGACCGGCCCCGAGGCCTGGTACCAGGTGACGCCCTGCCCGCGCGCGAGCACGTCGATCAAGAAGTTCTCGGAGGTCTGACGCAGAACCACCTCGAGATTGACGACCAGGGAATCGCCGCCGCTGGCGGCGAGCCGCAGGAGCGTGTCGACCGCCGGGGAATTGTCGCCCGGGCGCAGCAGGGTGATGTGGAGCGTGTCGACCGGGACGGGCGGCTCGCCGGGCTGTGCCGCGACGACCCAGCTCGACACGTCGATCGTGGCGAACCCCGGGCGCGGAGGCGCCAGCGGATCGCGGTCCGTGCAGGTGGCGACGACCACCGCGACGACCGCGATCCGCGCGATCCGTCGCGCGCGCGCGATCTTCACTGGTAGCGCAGGAACACGGCGGCACCGAACCCGCGGACGTCGGCGCCGCCGGTGAGACGGTCGGTGATCCAGCCGTCGTCGAACCGCCCCGAGACACTGGCCGAGAGCCGCTCGCTCAGGCCGGTGCGCAGCGTGACCGCCCCCGAATACAGGCGGCCGCCCAGGTAGTCGGCGGGGTTCCATTGGCGGTAGGCGAGCATCGGCTCGACCTCGACGCGCCCCGCGGGCAGCGCCACGCGCAGCTCGGCGTTGAGGATGTTCTCCTTGCTGTCGGCCTCCGCGCCGGCGCCCGACTGTCCGGCGGTGCGGTAGAAGTCCCAGGCCGCGAAGGTCACGGTCGACCGGCCCACGACCCGCGTGAACGCCAGCTCGCCGATGAGCCGGGTCCCAGGCTCATAGAAACCCGACGCGAGTGCCGCGGAGCCCGACAGCTGGTCGGTCGAGAAGGTGCTCACGGTCAGTCCGACGAGCAGCCGCGACTGCGCCCCGAGCAGCCGGTCGGCCGCCCCGCGCACGCGGTACTCGAGGCCCGGCTCGTACACCGCGGTGTCCGCGGTGAACGGCTCATAGGAGCCGAGATAGCGCACGCTGCCTGACAACCCGACGTTCCAGTCGCCCAACGTCCGCGCGTACGCCATGCCGCCGGTTACGCCGAACGCGCTGCCGAAGTTGGAGACCGGGAAGGACAGGAAGTTCGAGCCGACGGCGCCGGACACCTGGAACTCGTCGGTGCTCAGCGAGGAGCTGCCCGTCGGCAGGTTGAGCGCGAGCGAGGCGGCCACGCGATCCCGGGCCAGGGTGTACACCACCCGCAGCTGGGTGTCGGTGAGGCCGGTAACGTCCGTCGTCCGGCCATCGGCGGCCTCGAGGCTGGAGTGGACGAAGTAGGTGGTGAGATCCACCGAGACGCGCCGCCCCACCGGGACCACCATGACCGCGGGCACCGACGACTGCGTGGCGGCGCTGTTGGGGAGGGTGCCGTCGAACTGATAGCCGCGCAGCTCCCAACCGGTGAACGCGCTGAACCGCTGATACAACGCGTCCTGCGCGGCCACCGGTCCCCCCACCGTGAACGCGAGGAGGACCAGGGCCGGCATGCGGCGCAGACGCGTCACGGCCGCCGGATGATGATCGTCACCCGGCCCTTCGGGACCGCCCGCGCGGGGCCGTCGTTCCCGGCGGCCTCGCTGAGACGGTTAGGGGCGGTAGCGGGCTCGTCGATCGTGGTGCGGGTCGTGGCGTCGATCTGGCTGACGCCCGAGGGCACGGCGCCATCCATCGCCGTGCGCAGCGTCGTCCCCGTCTCGCCCCGTGGCGGCGCCGCCGCGCCCTGGTCGGGGACACCGCCCGCAGGCTCGGCCCCCTGCACGCCGGCG
>CAZVSO010000103.1:0-10524 GCA_964629425.1 uncultured Gemmatimonadaceae bacterium
CACCCGTCCCCCTTCCCCCTTCCCCCTTCCCCTCCCTCCAGACCCGTGGCCCCGCCTCGACGACCATCATCGCCTGTTCGTACTCGAGCAGATCGTCGAGGTAGGGAATCGCCGGGGAGGGCCCGCCGCCGCGCACGTGGGCCGCCGCGAGGCCGGCCACCTGAGCAGCCGTTTCCCGACTGCCGAGCACCGCGGCGGGCAGGAGGGCATCGAACGCGGGGTGGCGCAGCGCGGCGTTGGGGCGGCGTCCGGTGACGCGCGCGAGCGCCCCCGAGTACTTGAAGAAGTGGACGATCCGCTCGTAGTAAAAGTGCCGGGCGACGAACCGGGCGTAGCGCTCCAGCCGGTCGGGATCGGCGAGACGGCGCTCGCGCCACTCCGGCGACGCGCGGAACGGCGCGTCGGCGAGGGCGCGAATGACCTGGTCGTGCAGCGCGCGGTCGCTCACAATGCGCGCCGGATCCGCTCGACCGAGCGGAACAGGACCTCCGCCGTTAGCGATGGTGAGAACGCGTCGAACGTGACCGCCTTCGCCCGCGGGCACCGTGCCACAGCACCGGCCATGAAACCGAGCATCTCGTCCGACGGCTCCACCGGGGCGATCCACGGGCCTTTCAGATCGTGATCCTCTTCGACTCCCGCCACGTGTAGTTCGACGACATGCGCGAGCGGGAACTCGGCGAGCCAGGCCTCGGCCCGGCGCCCCTGGTAGTGCGCCTCCAGCCAGACATGCGGCAGGTCGAGCAGGAAGCCCGTTTCCGTCCGCTCGAAGAACCGCCGCAGCCAGACGGGCTCCGGCATCTGGCTCGCGCGGATGTCGAAGAACCCGGGGATGTTCTCCATGACGAGCGGCTGGTCGAGGCGGGCCTTGAGGGCGACGGCGTTGGCGACGAAGCGCTCGAGGAATTCCTCGGTGTACAGCGGCGGGAACACGTAGTTGAGATTGTAGGTCCCGTCCTCGGTGTGCAGGCACTGAAAGTGCTCGGCCACCCAGGGTGAGCGGTACAGCTCGGCGAGGCCCCGAGCGCGTTGGATCGAGCGCTCGTCCAGCGGCTCGGAGAGCTGGCCGAGGTAGTCGTGCAGCAGCAGGGTGTAGCGCTCGCGGATCGTGGGCCAGTGGGGGTCGTCCGTGCGGGGCGGATCGGCCATGGCGAGGTGATCGATGCCCTGCGCCCCGGCGAGCTCGGCCCCCAGGTGGGGATTGTAGAAGGCGCCCACCGAGAGATCAGTCATCAGTCGTCAGTCATCAGCGACGGCCAACCGCTGTTCGGCCAGCTGATCCACGAGCACCTTGATCTGCGCGGCGACCATCGGCTGCTGCCCCCGATCCGTCCATTGAGCCGCGATTGCCTCGTACGCGGTCTTGCCGTCCAGCCGCTCGATGATGAACCGCTCGCGCTCGCCCCAGGCCTTCGCTAGGTCGGCGGCCTGGGGCGTGGCGCGGGCCGGCCGGAAAACGTCGGCCACGATGGTGTCCACGTCTTGCACGGTGTCAGGTGCGAGGTGCTGGGTCGTCGCCCGGAGGTTCTGGTTCACCTGGTCGCGATTCCACGCGCCGGCGAGCACCACGCTGACACCGGGTCGCGCGAGCACCCAGGCGAGGGCCAGAGCGGCGAGTGTCAGATCCAGGCGCTCCGCGATCGGTCGCAGCCGCTCGATAACCGCGCGCCGGCGCTCGAACTCACGGCCCTTGAACCAGTAGATCTTGCGCCGGTGGTCGTCCTCGGGGAAGTCGGGCGCCGCCGCGTATTTCCCGGTGAGCAGCCCCGAGGCCAGGGGACGATATGCGAGGAAGGCTAGCCCCCGCTCTCGGCACAGGGGCAGCTCGCGCTGCTCCACGTCCCGGTCGAACAGATTGTACGAGCCCTGATAGCTCACGACCGGCGCGATCTCCAGCGCGCGAGCGAGCTGGAGGTGCGTTGCGTTGCACAGCCCGATGGCGAGCGCCTTCTTCTCGTTCACAAGCTTGTGGAGCTTCTCCAGCGACCACTCCCACCGGCCCAGAGTTTCGTGAAGCTGGATCAGGTCTACGTAATCGGTGCCGAGCCGGCGGAGCGAGGCTTCGAGTGAGTCCCGAGGGTCGTCGTGCGGTCCGACTTTGGTAGCGATGCCGACGGCTTCACGATGAGGGTTGAGGGCCGCGCCGAGGAGCCGTTCGGAGGCGCCATTGCCGTAGGTCGGCGCGGTGTCGAAGAAGGTGATCCCGCGCTCGACGGCGTGCCGCACGGCGGCGACCCGCTCGCGCTCGTCGCTCGGCTCGCCCCATCCGGCGCCGCCGAGCGCCCACGCCCCGAAGCCGAGGCGCGGCTGGGGCCCCATGAAATGCGGCGGGGGCCCGATGTCCGTCCGGGCCCCCACGCGCGTCACGCCGCTCCCTCAGGAGTGGCAGGTGGGCTGCAGCTCGCTCGTCTCGACGATTTCGGGACGATGACAGCTGGGCACCAGCTCCTGCGTTTCGACGATGTGCATACCGACCTCCTTGAGGAATGTCCACCAGTACGGCTTCACCACTACCATACGGGTTGCCGGAAGGGTCGTCAACCCGTAAGTCTCAGACTCGAATGCACCGACGAGTGCGGCTTCCACTTATTCTTCCCTTGTTGAAGCATGGGCTCGGCACGAATGATTCCCATCCACTCGCTGCTCACGGAGAACGCGCTCGCCGACGAGTTTGTTTCCGCTTTCGCCGCCCGGCGATTGCCCGAGAAGTTCTTCTACTGGTTTCCGCTCTCGGTGCGCGCGTGGCTCGCGCTGTGCTCCGACGGCGCATACCGCAACTTCGTGCGCTCGCGCTCGCTCGTCGCGCGCTCGGCCGCGGAGCTCGCGAGCCGCTTCCCGCCCCGCCCCCTCGAGGTACTGAGCCTTGGGTCCGGCCAGGGCGACAAGGACCTCCTGCTCCTCGAGGCCCTGCGGCAGCGCGGCGTGCGGGTCACCTATCTTCCGGTGGACACGAGCCAGGCCCTGCTCGAGATGGCGTGCGGGGGTGCGCTGGCCGCGCGGTTTCCGGCGCAGGGGATCAAGGCCGACATCACGCGCGACGATCATCTCGCGGCGCTCGCCGCGGAGCCCGAGACGCCGCGCCGGCTCGTGCTGTTGCTGGGCAACACGCTGGCCGCGTTCGACCCGATCGCCGCGGCGCGCGCGCTGCGGGCGCTGCTCCGCCCCGACGACACGATCCTCGTGGACGGCGAGCTCTACGCCGCCGAGCAGACGGTCGCGGGCTACGACAACCCCCTCAACCGCCGCTTCGCCTGGGCGCCGCTCGAGGCGGTCGGCATCCGTGAGGCGGACGGGGAGCTGCGCTTCGAGGATGCCGTCGATCCGCGCCTGCCCGGTCTGCATCGCCTGGCGAAGCACTTCCGCGCCGGCCGCGCCACGGCCGCCCTGCTCGGTGGCGAGACGCTGACCCTCGAGCCTGGTGAGCGGCTGGACATGAATCACTCCTACAAGTACGCCGCCGACACTTTCCGGCGCGTGCTCGCCGACGCCGGGCTGGCGGTCCACTGGCAGGGGACGAGCGACGACGGCCGCTTCATAATGGCCCTGGCGGCGCCCCAATGACGCCAGTGCTCGAGGTGCGGGGGTTGAGCTACGCACTGCCGGGAAAGGGGAAAGGGGGAAGGGGAATGGTGGCCCGCGAGCTCGTCTCCGACGTAACCTTTGCGGTCGGTGCGGGCGAGACGCTGGTTTTGCTCGGCCGCAGCGGATCCGGAAAGACCACGACGCTCAAGCTGATCAATCGCCTGCTCGAGCCGAGCGCCGGCGGTGTGCGGATCGCCGGGGAGGATGCCGGAGCGCTCGATCCCGTGCGGCTGCGGCGCCGCATCGGGTACGTGATCCAGGAAGTCGGGCTCTTTCCCCATTTCACCGTCGAGCGCAACGTCGGGCTGGTGCCGCGGCTGGAGGGTTGGGTGCCCGAGCGCGTCGCGGCGCGCGTGCGAGAGCTGCTCGCGCTCGTGGGACTCGACCCCGCCACCTTCGCCGGCCGGTATCCCCACGAGCTGTCGGGCGGGCAGCGCCAGCGGGTGGGTGTGGCGCGGGCGCTCGCCGCCGACCCCCCGCTCCTGTTGCTCGACGAGCCGTTCGGGGCCCTGGACCCCATCACCCGGGTCGAGCTGCAGGGCGAGTTCCGCTCGCTCGAGGGACGGCTCGGCAAGGCGATGGTGTTTGTCACGCACGACGTCCGGGAAGGCCTGCGGCTGGGAACGCGAGTCGGTGTGATGCAGGATGGGCGGATAGTGTTTCTGGGAACCCCGGAAGAGTTCCGGCGCGCCGACCATCCCGAGGTACGAGCGTTCCTGGAGGCCGCGTGAATCTGCTCGGCTTCTATGCCCGGAACGCCCGTGAAGTCCTGGATCTCCTGGGGCAGCATCTCTACCTGGTCGGCATCTCGACGGGGCTGGCCGTGGCGCTCGGCGTCCCCCTCGGCATTCTGCTCACCCGCCGGGCAGCGTGGCGCGCGCCGGTGCTCGGGCTGGCGAACGTGTTCCAGACGATTCCCAGCCTCGCGCTGTTCGGGTTTCTGCTCCCACTGCTCGGGATC
The DNA here is from genome assembly GCA_964629425.1 of uncultured Gemmatimonadaceae bacterium. Taxonomy (GTDB): domain Bacteria; phylum Gemmatimonadota; class Gemmatimonadetes; order Gemmatimonadales; family GWC2-71-9; genus CAZVSO01. The sequence continues at coordinate 4,544 of CAZVSO010000103.1, forward strand.
GGCGCCTGGACCGCGATCGCGGCACTCGTGGTGTACGGGCTGCTCCCTATCGTGCGGAACACCTATACGGGGATCGCGGGCGTGGACCCGGCGGTGCGGGAAGCGGGGCGGGGGATGGGGATGACCGGCCGGGAGCTGCTCATCATGGTGGAGCTGCCGCTCGCCGCGGGCGTGATCCTCGCCGGGATCCGCGTCGCGACGGTGGTGAGCGTCGGGGTCGCCACGATCGCCGCGGCGATCGGCGCCGGCGGGCTGGGGGTCTACATCTTCCGTGGCGTGGCGGTCGTGGACTACACGCTGATCCTGGCGGGCGCGCTCCCGGCGGCGCTGCTGGCGCTCGCGGCGGACGGCCTGCTGGGCCTGGCGGAGCGGAGGCTGGCGTGGCGGCGGTGACGGTCGGACGGTGGGTGGCGGGAGCTGCCGCGGCTTTCGCGCTCGTGACCGCTTGCGGCAAGCGCGCCGACCGCATCGTCGTGGGGTCCAAGAACTTCACGGAGTCGGATCTCCTGGCCGAGCTCGTCGCGCAGCAGATCGAGCGCCGCACCGGGCTTGCGGTCGAGCGGCGGCTGCACCTGGGTGGGACGTTCGTGTGTCACGAAGCGATTATCGCCGGTGAGATCGACCTGTACGTCGAGTACACCGGTACGGCGCACGCCGCGGTGCTGAAGCTGCCGCTGCTGGGGGACCGCGACAGCGTGTTCCGGGAGGTCAGCGCCGAGTATGGGCGGCGCTTCGCGCTCACGTGGACGAGGCCCTTCGGGTTCAATAACACGTTCGCGATCCTGGTGCGCCGCGCGGACGCCGAGCGCCACGGCCTCCGTAAGATCTCGGACGTGGCGCGGGTGGCAGGGCGCTGGCGTGCGGGGTTCGGCTACGAGTTCCTCGAGCGGGCGGACGGCTTCGCGGGCCTCTCGAGCATCTACGGGCTCCGGTTCGCCGCGCCGCCCACGGCCATGGACCTGGGCCTGACCTACCGGGCGCTCGCCGAAGGCAAGGTGGACCTGATCGCCGGCAACTCCACTGACGGACAGATCCAGGCCCTGGATCTCGTGTCCCTGGAGGACGAGCGGCACTATTTCCCGCCCTACGAGGCGGCGCCGGTGGTGCGGCAAGCGGTGCTCGAACGATTTCCCGTGCTCCAGGCCGCGCTGGACGAGCTCGCGGGCACGATCTCGGACGAGGAGATGCGGCGACTCAACGCGCTGGCCGACGTCGAGCGGCGCGATCTCGCCGTCATTGCGCGGGAGTGGCTGGCGGCGAAACTGCCGTGAATCCCAGGCTTCAACTCGCCGTCGCAGCAGTGCTGTTCTCGACCGGCGGTGCCGCCATCAAGCTCGCCCAGCTCACGGGCTGGCAGGTGCTCTGCTTCCGCGCCGCGATCGCGCTCGTCACCATCCTCGTCCTGATCCCCGAGTCGCGGCGCCACTGGAGCTGGCGGACGGCGCTCGTGGGCGCGGGCTACGGCGCGACCAATACGTTGTTCGTGCTGGCCAACAAGAGCACGACGGCGGCGAACACGGTATTCCTCCAGAACACGAGTCCGCTGTTCATCCTGGTCCTCGCGCCCTGGCTGCTGGGCGAGCGGGTGACCCGGCGCGACCTGGCGTACATGGCGGTGCTGACCGGCGGGATGGTGCTGTTCTTCGCCGGGACGCCGCGCCACTTCACCACGGCCCCGAATCCGGTCCTGGGCAACGTGCTCGCCGCGGGGAGCGCGCTCGCCTGGGCGCTCACAGTGATCGGCTACCGCTGGCTCGCCCGCCAGGGCGTCTCCATCGCGGCCGCGGCCGTGGTTGGGAGCCTCCTGGCGTGCCTCTGGTCCATGCCCCTCGCCCTGCCGGTCGGCCCCAGCCGGGCCGCCGACTGGCTGACCGTGACCTACCTCGGCGTCTTCCAGCTCGGGGTCGCCTACGTGTTCCTCAGCCGGGCGATCCCGCGCGTCACCGCCCTCGACGCGTCGCTGGTGTTGCTCATCGAGCCGGTGTTGAACCCGATCTGGGCCTGGTGGCTCCACGGCGAAACGCTCACCGCCCCGGCGCTGGCGGGCGGGGCGATCATCCTCGTGGCCGCTCTACTCCGCTCGTGGCACGAGGCGCGCGGGGCAGCGGTGCCGCTGCCCACCGAGGCCGCGTGACTGGCCGCGATGTCGTCCGCACCTACCTCGGCATCACCGGGCTGTTCAACCTGGCGATGTCGCTGATCTGGGGCATCGATACGCTGTTCAAACTGCAGGCGGGGATGGACATCCTGCAGGTGATGCTGATCAACGCCGCTTTCACGCTCGGCATGATGGTGTTCGAGATCCCGACCGGCGTCGTGGCCGACACCGTGGGCCGCCGCATCTCGCTGCTGTGCTGCCTGGCGACGCTGTTCGTCTCGACCCTGCTCTACGTGACGATCGCGTGGCAAGGGTGGGGGTTCTGGCCGTTCATGTGGGCGTCGGCCTTCCTCGGTCTCGGATACACGTTCTACACGGGCGCCGTGGACGCCTGGCTCGTGGACGCGCTCAAGGCGACGGGGTCCACCGAGCCGCTCGAACCCGTGTTCGCCAAGGGGCAGATGATGTTCGGCGCCGCGATGGTCGTCGGTACGGTCGGCGGAGGCCTGCTCGGCCAGGTCAACCTGTCGCTGCCCTACCTCGCGCGCGCGGCCGCCATCGTGCCGCTGTTCGCCCTCGCCTGGTTCCGGATGCGCGACCTGGGCTACACCCCGCGCGCTCTGACGCTCGCACGCGTGCCCGGGGAGATGCGGCGGATGTTCCTCGAGGGCATGCGGTATGGTCTGTCGCACCGCGTCGTGCGCCCCGTGATGCTGGCATCGCTCGTCAACATGAGCTTCCTGATCTTCGGGTTCTACAGCTGGCAGCGCTACTTTCTCGACCTGCTGGGCCGTGAGTTGGTCTGGGTGTCCGGCGTCATCGCTGCGCTGCTCGCCCTGTCCACCATAGCGGGCAACGCGCTCGTCGGGCCCCTGGCGGCTCGTGGGGTGAGCCGCCCACGGATCCTGACGCTGTCCGTGGCGGTGCAGGCGGCCATGATCGTCGCGTGCGGCGCCCTGGGCCTGGTGGCGCAGGGGAAGGCGGGGGTGCAGTCCTTCGTCGCGGTCGTCGGCCTGTACCTGGTCTACGGGGTGGCGCTCGGCGTGTCGATGCCCGTCAAACAAGGGTTCCTGAACGACCACATCCCCTCGGCCCAGCGTGCGACGATCATCTCGCTCGATTCGTTTTTCGCAAATCTGGGGGGGGTAGCGGGTCAGTCAGGGTGGGGCTACCTGGCGCGCACGCGGTCGATCGCGGAGGCATGGGTGTACGCCGGAGCCGCGTTGCTCATCGGGGTGCCGTTGTATTGGTGGGCAGGGAGGAGAGAACAGCGGCGATAGACTAGACGCACAGACGCAGCAGACGCACAGGAGAGAACAGGTGTTGGGGCGGAGGTAGACCTGCTGACTGCACTCGCTGTCGCCTGTTCACCGCTGTGCGTCTACGCGTCTGTGCGTCTAGCTGTCCGTCTGTTGCGTCTGTCCGTTGACGCTATCTCGTCGCGTATGCCGTGGTCTTCCCGTCCTGTGCGAACGTGAGCACCTCGTACCGGTCCTGTCGTCCCCCCTCCATACCCGGCGAGCCCGCGGGCATGCCGGGCACGGCGAGGCCGCGCACGGCGGGCCGCTCCTTGAGGATGCGCTGGATCAGATCGGCGGGCACGTGGCCTTCGATCACGTAGCTCCCGACGACCGCGGTGTGGCAGGAGCCCAAGGCCCTGGGTACGCCCAGCGTCGCCTTGGTCTCGGTCAGGTCGTCCTGGTCGTGCACGGTGACCTGAAAGCCGCTGGTCTTGAGGTGGTCCACCCACTTCGCGCAGCAGCCGCACGACGGCGACTTGTAGACGGCGATCGTCGGGGGTGGGGGCGTGGGGGTGGCCGGCACGGCGGCAATCAACGCAACCGCGAGCGCGGCACCGAAGGCCAGTCTGAGTCTCAGCATGGCAGTGAATATAGCGGGAAACGGGAATACGGGAAACGTGAAGGCAGCGAGCGTGTCCCGTTTCCCGTGTGCCGTTTTCAAAGTGGAGATGACGTCGCATTTGGTACCCCTCCCCCTGGCCGCCTCCCCTGTCGGGGAAGGGGGAACGATGAATGGCGAACGGCCTGACGGATCGCGGATCAGACGGGGGAACAGGCGACGGCGACTATGTTAGTGGCCTGGTGCGTCTGTGCGTCTGCTGCTGTGTCTGTTGCGGGTGTCCGTCTACGTCCGCTTGAACTTCGGCAGCTCGTTGCGGTGCCGCTTGAGGAACTCCTCGTAGACGTGCGCGTCCGTGTAGTCGCGCAGCTCGCAGATCGTGTCGCCTTGGAACTTGATCACCACGCACGTGCGCTGGTCCATGACGTCCTTGGGGGCGGACTTGAGCCAGCTGCGCTCGCGAATCTCGACGATCACGCGGTCGTCGGCGTCGTACCAGTCGCGCCACACGTCCTCGTAGCCCCAGTCGGCGGCGCCGAGGCCCGACTCGCGCTTCTCGAACGAGCGGATCACAGCGTCGCGGCCCCGCCACTCGCCGCCGATCGGTGGAGCGCCCGCGACCCAGTACACGACGTCGTCCGTGAAATAGCCGCCGACCTCGTCCATCTTGCCGGCGAACAGCGCCTTCTCGTAGGCCTTGGCGACGTCCATCCGCGTGCTCATACCATCGCCTCCTCGCGGGCCCCGAGGGGCTGCGCCTTGCGGCCGGCGCGCTCCATCGGCTTGTCCATCTCGGCCTTGTGCTCGTCGAGGATCTTCCAGAAGTCGAGCGCCCGTTCGGCCAGCTCGCGCGACGCCTCCCGCAACGTCTCGCTCGCCTTCACCTGACGGACGTTGTTCTGCATGTCCTCGGCGTCCCAGCCGCGCGAGTGCGCGATGAACGGGAATGGCGGGAACAGGAAGCCGAGCTCCGACCAGAACATGAGCAGCCCGCCCGCCACCGCCTGGATGTTGTCCTGCCCGCCCGTGATGATGAACGCCGCGACCTTGTTCTTGATCAGCACCTTGTTGTGGATCGTGACCTGGTTCTGCACGCAGTTGAGCCGCTCGATCATCTTGAAGTAGAGCGACGACGCGTTGCCCCAGCGGATCGGCGTGGACAGCACCACCACGTCCGCCCAGTGCACGAGCCCCTCGTACACGGCGGTGAGCTGGTCGTCGGGGTCGCGCTCGGTGATGGCGCAGGGCCAGGTGCAGGCGTGCGCCGCCTTGGAGTAGTTGCCTTCGCAGGGGCGGAACTTGAGGTCCCGCAGCCGGATGGTCTGCGTGTCCGCGCCCAGCTCCTTGGCGCGCACCATCGCGTGCTCCAGCAGGGCGTCCGAGGTGGAGAAGCGCGGGTTGGCGTCGTCCATCGCCGTCGTGGACAGGCCGAGCACGCGCGGCGGCGCGCCGGCGGGCTTGGCGTGCTCCTCCAGCAGGTGCGACGGCTTGTGCTTGATGAGCTTGCGGGGCATGACGGGCGGCGTCTGGACGTACACGCCGTCGGTCCGCTCCTCGACCGCGAAGACGGGCACCTGCTCCTCGTCGTAGCCCTCCGGGCCCTTGCCGGTGAGCACGCTGTACTCCCAGCCGTGCCACGGGCACATCACGAACTCGCCGCGCACGCGCCCCTCCGACAGCGGGCCCCCCTTGTGGTTGCAGATGTCGGAGATCGCGGTGAAGCGTCCCTCGTGCAGAAAGACCGCGATGCGGTGACGTTCGAGCTTGATCGCGAAGGGAACGCGGCCGAGCAGCTCCGCTTTCGTGCCGAGGCGGTGCCAGGTGGACATGGGGGTTCCTCCTCCGGGGGGGCGCGTAGATTCTAGCCCGCATGCGGCTGTCCCGCTCGCGGCTCGGAGTCATTCTCCATCTACTCGGCGATGCAGTTCCCCGCGACCGCCGTGCTCGGCAACGTGTCCGCCCCACGGTGTGCCAGTGGCGCCGGGGCTGGCGGGAAGTGATGAGGCTCACCTTCCGCCGGCCT
>CAZVSO010000104.1:0-10507 GCA_964629425.1 uncultured Gemmatimonadaceae bacterium
CACTGCCCCGCCACACCCCACACTCCCACACTCCCACACTCCCACACTCCCACACCCCCACACCCCCACGTCCCCCTCACCACCCCACCGCACCCCCCGCGTACCGCGGATCCGCCACTCCCACCCAGCCGGTCGCGGTGCGCATGATCGCGGCCACGATCCCGCTCGTGCCGCGGCGCATCTCGATCTGGTGCCCCATCCCCCGCAGCGCGCTCACCGTCGCGTCGCTCAGACCGCCGCGCTCGTAGCGCAGCACGTCGGGCAGCGCCTGATGATGCGCCCGTGGCGCCTCCACGGCCTGCGGCAGCGACATGCCGTGGTCCAGCACGTTCAGGATCACCTGGGTCACGGTCGTGATGATCGTCGGCCCGCCCGGCGTCCCCACCACCATGAGGAGCCGGCCGTCGCGGTCCAGCACGATGGACGGCGTCATCGCCGACAGCATCCGCTTGCCCGGCACGATCGCGTTCGCCTCACCCTGAACCAGTCCGTACATGTTGGGCTTGCCCGGCGCCGAGGTGAAATCGTCCATCTCGTCGTTGAGCAGGAACCCGGCCCCCGTGACCGTGACCGCGCTGCCGAACCCGTTGTTCAGCGTCGTCGTCACCGACGCCGCGTTGCCCTCGGCGTCCACGATCGAATAGTGAGTGGTGTGGAACCCCTCACGCGACGACGCCTCGAGCGGCGCCGTGGGCGTGGCCCGTTGGAGATCGATCTGCGCCCGCAGGCCGGCCGCGTACGACTTGGACAGCAGGCGCTCCAGCGGCATGTCCACAAAGTCGGGGTCGCCGAGCCAGCGATTGCGGTCCTGGAACGCGCGCCGCATCGCCTCGGCCACGCGATGCGTGTAGCCCGCGCTCCCCAGCGGCGGCAGGGTGTCGAACCCCTCCATGATGTTCAGGATCTGGCCCATCGTGACGCCGCCCGAGCTGGGCGGCGGCATCGAGTAGATCGTGTGGCCGCGATAGGAGAGCTGGATCGGCGTGCGCCACTTGGCGCGGTAGCGTTTCAGATCCTCGAGCGTGATCAGCCCGCCGCCGCGTTGCATCTCCGCGACGATCAGCCGGGCGATCGACCCGCGATAGAACCCGTCGGGCCCAGAGTCGCTGATCAATTGGAGCGTCTTGGCGAGATCGGGCTGCGTCCACAGCGTGCCCACGGCCGGGGGCCGCCCACCCGGCAGGAACTGTTGGCGGGAGGCGGGGAAGCGGGCGAGCACCTCGTCATAGTCGCGAATGTCGTCCGAGCGCGCGCTGTCGATCGCGTGCCCGTCCCGCGCCAGCCGGACCGCGGGCGCCAGGAGCGCCGCCCACGCCAGCCGGCCGTGCGCCTTCCACGCTTCGTGCATCCCCGCCACGCTCCCCGGCACACCCACCGCGAGATGCCCGATCACACTGTGGTCGGTGACGTTGCCCAGGGAGTCGAGATACATGTCGCGGGTCGCCCTCGCCGGCGCGGCCTCGCGGTAGTCGAGCGTACGGACCCGCCCGCCCGCCTCGCGGTACACGATGAACCCGCCGCCGCCGATGTTGCCGGCGTCCGGCAGGACCACCGCCAGGGCGAAGCCCACCGCCACGGCCGCGTCGATCGCGTTGCCCCCCTGCTTGAGAATGTCCACCCCGACCTGACTCGCGAGCGGATGCGCCGTGACGACCATGGCCCGGGCCCCTGTGACCGGGACCGCCTTGCCGGCGAGCCGCCAGCTCGAGGGGATCTCGGAACGCCCGGTGACCACCGCGGGCCGGGCGGCGCCGGCGCGGGGTGGGGCGGGGGCGGCGGTTTCGGGAGCACGGGCGGCGCCGTGACAGGCGGCGAAGGCGAGGACGAGACTGACGCGGGTAAGTAGTGTGCGCATGCTCTATACTGCGCGTTGACCGTGTCAGCGGTCAACACCTAGATTGGCACCGACGTCGGACGCTTCCCGCCGCCCGCTTCCCGCTTTCCCTCACCGTCGGGGGTTGATGACCCAGCCGCCGTTTTACGACCCTCGTTTGACAGAACAGCGCAACCCGCGGACCCAGCGGATCGACGTCGCCTCGAGCCTCGAGATCGTGGACTCGATCAACGCCGAGGACGCGCTCGTGCCGGTGGCGGTGCGCGGGGAACGCGAACAGATCGCGCGCGCCATCGACCTCGTGGTCGCAGCGTTCCGCAAGGGCGGGCGCCTGCTCTACGTCGGCGCCGGTACCTCGGGGCGACTCGGCGTGCTGGATGCGTCGGAATGCCCCCCGACGTTCGGCACGCCCCCGGAGATGGTGGTCGGGATCATCGCGGGCGGCTACGAGTCGCTGCTGCGGGGCCAGGAAGGCGCGGAGGACGACGTGAACGCCGGCGCCGCCGCCATGGATGCCGGCCAGGTCGGCCCCAAGGACGTGGTCATCGGCATCGCCGCGAGCGCCACGACACCCTTCGTCGCCGCCGCGCTCACGCGCGCCCAGGCGCTCGGCGCGGTGACGGGATTCGTGTGCTGCGCCGACCCGCCCACGAGCCTCGCCGACACCTGCGACGTCGTGATCGTTCCCCGGGTCGGTCCCGAGGCCGTGACCGGCTCGACCCGGATGAAGGCGGGCACCGCGACCAAGCTGGTCCTCAACACGATCACGACCGGCGCGATGATCCGGCTCGGCAAGGTGTACGGCAACCTGATGGTGGATCTCATGGCGTGGAGCGACAAGCTCCGGGACCGGGGCGAGCGCATCGTCATGGAATGTTGCGGGGTTGACCGCGCCCGGGCACGCGAGGCGATCGACCGCGCCGAGGGCAGCGTCAGGCTCGCCATCGTGATGCTGTTGGGCGGCCTCGCGCGCGACGACGCGCGGCGCAGGCTGAACGAGGCGGGCGGCCTGGTGCGCCGCGTGGTGGGCGACCCACCGGGAGTGCGGCCAACGTGATGGAGCTGATGGCAGTGGGGGTGATGTCGGGCACGTCGCTGGACGGGGTGTCCACGGCCCTGGTCCGGATCACGGAGTCGCCGCTCGACGCGCGCCTCGTGGGGTTCCGCCAGGAGCCCTACGCGGCGTCCGAGCGCGAGGCCATGGTGGAGGCGATCGCGCGGGGCGGCGCCCGCGACCTGGCGCTGCTGCACGTGGCGCTGGGCGAGCGCTTCGCGGGCGCGGTGCTGCAGCTGCTCGCCGCGCACAAGCTGGCGCCCGGCAAGCTCGCGTTCGTCGCCTCCCACGGACAAACCGTGTGGCACGAGCCGGGGCGCGCCACCCTCCAGCTCGGCGACCCCGCGATCGTGGCCGAGCGGCTCGGCGTGCCCGTGGTGAGCGACTTCCGCTCGCGCGACGTCGCGGCGGGCGGCCAGGGCGCCCCGCTCGTGCCGCTGGTGGACGTGATGCTGTTCGGCCACCCCGAGCGCGGCCGCCTGCTGCTCAATATCGGCGGCATGGCGAACGTGACCTGGGTGCCGCGGCGCGGCGTCACCGCCGGTGCGGTCGCCTGCGATACGGGTCCCGGCGTCGCGGTGATCGACGCCATCATCCGCCGTATCGACCCGGACGCGGCCTTCGACCGGGATGGCGAGCGGGCGCGCCGCGGCCGGCCGGTGGCGCGCGTGCTCGAGAGCCTGCTCGCCAATCCCTATTTCGCGCAGCCGGCACCCAAGAGCACGGGGCGGGAGCGCTTCGGGACCGACTACGCCGCCAAGCTGCTGGCCGACGTGCGCGCGGCGGGCGGGTCGGACGACGACGCGGTCGCCACCGCCACGGCCCTCACTGTGGAGACCGTCGCGAGCGGGATCGAGCGGCTGACGCCCGCGGGGCCCGAGGCCGAGCTGCTGATCTCGGGGGGCGGGGCGCGCAATCCGGCACTGGTGGAGCAGCTCGCCGCACGGATCCGGCCGCGGCTCGTCGTGCCGTTCGACCAGGTGTTCTTCGACGGTGACGCGAAGGAGGCGCTGGCGTTCGCCTTCCTCGGGTACCTGACCCTGAGCGGCCGGGCGGGCAACCTCCCGGGTGCCACGGGGGCCCGCGGGACGCGCGTCCTGGGCCACATCACGCCCGCGTGAGGTCGTCGCTCGCCCGGCTCGTGCTCCCCTCGCTGCGCTGGCGCAGCACGGGCGGCGGCTTCGAGCACGAGCGCGGCAAGATCGAGGCGGCGCTCGCCGCGGGCGTGGGCGGGTTCATCGTGTTCGGCGGCACCCGCGAGGCCGTGTCCGCGCTGACCCGCGACCTGCACGCCCAGGCGGGGCGGCCGCTGCTGGTCGGCGCGGATCTCGAGCGCGGCGCCGCGCAGCAGGTGCAGGGGCTCACCGAGCTGCCGTCGGCCGCCGCGCTGGGCTATCTCGACGACCTCGACGCGACGCACGCCGCCGGCCTGATCACTGCGACCGAGGCGCGCGCGGTCGGCATCACCTGGGCCTTCGGGCCCGTGTGCGACCTCGATCTCGAGGCGCGGAACCCCATCGTGCAGACCCGCTCGTTCGGCGCCGACCCGCTGCGCGTGGGCGAGCACGCGGCCGTCTGGGTCCGCGGCTGCCAGGAGCACGGCGTGCTCGCCTGCGCCAAGCACTATCCGGGACACGGCCGCACGACCGTCGATTCCCACGCAACGCTGCCCCGCGTGACCACGCCGGCCGCCGAGCTGCAGCGCGTGGACGGCGAGCCGTTCGAGCACGCGATCCGCGCGGGCGTGGGGGGCGTGATGACGGCGCACGTGGCGTATCCCGCCTGGGCGCCTTCCGGCCGCGCGGCGACCTTCGACCGGGAGATCCTGGACTATTTGCGCGAGGCGCTCCATTTCGACGGGCTCGTGGCGACCGACGCGCTGATCATGGCCGGGGCGCGGGCCGAGCGGCCCGAGGCGCCCGCCACGGTCGCGGCCGTAGCCGCCGGGTGCGATATGCTGCTCTACCCGCAGGACTTCCGGTCCGTGGTGGATGCGCTCGATCGCGCGGTGGGGGGCGAGATCGCGGTCGCGAGGGCGGAGGAGGCGCTGGCGCGGTACGAACGGGCGGTGGAGAAATGGGGACGGGGGACGGGGGAAGGGGGACGGGTAGAGCCGGATCTGGTCACGCACGGCGCGTTCGCGGACGGGCTGGCCGACCGCGCCCTCCACATGGTGCGGGGCGACGTGGGGTCACTGCGGCTGGGGGATGCGCTCTCGGTGGCGATCGTCGACGACGATGTCGGGGGGCCGTACGTGGTCGGGCCGCGCGAGGTCTTGCACGCAACGCTTCGTCAAGCCGGCATCGCCCTCGACGACGGGAAGCGGGAAGCGGGAAGCGGGAAGCGGGTGGTGCTCGTCTACGCGGAGCCACGGTCGTGGAAGGGGAGGGCGGGGCTGGGGAGCCGCTCGGCCGCGGCGCTGCGGCGTCTCGTGCCGGGCGCGGCGCTCGTCGTGCTGTTCGGGCATCCCCGACTCGCGCGCCAGATTCCCGGCACGGCGCCGATCCTGTGCGCGTGGCACGGGCAGGCGCTCATGCAAAGGGCCGCCGCGCGGTACCTCCTGCGCACTGCAAGCTGACAGTCGGAAGCCGTCAGCTGCCAGAGACGTTGCAAGACGCCAAGCTGCAAGTGGTTGCCAGACGAAAGTGACGAGGGGTTTCCCTGCATTCTAGGTCTTTAGGGGGCCAGCCTGAGCGTCCGCAGGTAGTCGACCACCGCCGCAGCCGGCACGCCGTAGATGATGTTCCCCGACGCGTCGCGCTCCCCGCCGTACAGCACGGCCACGACCCGGCCGCTGCGATCGAACATCGGGCTGCCCGACGAGCCCGGCGCCCCGAAGCCGTCCACCTGCACCACCGTGCTCAGCACCTTGCTCACGGTCCCGGCGGTGAGCGTGGGCTCGGCGATGGCGTCGAGGCCGCTGCCCTGCATGGGGAGCTCGAGGCCGAGCGGGTAGCCGATGACGGCCACGGGGTCGCCGCGCTCGAGGCCGTCGAGCGTGCGCGCCAGCCCGGCGATGCGCGGCGTGCCGCCGCGGATCGCGACCCGGAGCACACCGACGTCGCTCTGCGGCGACGTGCCGACCATGCGGCCCTCGAACCACTGCCGGCTCCCCGTGAACTTCACGGCGATCCGCCGGGGACGGCGGTCGCCCCGCTCGCCGACCAGCACGTGTCCGTTGGTGACGAGCGTGCCCTGGGAATCCACGGCGAACGCGGTGCCGCTGATGCGCTCGCTCTCGGAGAACTCGACCAGGATGAGCGCCACGGCGTTCTGGTTGTCGCGCGCGATGCCGCGGTAGTCCACGCCGGCGGCGCCCGCGAGCTGCGTCTGGCGGCGCTCGGCGACCTCGAGCGCGGCGCGCAGGCGGGCCACGGTCGCGGCGTCGGGCGCAGCCGCCAGCTCGCGCTGCAGGCGTCCGGCCTCGGCCTGCGCGCTCACGAAGGCGTCGTGCAGCATCGCCATCTCGCTCTGGAGCCGCGCCAGCAGCGCCTGACTCTCGTGGCTCAGGCTGTCGGCGCGGGCCTGGAGGCGGGCCAGCTCGCGGGCGCGCTGCCCCGCGTCCCACCACCGCAGGGTCGCGAAGCCCACGGCGCTGACGACGAGGGCCGCGACCAGGATCATGGTGGTGCGGCGCAGGCTGCGGGTCTGGCGCGCCACTTCCATCGCGACGCGGACCGCAGTGCTGGAGCGGTGCGGCGCCGGCTCGCCCGCCGGGATCGCGACCGCGATCGGCGGTCCGGACACGGACGCCGGGGCGGCGGCCGGCTGGGCGTCGTCCGAGGGCAGGCTGTGAAACTCGACCGCGGGACCGTTGGTCCCGAACCCGATCACGTCGCCGTCGGCCAGCGGGGTCTCACGGTCGATGCGCTGGCTGTTGACGAACGTGCCGTTGCGGCTGTTCAGGTCCTGCACCACGAACCCGTCGCCGCGGCGGATCACCGCGGCGTGGCGCGCCGAGACGTCCAGATCGCGCTCGGTGTCGAAGCGGACGTCGGACAGCGGATGGCGGCCCACGCCGATGTAGCCCTTGCGGAAAATCTCGACGTCGCCGGCCCGGGCGCCCGAGAGGATCTTGAACCGCGCTCTCACGGCCGCTTCGCGGCCCAGTAGAGCGCTGCCGCGACCAGGACCGCGCCGACCACGACCAGCGTCGCGAGCCGCCAGCGCGTCGTCCGCGCCGGGACGGGCGGCGGGCTGCCCCGGTAGATCGGCACCGGCTCCGTGCTCGTCTCGGTGTCGATCAGGGGATACACGCGGTGGCCGACCTCGTCGCCCGCCCGCGACGAGCGCAGCCCGTCGCCGTCGAACCGGGCGAGGACGACCGTGATGTTGTCGGGGCCGCCGCGCTCGTTGGCGAGGCCGATCAGCTTGTCGCAGGCGGCCGCGAGGTCCCGTGTGCCCCCGGCAATGGCCGCGATCTCCTCCTTCTTGACCTGCCCCGAGAGGCCGTCGGAGCAGAGCACCAGCACGTCGCCGCGGCGCATGTCCTGGTGCGTCAGGTCCACCTTGACCTTGGCGTCCGGTCCCAGCGCCTGGAGGATGATGTTGCGCCGCTCGCTCTGCGCCGCCTCTTCCTCGGTCAGCTCGCCCGCCTCCACCAGCCGCTGCATGAGCGACTGGTCCTTGGTGAGCTGGACCGCCTCGCCGTCGCGGATCAGGTAGGCGCGGCTGTCGCCCACCTGGCTCAAGAACGCCTGGTCCCCGAGCAGCCCGACGGCCGTCGTGGTGGTCCCCATGCCGCGCACCTCGGGGTGCGCTTTCGCGAAGGCGTGCAGCCGGCCGTTGGCCACGTCCACCGCTTCCTTGAGACGATAGGCGAACCGCTGCGGCGTGGCCTCGGGCTCGCTGCGCCACGACTTCACCATGTGGTCGAAGATCGTCTCGGTCGCCATCTCGCTCGCGAGCTCGCCCGCGGCCGCCCCGCCCATGCCGTCCGCGACGATCAACAGTGAGCCGCGCTCGCCCAGCTGATGGTCCCGCACGCGAGGGCCGAGCGAGGCCTCGGGACGCGACAGGTCCGCCACGAGGAAACAGTCCTCGTTGTGGTCGCGCGTCTTCCCGAGGTCGGTTTTGCCGAAGACCTGGAGGCGGATCGGGGGGGGAGTGCGGCGGAACATGGCGCTAGGGCTGCCCGCTGAGATCGTCCACCAGGGCGCGGCACGAGGCGAGACCCGGATCGAGGTTCAGGCCGATCCGCGCCCAGCGCAGCGCCTCCGCGGTCGCGCCGAGCGTGCGTTGCGCGTCGGCGTTCAGGCAGGCGGCGAACGCACGGTCCGCCCGGGCGACGCCGCTCGTGTTGTAGACCATGGTCGCGGAGTCCACGATGACACGCGCCGGCATTTCGATCAACCGCTCGAGCAGGTCCGGCACGGCCGCCAGGCTGATGCCCGGGCGCGTGGTCGCGCCGCGCACGGTGTCCACCGGCTGTGTGCGCTGGCTGTCGCTGACCGGACCCGGGCCGTTTGGTGGCGTGACCCCGAGCGACGTCCTCTGCCCGCCGCTCGTATCGACCGTTCCGGTGTCACCGGTCCCGGGGTCGCCTCCGAACCGGGCGAGCGCCGCCGCGCCTCCGCCCAGCACGACGATGGTCGCGACCGCGAGGGGAACGAGCGACCGGCGCCTTGGAGCCGGCGCCGCGGGTCGGGCCGCGCGCGGCGGTGGTGCCGCCACCTGGCGGCGCATGGCGGTATCGAGGGGCTGGGTCTTGCCCTCGGCGTCAGCACGGGTCGGCGGCAAGGGCATGTCGGGGCCGCCTGCGCGCTGGATGCCGGCGGCCCCGGCGAGGTCGTGCCCGAACTTCGCCACCGACTGATAGCGCTGCGCCGGCAGGCGCGCCAGGGCCGCATCGAAGCAGCCCTGGAGCCCGGGGGGGAACGGGAGATCGGGACGCGCCTGCGCGAGGGGCTTGGGCTCGTCGGTGAGGCGCTTGACCATGATCTCCTGGGCCGTGTCGCCTTCGAACGGCAGTTTGCCGGTGACCGCCCGGTAGAGCACCAGCGCCAGCGAGTACAGGTCGCTGCGGCCGTCCACGCTGTCGCCGGCGAGCTGCTCGGGACTCATGAACTCGGGCGTCCCGATCACCAGTCCGGTCTTGGTCACCTTCTGCCCGCCGGCGTCGCCACCCATGGCCTTGGCGATGCCGAAATCGACCACCTTGACCAGTTCCTGGCCCGAGCGGCCCCGGGTGAGCATGATGTTGTCCGGCTTGAGGTCGCGGTGCACGATGCCCAGGTCGTGCGCGGCCTGGAGGGCGTCGGCCACCTGCAGGCAGAGGTCCGCGGCGCGGCGCACGCCCAGCGCCCCCTCGCGCTCCAGCACCGTCGTGAGCGGCACGCCGTCGATGTACTCCATGGCGAGGTAGATCAGGCCGTCGGCGGTCTCGCCGAAGTCGTAGACGGCGCACACGTTCGGGTGGCTGATCCGGCTCGCGTTCGCGGCCTCGCGATTGAAGCGCGCCACCGCGTCGGGATCGTGCACCATCGCGGGGTTCATCACCTTGATGGCGCTCTGCCGGCCCATCTTCACGTGCTCGGCGAGATATACCTGGCCCATCCCGCCCTCGCCGAGCTTGCGCACCACGTAGTAGCGGTCGGCCACCACCTGGCCCACCAGATCGGCGGCGGGGGACGAGGCGCGCAGCGTCTGCCCGTCGTTGGGACAGAACCGCGTGCCGTCGGGGTACTCGACGGCGCAGAGGGGGCAGCGCTTCACGCGGGCAGCTCGACGCGCAACAGCTTGTCGCCCACCAGGAGCTTCGATCCGTCGCGCAGGTCGATGTCGCCCCGCGCGGCCAGCGCCACGCCGTTGCGGCTGTTGGTGTCGACCGCCACGAAGTCGGCGTCCTCCGAGCGGATCACGGCGTGCTGCGAGCTCATCGACGGATCGTAGGGGAAGATCCAGTCACCCCGCTCGCGGCCGATGTAGACGTCCCGGCCGGGCGACAGGTGGATCACGTCGCGCGTGCTCCCGTCGGCGCGCAGCTGCAGCAGCGTCGCAATGTCCGCGCTGGGCGTGGCGCTGCCCATGCGCTGCGTCTCGTCCACGTCCCGCGCGTGCGGGCCGGGGTAGCCCAGCCGGCGGAACCGCAGAAGCTGCGAGCCGATGAGCAGCACGTCATCGTCGGCGAGCCGGTGCGGTCCGTCGAGAAACACCCAGGTGCCGTTGCGGCTGCCGAGGTCGCGCACCACGAGGCGACGGCCCTCCCACGAGAGCTTGGCGTGGAGCGGCGACAGGAACTGGTCGTCGGGGAAACGCAGGTCGCCGTCCGCGCGCCCCACCGTGGTCTCCAGGCTTGCCCGCTCGAAGCGCTGCACCGACTGCCCCGACTCATCGAGGACGACGAGGGTGAGCCGGTAGTCTGCGCGCGACGGCGCGCTCGCGCTCGTCAGGGCGCCTCCCTCCTCCAGCGGCGCCCCGCAGACGGCGCAGAACCGCATCCCGATGGCCACCGGCGAGTAGCAGCGCCGCCACGGCGGTCCCGACCCCGGGGCCACGAGGCGTCGCCCGCAGTGCGGGCAGAAGGGGAGGGCCGCGCTGACCGTGCGGCCGCAGAACCGGCAGCCGATGGACGGGGGCGGCGGCGTCGCCAGCCCGACCGCGCCGCTGCCCGGCCCCGG
>CAZVSO010000105.1:0-10507 GCA_964629425.1 uncultured Gemmatimonadaceae bacterium
GCCTCGAGCACCCGCGCTGGCACCTCAGCCTCCAGACGCACAAGCTGCTGGGCATTCCTTGACGTCCCGGGTTGCCGAGCCCGGCTCGACGGGATACAATCACCCCACCCGCTTGCCGCGAGGAATCCCGTGAGTCCGCACCGCTGGACCGTTATCGGCACCGTCTCGCTCGTGCTCGTCGCGGGATGCGCCCGCAAATCGCCGCCCGCGGCCGGCGCCAACGCAGTGACCATCACCGCCACCGATTTCGCGTTCGCGGCGCCCGACACGATCCCGGCTGGACTCACGACGCTGCGCATGGTGAACGGTGGCAAGGAGCCGCACCACGTCGTCCTCATCGGGATCCCCGCCGGCATGACGCGGGCCGCCGTCGACTCCGCGATGCGTACGCCCGGTCCCCCGGCGGCCTGGATGTCGTTCGGTGTCAGCCCGATCGCGGCCCTGCCCGGCGATTCGACCAACGCGACCTCGGTGCTCGAGCCCGGCCACTACCTCATGGTGTGCTTCATCGAGAGCCCGGACCGCATGCCCCACGTCGCCAAGGGCATGACGCGGTGGCTCGAGGTCGTGGGGACGGCTGCACCGGCTGCCGAGCCGCAGGCGGACGTGGTCATCACCCTGGCGGACTATTCCTTCCAGCTGTCGACGCCCCTCACGGCCGGGGCTCACACGATCCGTGTCGAGAATGCGGGCGCCCAGATGCATGAAGTAGGGATCGAGCGGCTCGCGGAGGGGAAGTCGCTGGCAGACTACATGGCGTGGGGGCAGGGCGGGATGCAGGGCCCTCCGCCCGTAACCCCGGCCGGCGGCCTCATTGGGCCCGACGTGGGGAAGCGCGGCTACTTCACGGTGTCGTTGACTCCCGGGAAGTACCTGCTGACCTGTTATGTGCCGGACAAGCAGGACGGCCGGCCGCACGTGATGCACGGGATGGTGCAAGAGATCACCGTGAGCTGAGCGTGAAACCGGAGCGGGGAGCGGTGACCGGTCGAGAGTACATGCGGCCACGACCATCGGGGCAACCATGGCATTGACCAAGACGGTCCAGGATGCGCTCAACCGCCAACTGCACGACGAGCTGTCGGCGGCCTACACCTACCTCGCCATGTCGGCGTACTGCACGGCGCAGAATCTGAACGGCGTCGCGCACTGGTTGCGTATCCAGGCCCAGGAAGAGGCCGGGCACGCGATGCGGCTGTACGACTTCATCCAGGACCGGAACGGCCGGGTGACGCTCGAAGCCGTCGAGCGTCCCCCGGCCGACTACAAATCGGCGCTCGACGTCGCCGAGCAGGCGCTGCACCACGAGCAACGGGTCTCCGCAGCGATCAACGACCTCTACGGTCTGACCGTGCAGGAGAAGGACTGGGCGAGTCAGGCGTTCCTGCAGTGGTTCGTCACCGAGCAGGTGGAAGAGGAGAAGACGAGCACCCAGCTGGTCGAGACGCTGCGGATGATCGGCAACGACCGCGCGGCGCTGCTCGTGCTCGACAAAGAGCTGGGGCAACGAGCCGTTAGCCGTTAGCTAATGGCTAATAGCTAACGTTAGTTGCGCCACGGGCGCGAAGCTCTGGCGGTGGTGACGGGTGGGGCCGCGCGCCTGTAACGCGGCGACGTGGGCCTCGGTGGTGTACCCTTTGTTGCGCTCCCACGCATATCCCGGATACCGCGCGGCCAATAGCGCCATGAGACGGTCGCGCACGGTTTTCGCGATCACCGAGGCGGCGGCGATCGACTGGCAGCGGGCGTCGCCGTCGATCAGGGCCTCGTGCGGCACGCCCAGCTCCGGACAGGGGAGCCCGTCCACGAGGACGTCCGTGGGTGCGATCCCAAGCCGCGCGAGGGCGCGGCGCATGGCGAGGATGCTGGCGCGGCGGATGTTGAGGCGGTCGATCTCGCGCACGCTCGCGGCGCCGACCGCCACGGCGAGGGCACGGCGCCGGATCACGAGTGCCATGCGATCGCGCCGGGCGGGGGACAGACACTTCGAGTCGTCGAGACCCCGCAGGGGCTTCATCCCGGGCGGAAACACGACGGCCGCAGCCACCACCGGTCCTGCCAGTGGGCCGCGGCCGACCTCGTCGATGCCGACGACGACTCGCCGCCCCTGCCGCCAGAGCGCGGCTTCGCGCTCGAGCGAGGGGCGGCGCCGTTTCACTCGGGGGGCTTCTCCGTCTCGGTGGTGAGCAGGGCTCCGCGCTTCTCGCGGATCCGCGCCGACTTGCCCGCGAGCCGCCGCAGGAAATAGAGCTTCGCGCGACGCACCCGGCCCTTGCGCACCAGCTCGATGGTGGCGACGGACGGCGAGTGCAGCGGGAAGATCCGCTCCACCCCCACGCCCGCCGAGATCTTGCGCACCGTGAACGTCTCGTTGATCCCGCCGCCGCGACGCCCGATGCACACTCCCTCGAACGCCTGCACCCGCTCCTTGTCACCCTCGCGCACCCGGACCATCACGCGCACCGTGTCCCCCGGCTCGAATACCGGGAGGTCGGTCCGCATCCCTTCGCGCTGAATCGCCCGCAGCCGCTCCATACGCGCACCCTTAGCCTCGATCGTCCCCGTACCGGACCCACAGGTCCGGCCGTCGCTCGCGCGTCAGGCGCTCGGCTTCCGCCGCCCGCCACGCCGCGATCTTCGCGTGGTCGCCGCTCAACAATACCTCGGGCACCCGCATCCCGCGATACTCGGGCGGCCGCGTGTAGCTCGGCGGCGCGAGCAGCCCGTCGTAATGCGAATCCGTCGCCGCCGACTCGTGATCCCCCAGTGCCCCCGGGAGGAGCCGCACCACGGCATCGATGACGCACAACGCGGCCGGCTCCCCGCCCGACAGCACGAAGTCGCCCACCGACAGCTCCTCCGCGCGCAGCCCGTCCACCACCCGCTGGTCCACGTCTTTGTAGTGCCCGCAGAGCAGCGTCAGCTGCCGGCCCACCGCGAAGCGCACCGCGTCGTCGTGCCGGAACAGCCGGCCTCGCGCCGACAGCAGGACGATGGGCGGCTCCGCATCCAGCGCCTCGACCGCCTCGAAGAACGGCTCCGGCCGGAGCACCATGCCCGCGCCGCCCCCGTAGGGCGAGTCGTCCACCGTGCGGTGCCGGTCGTGCGTGTGGTCGCGCAGCTGCACGACGCGGAACTGCACTCGCCCGCTCGCCGCCGCCCGCCCGGGGATGCTGGCCGCGAGCGGCGCGGCGAACACCTCCGGAAACAGCGTCACGACGTTAACCGTGAGCATCGCCGTCGTCGATCGCGACGAGTCGCTCCCGCCACAACTCCACCGCTTCCCGCGTCGTGACGCCCTCGAAGCTCAGCAGCCACTCGCGGTGGTAGGCGCGGCGGCGCGCCACCACCAGCGGTCCCGCCAGGACGACCCGCTCGTCGTCCACCACGAACAGCCGGGCGCGGGGCACGAACACCGCCCCGGGATTCGCCACCAGCGGGAAGACGGCCACCTCGCCCTTCTGGCCGTGCGGCTTCCGCAGCCGCCCGACTATGCGGGCCGTTTGCCGAACACCCCCGCCTTCTTGAGCAGGGACCGGACGGTATCGGTCGGTCGCGCGCCCCGGGCCAGCCATGTCTGCGCTCGCTCCGCGTCTACCCGGATCTCGGCGGGGTTGGTGCGCGGATTGTAGTGCCCGATCGTGGCGACGAACCGGCCGTCCCGGGGTGCTTCCGAGTCGGCCACCACGATGCGGAACGACACCTGTCCCTTGCGCCCCACCCGCCGGAGCCGAATGCGCGTTGCCATCCTGGTCCTCGATGTCCTGTGCCTGAAACGTCCGTGAGTCCGGTAACCGTAAGCCAACGAAGCTACTCAGCGAGTTGCCGGAAGCCAAGTGGGTCATCAACCGGGGAAAAGGGAATGGGGAAACAGGGAAAGGGAGGTTCGCCGAAGCGCCCTACCTTTCCCCTTGCCCCGTTCCCCTTTCCCCTACGGAACGATCCGTACCGTCGGAATGGCCCGCCACCCGGACCAGTCCGGCGGCGCGTCGACCAGCCGCACTGCCGGCCGGCCCTCGATGGTCAGGCGCTCGATCCGGAAGCGCCGACCCGCCGGGCTGCCCAGGCGGCGGTCCGCCCACGCCCGGTCGAGCCCACGGGCGAAGCGGTCGGCGGCGGGCGGGTCGTCCCACACGCTGTACCAGACCAGCGCATCACCGTCGACCACGGCGAAGCGGTCGCCGTCCCACCCGGCCGCGAGCGCCGCGCCGCGGGCCTCCACGCGGGTGAGCGCGGTGAGCAGCAGGCGGATCTCGAACTCGCCCAGCCCGTCCTCATAGCGAACGCCCTCGCTCCGGGTGAACGCGAGATCGGTGGGCTCGTCCCCGCCCAGGAAGCGGTCAGGGTGGAGAATGTGCTCCGTGGAGCGGGGCATGCGGGGTGGGAAGGGATGCGCCCCCGGATAGCGGTGCCCGAACCAGTTGACGAAGTCGGCGCCCGCGAGGTAGGGAAAGACCAGCCCCTCGCGCAGCCAGAGCGGCGCGCTCGCGAACTCAGGCATCTGCGCCTGTTGGGCGGCCAGGACCTCGCGCTGGGACCAGAACCAGTCGGGGGGGAGCGTGTCGGGGCGCTGCTCGGGCATCAGCACCGGGATCTGCGCCAGGGTCGCCTGCCCCTCGAGGATCGCGAACGCCGCGAGCCGGCGGTCGTTCTGGCGCCGCTGCTGCACGATCGAGTCGAGACTGACGTACTGGTCCTGGAGCGCGTGGACCAGCTCATGAGACACCGTCGTGCGGACCGGGAACGGATCGAGGTCGGCCGCGATGTAGAGCGTGGCGGAGTCCGGGTCGTAGTAGCCCGCGATCTGCTCGACCAGCACGGAGACGAGGGTCTGCCGCAGGTCGAGGGTATCGGGGATCAGGCCGAACAGCCGCAGCGCGGCCTGGTGGCCGGCGAGCTCGTCCGGGGGATAATCGGCGTCGAGCTTGCGAATGACGTAGTCGCGCACCTGCGCCCGCGTGCGCCGTTCCACGACCGGGGGGCGCTTGAACGTGAGGCCGGTGGCCGCCTCGACCCGTGGCACCATCTGGGCGACCATGCGCCGCAGCTCAGCCTCGTCCCGCACGGCGACCGCCCGCTCGCGGCACCCCGCGAGCGCCAGCGCCGCGGCCAGGGTCGCAACCGGCGCCGGCCGCCTCAGCCGGCCCACTCGATGCCCTTGCCCACCGCCGCCGCGACGACGCGGGCGACGTCGCGCCCCGACACCACGATCCCCTGGCGCTCCAGCTCCGCGCGGAGCAGCCCGTCGAGCTCGGCACGGCGGTCAGCCAAGGACGGGCGAGCACGGGCTACGACGGTCGAAGACGGGCCAGGTTGGGGCTCCGGCGTACCTTGACCGTCCTGGGCCGTCCTCGGCCCTCCTGGGCCGCCCAGAAGTTTCTCGATCTCCACCCCGATCCGCTCCAGCATCGGGAAGATCTCCAGCCCCACGTCGCCACCCCCGGGCTCGCCCGCCTCGTGCGTCGAACCCCGGCGGATCGCCGCGTCCACCCGTCGCCGCTCGCGGATCAGGTGGTCGAGCTCGGGTGACACCCGCGCCGTCGCCTGCGCGTGGGCGCAGGCCTCATCGAGAACGTCGATCGCCTTGTCGGGACGGGCACGCTCGGGGACGAAGCGGTCGGTCAGCACGATGGCGGCCTTGAGCGCCTCGTCCGAGATGGCGACGGCATGGTGCCGCTCGAGACGCGGGCGGCGGGCGATGAGCACTTCCCACGTCTGCACGGCGTCGAGCTCCTCCACCAGCACGGGCTGGAAGCGCCGCTCCAGCGCGGCATCGCCCCGGATCCAGCGGTCGTACTCGCCCCCGGTCGTGGCGCCGATGATGCGGATGTCGCCCCGCACCAGCGCCGGCTTGAGCATGTTGGCGGCGTCCATGGCGGCGCCGAGCGCCACGCCCTGTCCGATGAGGTTGTGCAGCTCGTCGACGAACAGGATCAGATCGGGGTCGGCGGCCAGGGCCCCGACCAGGCGCCGCACCCGGTCCTCGTACTGGCCGCGGAACGTCGTGCCGGCGAGCAGGGCCACGTGGTCCAACGCCACGACCCGCGCGTCGCGCAGGGCCGGCGGCACGTCGCCGGTGGCGATCCGCTGGGCCAGCCCCTCTGCGATCGCAGTTTTCCCGACGCCGGCGCGGCCGACCAGCGCCGCGTTGTTCTTGCTCTGCCGCAGGAGAATGTCCACGACCCGCGCGATCTCGGCGTCGCGGCAGCGAACCGGCTCGAGGTCGCCGCGGCGGGCCTGCGCGGTGAGATCGACGCCGGCGCGCTCCAAGACATCGCGTGAATCGAACAGCCCCTCGAACGGATCGCCCACCCGGTCAGACCCCCAGGTAGTTCCGGTACCAGACGATGATCGCGTCGCCGTACACGAACGTGACCGCGGCCCCCAGGGCCAGGAATACCCCGAAGGGCACGAGCTTCTTGCGCCGCAAGGCGATGGGGCCGAACACCAGGGTGCCGAGCAGCGCGCCGGCGAATACCGTGAGCAGCACGCCCCGCCAGCCGACGAAGCTGCCCACCATCGCCATCATCTTGATGTCGCCGCCCCCCATGGCCTCTTCCTTGAACACCCAGCTCGCGCCCACGGCGGTGGCCCACAACAGCGCGAATCCGACGCCCGCGCCCAGGACTGCGTGGAGCAACCCCGTCCAGCCGGCAAACAGGGACAGCCCCAGCCCGATCGCGAGACCGCCCCAGGTGAACTCGTCGGGGATCAGGTAGTGGCGCACGTCGGTGATCGCGATGCCGAGGAGGAGGGTCCCGAAGAGCGCGGCGGCGACGGCGTAGGGTGTGACGCCCCACGCGAGGTAGGCGCCCAGGAAGATCAGGCCGACGAGCACCTCGATGGCGGGGTACTGCCACGAGATCCGCGCCCCGCACCGCCGGCAGCGGGCGCGCAGCAGCAGCCAGGAGAACAGCGGGATGTTGTCGTACCAGGCAATGGGCTGCTGGCACCCGGGACAGGAGGACGGCGGGCGCAGGAGCGACTGGTCGTGGGGCAGCCGCAGGATACAGACGTTGAGGAAGCTCCCGAAGGACAGTCCCACGACGGTCGCCCCGAAGGCGAGGAGAATGCGCTCAGCGGCCACGCAGAACCTCGTAGAGCAGAATGCCGGCCGCGACCGCGACGTTCAGCGACTCGGCCCCCGGGGCCAGGGGGATCGCGACCCGCTTCGCCGACACCGCCGTCAGCTGGGGGCGGATACCGCCCCCTTCGTTGCCCACGATCACCGCGATGGCTTCACCCCCCTTTCCCCTTTCCCCCTTCCCCTTTCCTGCGCTCAGCGCCTCATGCAGCGGCACCCCATCCGCCGCGCCCGCCCACAAGGTGACCCCGCGCTGCCGCGCCCAGGCGAGAAAGGCGTTGTCGTCGAACACGACCACCGGGTGGCGGAAGGTCGCGCCCATGGCGGCGCGGATGCACTTGGGATTGAGGATGTCGGCGGTGCCCCGCAGCACGATGGTCCCGGCCGCTCCGAGCGCGTGGGCTGTCCGGATCAGCGTGCCCGCGTTCCCGGGGTCCTGCACGCCGTCGATCACCAGCACCGCGGGTCGGGTGTCCAGCGTCAAGTCGTCCGGGGTCCATTTCGGCGCTTCGACCACCGCGATGATGCCCTGCGGCGTGTCGGTGCCGGCGAGCTCCGCGAAGCTGCGGACGCCGACCTCCTGCACCGCGATCGCGCGACCCTCGAGCTCCACGCGCAGCTCGCGGCCGCGCGCCGTGCGCTCGAGCTCGGCCGACACCAGCGTGCCGCGGAACCGGAGGCCCGCGGCGAGGGCCTCCTCGACCAGCCGCACGCCCTCGACCAGCGCCAGACCCCGGCGCCCGCGCGCCTTGCGCCGTTGGAGATCCCGCACCGTGGATTGCAGATTACCGGCGATGGCCATACTCCTGTGGTTGAGGCCCACCTGCCCTCTAAACATCGCCGGGGGCGCGCCTGCCGCCAAGCAGGCCGGTTCGGCGGGAGGTCCGCCATGAGAATCGCGCTCACGATCGCCGGCTCGGATTCCGGCGGTGGCGCCGGGATCCAGGCCGACCTGAAGACGTTCCATCAACTCGGGGTGTACGGCACCAGCGTCGTGTGCGCGGTCACCGCCCAGAACACGCTGGGGGTGCGCGCCTGGCAGGCGATGCCGGCCACCCTGGTGACCCAGCAGCTCGACGCCCTGGCCGAGGATCTCCCGCCGCGCGCCGTGAAGAGCGGCATGCTCGGCACCGCCGCCATCGTGGACGCCGTCGCCGACGGCCTTGCGCGCCACCGGCTCCCGAGCTACGTCCTCGACCCCGTCATGGTCGCCACCTCAGGCGACCGGCTGCTCGAGCGGGACGCCGAGCGCCTGATCGCCAGGCGCCTGGTTCCGCTGGCGACGCTCGTGACACCCAACCTGCACGAGGCGGCGATCCTGCTCGAGGAGGATGTCCGTGATCCGGCCGCCATGGAGCGGGCGGGCCGCGCGCTGGTCCGCATGGGCGCCCGCGCCGCGCTAGTCAAGGGCGGCCACCTCGAGGGCGACGAGGTGGTGGACGTACTGGTCACCGGCGACGAGGCGCGGCGCTTCCGACGCCCCCGGGTGGCCACGACCTCCACGCACGGCACCGGATGTACGCTCTCGGCCGCGGTGACCGCGGGTCTGGCGCAGGGGCGCCCGCTCGCGACCGCCGTCGCCGATGCGCTGGATTTCGTCCATCGCGCCCTGGCGGCGGCGCCCGGTCTTGGTGCCGGGCATGGGCCGCTGAATCATTTCGTGCCGGGGCCCGCACGGCCGCCCATGGAAGGACTGTGAGCGACGGGGAAAGGGGAAGGGGGAAAGGGGAAGGGTGAAACGAGCAACCTAGCCCACGATGAGACGGCCCGGCCGCGCCCCTTTCTGACGGCTCGATGGTCGGACCTCGTGTTCCTCACCTTCGAGGTGCCGGAGGAACGCGTCGTGGCGGTCATCCCCCCGGGCGTCGAGCCCGACCGCTGGCACGGGCACACCCACGCCACCCTCGTCGCCCTGCGCATGGACGACGTGCGCGTCGCGGGATGGCGCATTCCCGGGTTCGGGAGCCATGCCCAGGTGAACCTGCGCACCTACGTCCGCGGCCCGCGCGATCCGCGGGCGCCGGCGCTCGCCCCGGGCGTCGCGTTCGTGCGGCAGCTCGTCCCCAGCCGGCTGATCGCCGCGGTGGCGCGCGTCCGGTTCGGGGAGCCGTTCCAGGCCGCGGCCGTCGAGGCCCACGTGACGGCGACGGAGGACGCCGTGCACGTCGAGTACCGGTTCGGCCTCGCCCGCCCCAGCAACCGGATCGCGGTCGCGGGATCACGGCGCGCGCGTGCCCCGATGCCCGGCACCCTGGACCAGTATCTCATCGAGCGGCGTCTCGGATGGCGCGCCGACCGGCGCGGACGGCTGTGCAGCTTTTGCGTGGATCGGGACGCTTGGGCCGTTCGCGACCTGCGCACTGTCGAGTACGACATCGACTTCGCCGCGTTGTACGGCGCCGCGTGGGGGTTCCTGAACGGAGCGCCCGCCGTTTCGACGATCCTCGCGGTTGGGTCGGACGTCGCGGTGTACGAACCGGGCGCTGGGAGGTAACGACAGGGAGCACGGAGCGGGGAGCAGTACCCTGCGGTGCATCGATAGCGTGCGGCGGGTGTGTCAAGCTCGGCGTATATTCCCGGGCAAAGGCGCCCCCATGCAGCTCTTGATCGTCCGCCACGCCATCGCCGAAGACCGCGACCAGCACGCCGCATCCGGTCAGGACGATGCTCTGCGACCCCTGACGCGCGAGGGCCGCATGAAGATGAAGCAGGCGGCAGAGGGGCTGCGCGAGCTCGTGAAGACGCTCGACGTGCTGGCCACCAGCCCCCTGGTGCGCGCCGTCCAGACCGCGGAGATCATCGCGGCGGTGTTTGGCAAGCCGAAGCCCGTCCACGTGCCGGCGCTCGCGCCGGGACAGCCGCCCGAGGAGACCGCGGCCTGGCTGCGCGGTTTGCACGATCCGGGAACGGCCGCGGTGGTGGGGCACGAGCCGGACCTCGGTATCCTGGTCGGCTGGCTCGTCGCCGGCACCGCGAGCTCGGTGATCGACCTCAAGAAGGGCGCGGCGTGTCTCCTCGACGTCCACGGACGGCCCGCGGCCGGGCAGGCCACGCTGCTGTGGGCGCTCACGCCGGGTCAGCTCCGGCGGATCCGAGCCTGACGTGGCCACGGGGGGAGCGCGCGCGCTGCCGGTCGACATCCTGCACCGCCCCGCGGGTGAGGCTGCGCGCCTGATCGCACTCGTGCTGCTCGACGCGGCGGTCGCGGCGCGAGAGCGGCTCGAGGATCCCGAGGACACCGAGGCATTGCACGACCTCCGCGTGGCATTGCGCCGCATGCGGAGCACGTTGCGCGCGTACCGCACCTCCCTCGGTGGAACCGTCGCGAACAAGCTGCGCAGACGCGCGCGCGACCTCGCCCGGTCCACCACCGGCGGCCGCGAGGCCGACGTGCAGCTCGCCTGGCTCCGGGCGCAGGAGCCG
>CAZVSO010000106.1:0-10494 GCA_964629425.1 uncultured Gemmatimonadaceae bacterium
GGCTGCATTTTCCGACCAGCCGACGATGTCGCCGTTGTCGTTGATACGGCTGGCGCTGCTGTTGTCTCCACCGAGCGTGCCGAGGTCGGTCATTACGCCGTTTTCCCACTTGAATGCGCGGACGTGCCGATCGGACGTGTCGGATTCGCCGACGATCACGGGGACGATCGCGCTCACCGACCCGCCCGTGTCGTAGCCGAGCTCGCGCAGGCCGTCCCGCAGCGTGGCCGCGCTGCGGCGCATGCGCGCCAACCGCTCGGGCTCGCGGTGCAGCACCCGCACCGCCGCGCACGCCGCGGCCACCGCCGCCGGGCAGAGCGCCGTGGAAAACCAGGCTCGACCCACGGTGTGCTGCAAGTACACGATCAGCTCGCGCGAGCCCGCGACGAATCCCCCGTTCGACGGAATGGCCTTCGCGAGCGATCCGGTCCACACGTCGACGGTGGCGGCCGGAAGGCCGAAGTGCTCGTCCACGCCACGGCCTTCAGCGCCGAGAACCCCGAGCGAATAGGTCTCGTCCACAACGAGGAAGGCGTCGAACTCCCGCTTCACCGCCGCGAGCTCCGGGAGCAGGCAGATGTCGCCGTCCATGGCGTAGAGGCCTTCGACGACGATCACGCTGCGCGCGCCGCGGGGGGCGCGCCCGAGCTCGCGTCGGAGCGAGTCGGGGTCGTTGTGCCGGAACGTGCGCACCGGCACCCGCGCCAGGGCGCAGGCGTCGCGCCAGCCGCGTTGTGCGCGCGCGTCGAGGAGCACGCGGTCCCGCGGTCCCAGCAGCGCCGTGACGACGGCCAGGTTCGCGAGATACCCGGAGCCGACGGTGAGCGCGGCGTCCACGCCCTTGAACGCGGCGAGGTCGCGCTCGAGCTCCTGGTGCAGCATGGTCGTCCCCGTGAGCATGCGCGCGCCCCCGCTGCTCGTCCCGTAGCGCCGCACGGCGGCGACGGCGGCTTCCTCGATGGCGGGGTGGCCCACGAGCCCGAGGCAGTCGTGCGACGAGAGCATCAGCATCGATCGCCCGGCGAGCCGCACGTGGGGGCCCGTGCGGCCCTCGAGCGGCTGCTGATAGGCGTACAGCCCCTCGTCGAAGCCCCAGCGCAACAGCTCGAACCAGCGCCGCGCGATCGGGCGGTCGAGCAGACTCTGGGGAGTGGGAGGGTGCGGTCCCCGCGTGAACAGTCGGTGCAGCGTCTCGGACGTCGTGGGGCCGGAATGGCGCGGCGGGCGCGAGGCGGGGGGCGGCGTGGAGTAGGGCGCCATCGTGTCTCAGATCGTTGTTGGGCTGCCGAGCGAGAATCTCACGGAGCGCGCCTCCCGGAGCGAGGCTGAATCAACACCTCGCGCTGCCGGCGTCAAGCGCGGGCCAACTCTCAAGGGTGTGAGCGTCCATCCACCCCGGGCTTGCGCCCGTGGTTAGTGGACCTCTTGGAGAACAGTGTTGTCTGACCCCGGGCGACAGCCCGGGGCACCCACCGACCGCTCGAACGCTGGCTGGCCATCCGGCAACCGGATCGCGAGCACGCCGGCCCGCCACGTGTCCAGGGCCCAGCGCGCGAATGAGGCGGCGGCCGGATGCGGGCGCGGGGACGCGACGACGTACAGCGTGTACTCGTTGACGAGCGTGCTGTCCCGCCACAGCAGCACCCGCAGATCGAGGGGCGGCAGCCGGGCGAGCGTCGGCAGGTCGGCGAGCGCGTAGGCGCCGCGCTGCTCGGCGAGTCGCAGGGTGGCCGCCTGATCCGTCCCCGACTCGAGGTACCAGCGCTCGCCCTGCGGCCGAACGCCCGCGGCGGCCCAGAGCGCGAGCTCGGTGACGTGCGTGCCGGACGAGTCGCCGCGCGAGACGAATGTCGCGCCCGCGCGGGCGATCCGGGCGAACGCCGCAGCAGCGTCCGCGGCCGTGGCCATCCGCGCGGGATCGCCTGGCGGGCCGACCACCGCGAAGCGGCTTGCGACGAAGGGACAGCGCAGCCGCGCGAGGCCCGGCGCCACGAGCAGCCGGTGCTCGAGCGAGGGCGCGTGGGTCAGCACCACGTCGAGGTCGCCGCGCGCAGCCGAGCGCAGGATCTGGCCGGAGGGCGCAACGACCACGGTGATCGGCGGCGGTGCGGGTAACCCCGGGGCGATGCGCCGGGGTTCCAGGAGCGCGAGCGCGCCGGACTGCTCGACGGTGTAGGTCGTCCCGAACCGCAGCGGTTGCGCCTCGCTGGTGCACGCGCCGGCCGCGGCGCACATTACCGCGACCCATCGCCGGAGCCCGTTGATGCGACGTTGCGTGATCGTCGTCGCCATCTCCCTTCTCGTCATGACCGCGCCCGCGGTCGCCGCGCAGGCGTTCGAGCTGACCGTCGAGCACATCATGCGCGGGCCCGAGCTCGTGGGGACGCCGCCGGCCAATGTGCGCTTCTCGGCCGACGGGCGCCACGTGTACTTCCGCTGGCGCCGCGGGGGCGTGGATACGCTGGAGTACGACTACCGCGTGGCCGTCGCCGGCGGAGCGCCCGAACGGCTGCCGCGCCTGGCGGTGGACACGATCGCCATGGCGGACGGCGTGTGGTCGCCCGACCGGCGACGCCAGCTGGTGGTGCTCAAGGGCGATCTCTACGTCGTGGACCGATCGGGCACAAAGCGCCGACTCACCGAGACGCGCGGCTCGGAATCGGCGCCGTCCTGGTCCGCCGACGGGCGCACGGTCTACTTCACCCGCGACGACAACGCCTGGGCGCTCGACCTCGGCGGCGGCCGGCTGGCGCAGCTCACCGACATCCGGCGGGGGCCGGCGCCGAAGCGCGCCGCCGAGCCTGCGGGCCAGAAGCGGGCGCTGCGCGACGAGCAGCGCGAGCTATTCGACTTCGTGCGGCGGCAGGTGGCCGAGCAGGAGATGCGGGCGGACAGCGACACGGCGGGTGCGCGGCCCCTGTGGCTCGAGGAGCGGCAGAGCGTGGCGCGGCTCCACGTGGCGCCCGACGGCCGCTTCGTGCTGGTGACCGTCGCCGAGCGGGCGCGCGGCGACACCGTCGAGGGGCGGCGCGTGGTCATGCCCGTGTGGGTGACGCAGTCGGGCTACGTCGAATCCGAGCAGATCCGGACGAAAGTGGGCGACGCGGTGGAGCGCCGGAAGACGGCGATCCTCGAAGTGGCCACCGGGCGGGCGACCTGGGTGGACTCGACCGTGGGGAGCGGGGAGCGGGACGTTCAGGGCCTGGGGTTCTCCGCCAACGGGCGGCACGCGCTGGTGCGCGCGACGAGTCTGGACTACGAGGATGCGTGGCTCGCGGTCGTTGACCTGCCGTCGCTCGCCACCCGCACCGTCGCCCACCTGCACGACGACGCCTGGCTCGACGGCCCGCTAGGCGGCACGGCGGGCTGGCTCGCCGACGGGGAGACCATCTATTACGGTAGCGAGGAGACCGGGTACGCGCATCTGTACCTCGTGCCCGCGGCCGGTGGCGCCGCGCGGGCGCTGACGAGCGGGCCGTGGGAAGTGCAGCGCGCCGAGCTCTCGCCTGACGGCCGGACCTTCCTGTTGCACACGAACGAAGGAGATTTCGCCCAGGTGCACGCCTGGACGCTGGACCTGGCGAGCGGGCGGCGGACGCAGCTCACGACGGACGAGGGCCGGCAGGACGTCGAGAGGTCTCCCGACGGCCGCACGCTGGCCGTCGTGCACTCGGCGGCCAACCGGCCACCCGAGCTCTCCGTGCAAGCCAACCGGCCCGGCGCCGCGAGCCGAGCGGTCACCGAGAGCCCGACGGCCGCGTGGCGGGTCTTTCCGTGGATCCGGCCGGAGATCGTCATGGTCCCGGCGTCCGACGGTGTGCCGGTGCCCGCGCGGCTGTACCGTCCGATCGGCGTGTCCGCCAACGGCGCCGGCGTGATCTTCGTCCATGGCGCCGGCTACCTTCAGAACGTCCACAAGTGGTGGTCGTCCTACTACCGCGAGTACATGTTCCACCACCTGCTGGCGGCGCGGGGCTATCACGTGCTCGACCTCGACTATCGCGGCAGCGCGGGGCAGGGGCGCGCGTGGCGCACCGCCGTGTACCGCCACATGGGCGGGCGCGACCTGGACGATCAGGTGGACGGCGCGCGTTGGATGGTGCGCGCGCTGGGCGTGGACTCCGCCCGCGTCGGGATCTACGGCGGGAGCTACGGCGGGTTCATCACCCTGATGGCCATGTTCACCCGGCCCGGCCTGTTCGCCGCGGGCGCGGCCCTGCGGCCCGTGACCGACTGGGCGCACTACAATCATCCCTACACGGCGCGCATTCTCAACGAGCCGCAGACCGACTCGCTCGCCTATCGGCGGTCCTCGCCCATCTTCTTCGCGGAGGGGTTGCGCGGCCACCTCTTGATCTGCCACGGGATGGTGGATGACAACGTGCACTTCCAGGACACCGCGCGCCTGATCCAGCGGCTGATCGAGCTGGGCAAGGAGCACTGGGAAGCGGCGGTGTATCCCGTCGAGCCACACGCGTTCCGCCGGGCCGACTCCTGGGCGGACGAGTACCGGCGCATCCTCGGCCTGTTCGAGCGGACGCTAACGCCATAGGTTCCTGAACGCCCGGCTCCCGGAGGCTCCGCATGAAGAGGTCGTTGTCCGTTCTGTCGCTGGCCGCGCTTGCAGGCAGCGTGATGACCTGCTCGGACTCGTCGGGTCCTCCACCCCAACCCGCCCAGATCGTCAAGGCCGCGGGCGACCTCCAGACCGGCACCGTGGGTCAGAGCCTCGACTCGCTGCTCGTGGTCCAGGTGAACGACGACCGGGGGGCGCCGTTCCGCGGAGCGGTCGTCACCGTCGCGGTCACTCAGGGCGGCGGGAGCGTGGACGCCCCCATCCCCCCCACCGGCGATGACGGTCGGGTGAGGACCCAGTGGATGCTCGGCACGACGGCGGGCATCGGGCACCAGGTCACGGCCACGGTGACCGGCGTCGGAGTGGTGACGTTCGGCGCCACCGCGGCCGCGGGACCAGGCGTGGCCCTCGTTAGTGTCACGGGGAACAACCAGGCTGGCCCGGTCAACGCGCCGCTGGCCGAGCCTCTCGTCGTGCGCATCGACGATCAATACGGCAATTTCGTCCCGGGGCGGCGCGTGGATTTCTCCGTCACGGGGGGCGGCGGGTCGGTCAACCCGACGGCCGACACGACCGGCGCGGATGGCAGGGCGCAAACGAGCTGGACGCTCGGCGCAGCGCTCGGGGGCCAGACCGCGCAGGCCGTCGCGGCAGGCCTGACGGCGGTTCCGTTCACCGCCACGGCGGCCAGCCTCCTGAGGTGCCCGGTGCCCGATGCCAGGTGCTAGGGGAGGCCGGTGGCCTCGGTCACAGCGCCCCTGCCTAGCTCCCTCACACCTTGGGCTTCCCCCTGGCCGGCTGCTTCCTGGAGGTCGTATGTCGTCGTCGTTCCTGCGCGCTCGTCATTCCCGCCGCCCGCTGCTCGTCACAGCGCTGGGCGCCGCGGTACTCGCCGCCTGCTCGCAGACGCGCGATGGGGGGTCCCCCGTCCCGTCCACCGTCCTGCTGAGCCCCGCGAGCCGGGCGTTCACTGCGCTCCTCCAAACGCAGCAGTTCACGGCGACGGTGCGTGACGCGCAGGGCAACCCGATCGCCGGCGCCGGCGTCACGTGGTCCAGCACCAACGACGCGATCGTCACCGTGGATGGGAACGGTCTCGCGACGGCGCGGGCGCTGGGCGGCGCCCAGGTGCGGGCGACGGCGGGTGGCGTGATGGGCTCGGCGCCTGTGACCGTCGGCACCACGGGCGGATACGCGGTCGAAGTCCGGTTCCTGACGGCCATGACGCCGTCGCAGCAGCTGGCATTCACCAATGCGGCGGGTCGCTGGCAGACCATCATCCAGGGAGACGTCCCCAATATCGCGATCGACACCTTCGATCTCGGCGCAGGCGACTGCGGCTCGAACTCACCGCCCGTGAACGAGACGGTGGACGATGTCATCATCTTCGCCACCATCGAGGCGATCGACGGACCCGCGGGTGTTCTCGCGCAGGCCGGGCCCTGCCTCATCCGCGTGCCGGGCTTGCTGCCCATCGTCGGCCGGATGCGATTCGATATAGTCGACATCCCAGCACTCGAGGCCGCCGGTCAGCTTCAGGATGTGATCCTTCACGAGATGGGACATGTCCTCGGGTACGGCGTGAACTGGGCGTCGTTGGGGCTCCTCGCGGACTCCGGCACCGCGGATCCTCATTTCACCGGCACGCAGGCGCGGCAGGCGTTCGATTCCATCGGTCCGGGCTACGCCGGCGGCAACGAAGTGCCGGTCGAGAACGCGGGTGGGGCGGGCACGCGCAACGCGCACTGGCGCGAGTTGGTGTTCGAGCGAGAGCTGATGACGGGATTTCTCGACGGGGGGGTCGCCAATCCGTTGAGCGTTGTGAGCGTCACCTCCATCGCGGATCTGGGTTACACGGTCAACCGCGCCGCCTCGGATCCATTCTCGTGTCCTTCGTTCCCGTGTCCCCTGATCCGAGCGCCAGGCGCCGCTGTGGGCCCCGGGATCGAGCTACGCGATGACATCCTGCGCGGCCCGATCCGCATGCTCGACGCCCAGGGCCGCGTGACCGGTATCCTCTGGAGGTAAGAGCTGTGCCTCGGCAAGTGCCTGTGATGGGTCGGGTGACGGTCGCGGGGCTCGCCCTGTTCGTGCTGCCCGCCTGTGGCGCCAAGAACGCGCGCAGCGCCGGCGCCGAGTGTCAGCCACTGCCGGACGCCCCGCCCGTCGCCACCAGCACGATCGGGCTGGCCGGCGACTACCGGCTCACCCTGGTTGCCACGCGCGGGCCGCGCGCGGGCCGGATGGCCGAAGGCCGGCTGTGGCTCGCGCCGCAGGACACCGCGCTCCAGCTTCTATTCCGGCTCGACGGCTCCGTGGATTCCACGGCCCGGATGCCACTCATCGGCGGCGCGGACCTCGACCTCGATGCCGTGGGCGCCGTGCGGCTCGGCGCGCTGGACGCGCGCGATCCGCGGAGCCCGGGCGTTGCGGTGCTCGAGACACCGGGTGCGATCGTGCTGCGCCTCGGCGCCGATGCGAACCGGCGCGGCGTGGTGCGGTTCGACGGCGGCTACACGGCCCTGTACGTCCGCGCCACCGGCGCCGCGGGGTTCGCGGGCGGCTGGGCGAGCGGGGTCACGGGGCCGGAAGCTGAGGGACACTTCTGCGCGGTGCGGAGCTGAATCGCCTATCTTGGAAGCGGTGGGGTAGCAGGTCGGCCGTCACGCGCACCTGGGAGCCAACCATCGTGAACTTCGTCCGGTCCGGGCGCCGGCTGGCGCTCCTCTCGTTCGCCGCCGCGGCGGTTTCGCTCACCTGCAGCAGCTCCGACGGCACCGTCGAGCCTCCCGTCCCAACCACTCTACAGCTGACTCCCACGACCCGAGCGTTCACAGGGCTCGGGCAGACGCAGCAGTTCGCGGCCACCGTGTTCGACCAACGGGGTGACTCGATGGCCGGCGCCGGCGTCGGCGTCACGTGGTCCAGCTCGAGCACCGGCATCGTCACGGTCACCACCGGCGGGCTCGCGACCTCGGCGGGGGCCGGCAGCGCTTTCGTGCGGGCGACGCTCGGGGCCGTGGTGGACTCCGCGGCGGTCGCAGTGACGCAGACGGCCGGGCAGCTGGAGGTCTCCGGCGGCGGCGGCCAGACGGGTTCCGTTGCCCAGCAGCTGCTGCTGCCGATCCAGGTGCGCCTGCTGGACGCGGGCGGCTTCGCCATGCCGAACGTCGAGGTCCAGTTCACCGTCACGCAGGGCGGCGGCACGGTCGCGGCGGCCCGCGACACGACGGCCACCAACGGGCGCGCGTCGACCTTCTGGACCCTCGGCACCTCCACCACGTCGGGGCAGCAGCTCACGGCCTCACTGGTCGCGGGCGGCGTCGTCCCCATCACGTTCACGGCCACCGCGACCGCGGGACCCTCCGACACGGTCGCGGTCCAGGCGGGCGACGGGCAGACCGCCGGCACCGGCACGCAGCTGCCCGTGGACCCCTCCGTCCGCGTGCGGGACGCGTTCAACAACATCAAGGCGGGCGCCACCGTGAGCTTCGCCGTCACGGCCGGCGGTGGATTCGTGAGCAGCCCGCAGGACACCACGGACGCAGGCGGTGTCGCGAGCGTCCGCTGGACCCTGGGCACCGCCGGCACAAACACCCTCGTGGCGACGGTGGCCGGAGCGGGCATCGGCGGCAACCCCGTAACGTTCGGCGCCACCGCCGTCGCGGCGGGCGCGCCCGCCAGCATCGCCGTCGTCGAAGGCGACAACCAGACGAACCTGCAGGGCTTCGCCCTCAACGTCGCGCCGGCGGTCGTGGTGCGCGACGCCTCGAGCAACCCCGTGGGAGGCGTGGAAGTGGTGTTCGCGGTCGCGTCGGGCGGCGGCACCGTCACGGGCGGCACGGACACCACGTCGGTGTTCGGGATCGCGCGGGTCGGGAGCTGGACGATCCAGGGTGGGGCCAACAGCCTCACCGCGACCGCCGCGGGCGGCGGGATCACCGGCAATCCAGTCACGTTCAACGCCACCGGGCTGGCCCAGGGCACCTATAACATCGACGTGCGGAACCTGACTCTGCTGACCGGGCCCCAGCAGGAGGCCTTTGATAGCGCCAAGGCGAAGTGGCAGCGGTTGCTTATCGGCGACGTCGCCGACGCCTTTGCCAGTTTCGCCGCCGGATGGTGCGGGCCGGGCAGCCCCGCCATCAGCGAGACGATCGACGACGTCATCATCTACGCCAGCGTCGTGTTCATCGATGGGCCCGGCGGGATCCTTGGCCAGGCGGGCCCCTGCGCGATCCGCGACGTCGGCCACCAGCCGGCCGCCGGCCTGATGCGCTTCGACTCGGCCGACGTGGCGGGCCTCCTTGCGGCCGGCCTGTTCGACGAAGTGATTCTCCACGAGGTGGGACACATCCTCGGGATCGGCACCGTCTGGGGTCCGACGCGGCTCAACCTGCTGCGGAATCCGTCGCTCCAGGGGAACGCCGATCCGTACTTCATCGGCCCCCGGGCGATCCAGGCGTTCGACGACGCCGGCGGCACCGGCTACACCGGCGGGGCCAAGGTGCCGGTGGAGAACATCGGTGGGCCGGGAACGGCGGACGCGCACTGGCGCGAGTCGGTGTTCGACAACGAGCTGATGACGGGGTTCATCAACTTTGGCATCAATCCCCTGAGCGCCGTGACCGTCGGCTCGCTGTGGGACGAGGCGTACCTGGTGAACATGGCCGGCAGTGACGCCTACGCACTCACCTTGGCGTTGCTCGCGGCCCGCGCCGGCCCGGTGCTCGCCCTCGGCGACGACATCTGGCACGGCCCGATCCTGGTAATCGACCGGCAGGGGCGGGTGATACGGGTGATTCAGCCGTAAGGAGTCGTCAGTAGTCAGTCTTCAGTCGTCAGTCGTCAGCTGTGCCCTAGCCGCTCCCGCTCGGGAGGCGTAGTGTTCCCCCGGTTCCTCCAATCGGGGGCGATGTGATGTCGATGCCGACCCGTCGCGGGCCCACCGTGTTCCTGCTCGCGCTTGCGCTGGTGGTTGCGCTCGCCGCACCACTCGCGGCCCAGCGCCTCGCCAGCCCGCGCGACGCGCTAGGCTTCGACATCGGCGACGACTACCGCCTCGCGACCTACACCCAGCTGCAGGCGTACTGGGCGGCGCTCGCCGCGGCGTCGCCCCGCATGACGCTCGACACCATCGGCACCACGGCCGAGGGGCGCCCCCAGCTCATGGCGATCGTCACGTCGCCCGACAACCACCGCCGCCTCGCCCGGCTCAAGGAGATCTCGCGCCGGCTGGCGCACGCCGAGGGGCTGACGGACGAACAAGCGCGCGGCCTCGCAGCGGAGGGCCGCGCCGTCGTGTGGATCGACGGCGGGCTGCACGCGACCGAGGTGCTGGGCGCGCACCAGCTCATGGAGCTGGTCCACCAGCTGGCGAGCCGCGACGATGCCGAGACCCGGCGGATTCTGGACGAGGTGGTGGTCCTCGCCGTCCACGCCAATCCCGACGGAATGGAGCTGGTGTCGGAGTGGTACATGCGACAGCCCGACACCCTCAAGCGCAACAGCTCCACCATCCCGCGCCTGTACCAGAAGTACATCGGGCACGACAACAACCGCGACTTCTACGCGGTGACGCAGCCCGAGACCGAGAACATGGCGCGGGTGCTGTTCCGGGAGTGGTTCCCGCAAATCGTGTACAACCACCACCAGACCGGTCCCGCCGGTACGGTGATGTTCGCGCCGCCGTTCCGCGACCCGTTCAACTACAACATCGATCCTCTCGCTGTCCTGGGGATCGACGCGCTGGGCGCCGCGATGCACGGGCGGTTCGTGGCGGAGGGCAAGCCCGGCACCACGATGCGGCGCGGCGCGAGCTACTCGAACTGGTGGAACGGCGGGTTGCGGACCAGCACCGATTTCCACAACATGATCGGGCTACTCACCGAGACGATCGGCAACCCGACTCCCGTCAC
>CAZVSO010000107.1:0-10407 GCA_964629425.1 uncultured Gemmatimonadaceae bacterium
GGGGGCCCCGCCGACGTGCATCGCTTCTACGCGCCGCGGCTCGGGGACCTCGCGGTCGAGGAGTTTCACGTCCTGGCCCTCGGGAGCCAGAGCCAGATCCTCGCCGACCTGCTGATCACGCGGGGGATCCTGAACAGCTCGCTGGTGCACCCGCGCGAGGTGTTCCGGGCGGCGATCGCCGAGGCGGCGGCCGGGATCATCGTGGTGCACAACCACCCGAGCGGCGACCCGACGCCATCGGCCGACGACCGGGCCGTCACCCGCCAGCTGGTCGACGCGGGCCGGCTGCTGGATCTCCCGGTGTACGACCACGTCGTCGTGGGGAAGGAGCGCTACCTGAGCTTCGCGGAGGCGGGCCTGTTGTGACCGGCACGGCGCCGCTGCTCGCCCCGGAGCTGGCGCGGGCCGTGGCCCAGCTGGAGCGGCTGGACCTCGACCTCCTGGTGCGCGCCTATCGGGTGAGCGCGCAGGCACACCGCGGGCAGAAGCGGCGCTCCGGCGACGACTTCCTGTCGCACAGCGTGGCGGTGGCCACGATCCTGGCCGAGCAGCAGATGGACTCGACGACGATCGCCGCGGCGTTGTTGCACGACGTGGTCGAGGACTCCGACGTCTCGCTCGGCGACATCCGCCGGGACTTCGGCGACGAGATCGCCGAGCTGGTGGACGGCCTCACCAAGATCGCCTCGCTCACCTTCCGTTCCACCGTCGAAGCCCAGGCGGAGAACTACCGCAAGCTGCTCCTCTCGGTCGCGCGGGACGCGCGGGTGATCATCATCAAGCTGGCCGACCGGCTGCACAACATGCGGACGCTCGAGCACATGGACGCGGAGGAGCAGCGCCGCATCGCGCTCGAGACCCGCGAGATCTACGCCCCGCTGGCCCACCGCTTCGGCATGGCGGGCATCAAGGCGGAGCTCGAGGACCTGGCGTTCCGGTTCCTCGAGCCGGCGGAGTATCGCGACCTGGCGGCGAAGATCCGCGCCAAGCGCGGCGAGCGCGAGCGCACGATCGAGCGACTCCGCGTCCCGTTCGCCGAGGAGCTCACGCGCGCGGGCCTCACGGAGGTGGAGATCACGGGCCGTCCCAAGAACCTCTGGTCGATCCGCAAGAAGATGACGGGCCGCGCCAAGCCGTTCGAGGAGATCTACGACCTCCTCGCGGTCCGCGTGCTCGTGAACACCGTCGCCGAGTGCTACCACGTGCTGGGACTGATCCATCACCGCTGGACGCCCCTCCAGCAGCGCATCAAGGATTACATCGGGAGCCCGAAGTCCAACGGCTACCAGTCGTTGCACACGACGGTCTTCGGCCCCGGCGGGCAGCTGTACGAGATCCAGATCCGCACCCGCGACATGCACCGCACGGCCGAGTACGGCATCGCGGCCCACTGGCTGTTCAAGGAGGGGCGGACGCCCGACGAGCTGGATCGCCAGCTCACCTGGTTCCGCCAGCTCCTGGAGCTCCAGCAGGACGCGCACAGCCCGGAGGAGTTCCTGGAGTTCCTCAAGGTCGATCTCTACCAGGACGAGATCTTCGTGTTCACGCCGCGGGGCGACGTGAAGCGGCTGCCGAAGGGAGCGACGCCGATCGATTTCGCGTTCGCCGTGCACACCGAAGTCGGCCAGCACTGCCAGGGCGGACGGATCAACGGCCGCATCGCCCCGCTGCACCGCGCCCTGAAGAACGGCGACACCGTCGAGATTCTGACCAGCGCGCACGCGAAGCCGTCGCAGGACTGGCTGGCGCACGTGCGCACCGCCCGCGCCCGCCACAAGATCCGCCAGTGGATCAAGCAGGAGGAGCACGGGCGCAGCGTGGCGCTGGGCCGGGAGATTCTGGACCGCGAGGTGCGGCGGCGGCGCCTGGCCCCGCCGACCGATCCGCAGTTCGCGCAGGCGGCGACGACCCTCTCGGTGAGCGTTCCCGACCACCTCCTCGCCGCCCTGGGCCGGGGGGACGTGCCGCTGGGCCAGCTGATGCGGGCGCTCTACCCGCACCTGCCGGCGGACG
The DNA here is from genome assembly GCA_964629425.1 of uncultured Gemmatimonadaceae bacterium. Classification (GTDB taxonomy): domain Bacteria; phylum Gemmatimonadota; class Gemmatimonadetes; order Gemmatimonadales; family GWC2-71-9; genus CAZVSO01. The sequence goes on from CAZVSO010000107.1 coordinate 2,014, forward strand.
ACCTCCAGCCGCCGAAGCCCACGGCGTTCGGGCGGGTGATCGAGCGGCTGCGCCTGGGGCGCGGGATCCGGATCCAGGGGGTGGACGGGCTCATGGTGCGCTACGCCCAGTGCTGCCAGCCCGTGCCCGGCGACGCGGTGGTCGGCTACGTCACCCAGGGCCGCGGCATCTCGATTCACCGCGGCGACTGCCCCAACCTGCTCACCCTCTCGTCCGAGGCCGAGCGGCGGGTGGAGATCGACTGGCAGGAGGTGGCCGGCGAGGTGTTCGTGGTGCGGCTCGCCGTCGCCGGCGAGGACCGGCGGGGGCTCTACGGCGACATCTGCCAGGCGATCAGCGGAACCGGCACCAACATCCGGTCGGCCGAGCTCCTGTCGCGCGACGCGGCGGTGTTCGGTGCGGTACTCGTGGAAGTCGAGAACCAGACCCATCTCAACAAGGTGCTGCGGGCCATCCGGGGGGTGAAAGGCGTCACGGAGGTCGCGCGGCGCGAGGCGGGCGCCGCGGCGGGCAGCGGCCTCGACTAGTTAGCTTTCCGTTTCCATGCCCTTCGAGCTCGTCTCACCCCACGCCCCGGCGGGGGACCAACCGCGCGCCATCGAGGAGCTGGCGGCCGGCCTCCGACGCGGCGACCGCTACCAGACGCTCCTCGGCGTCACGGGCTCGGGCAAGACGTTGACCATGGCGCACGTCGTCGCGGCCTTCGGGTGCCCGACCATCGTGCTGTCCCACAACAAGACCCTGGCCGCCCAGCTGTACGGCGAGTTCAAGTCGTTCTTCCCGCGCAACGCCGTCGAGTTCTTCATCTCGTACTACGACTATTACCAGCCCGAGGCATACGTCCCCGCGACCGACACCTACATCGCGAAGGACTCCTCCATCAACGACGACATCGACGCGCTCCGGCTGCGCGCGACGTCGAGTCTCATGGAGCGTGAGGACGTCGTCATCGTGGCCAGCGTCTCCGCCATCTACGGCCTGGGCGACCCGGCGGTCTACCGCCGCCTGTATCTGACGGTGGCCGTGGGCGAGGAGCGCGGCCGCGACGCGATCCTCGAGGATCTGGTCCGGATCCAGTATCAGCGCAACGACGTCACCCTCGAGCGCGGCGGCTTCCGCGTGCGCGGCGACACGATCGAGATCCTGCCGCCCTACGAAGAGCAGGCCGTGCGCATCGAGCTGTTGGGCGACGCCGTGGAGCGCATCGCCAAGATCGCCCCGGTGACCGGCACCCCCATCGCCGAGCTCTCCCGTTGCGCCGTGTACCCGGCCACCCACTTCGTCACCCAGCAGGCGACGATCGAGCGGGCCGTGCCGGCCATCCGCCAGGAGTTGAAGGAGCGGCTCGCCGAGCTGCGGCGCGAGAACAAGCTCGTCGAGGCGCAACGGCTCGAGTCGCGCACCCATTTCGACATCGACATGCTGCTGGAGGTCGGCCGCTGCGCCGGGATCGAGAACTACTCCCGGCACCTCACGGGCCGGGCGCCGGGCGAGCGGCCCGCATGTCTGCTCGACTATTTCCCGCCCGATTGGCTCTGCATCATCGACGAGTCGCACCAGACGCTGCCGCAGCTCGGGGGGATGTACGAAGGCGACCGCTCCCGCAAGCAGACCCTCGTGGATTACGGCTTTCGACTGCCGTCGGCCCTCGACAATCGGCCATTGCGCTACGACGAGCTGACGGCCCTCGTCCCCCGCAGCATTTTCGTCTCCGCGACCCCGGGCGCGGAGGAGCTGGAGCGCTCGGGCGGCGTGGTCGTCGAGCAGATCATCCGGCCGACGGGCCTGGTGGACCCGGAGGTCGACGTGCGACCGGTCGCGGGACAGGTGGACGATCTGCTCCACGAGATCCGGGAGCGGGAGAAGCGACGCGAGCGGGTGCTGGTCAGCACGCTGACCAAGCGCATGGCGGAGGATCTCAGCGACTACCTGCGGCAGCATGGCGTCCGGGTGCGGTACCTGCACTCGGAGATCGACGTCATCGAGCGCATGGAGATCATCCGTGGCTTGCGGCTGGGCGAGTTCGACGTGCTGGTGGGCATCAACCTGCTGCGCGAGGGGCTCGACCTCCCGGAGGTTTCCCTCGTCGCGGTGCTCGACGCCGACCAGGAGGGCTTTCTGCGTTCGGACCGCTCGCTCATCCAGACCGTGGGTCGCGCCGCGCGGCATCTCCAGGGACGGGCCATTCTCTACGCGGACCGCGTGACGGGCTCGATGCAGCGTGCGCTCGACGAGATGGGACGGCGGCGCGGGCTGCAACAGCAGCACAACGAGCGCCAGGGGATCACGCCGCGGTCGATCGTGAAGTCCGTGGGCGACATCCGCTTCGTCACCCGTGTGGCGGACGCCCGCGCGGCCCGGGTGGCGGAGCCGCGGGCGCGGCCGCCGGCGGACGCTCGGGAGCGCGAGGCCCTGATCCGGCTCCTCGAGGAGCAGATGCAGGCGGCGGCCGAGCAGCTGGATTTCGAGCAGGCGGCGGTCCTGCGCGACCAGATCCTCGAGCTTCGTGCCGAGCAGGACGGGGAGCAGGGGGGGCGTCGTGCGCCTCACCGCGGACGAGCTCAGCCGGTTCGGTGAGGCGCTGGGCCGCCAGCTCCGCCCGCCCGTGGTGCTCGGTCTGTCCGGGGATCTCGGCACCGGAAAGACGACCCTCGTCCAGGCGCTCTGCCGCGGACTCGGCGCCGCCGGGCCGGTCACCAGTCCGACCTACGCCCTCGTGCACCGCTACGAGACCGCGCAGGGAGTGCCCGTCTATCATGTGGACGGCTACCGGCTGCGCAGCCCCGGGGACGCGCGGGATCTGGGATTCGACGACATGATCCGGGAGCGAGCGGTCGTGCTGATCGAATGGCCCGAGCGAGCGGGCCCGTGGGTGCCTCCCCTCGATCGGCACCTCCGGCTGTCGTTCGACGCCGATCCCCATCGGCGCACCGTCGAGGAGGCCTGACGCCGATGTGGCTCGCGATCGATACGGCGACGGACGCAGCGAGCGTCGCCGTGGGGTCGCCTCCGCTGGCCGCGAGTGGGGCGGAGGTCCACGGGTCCCGCCGGCACTCGGCGGAGATCCTCAGGCTCGTGGACTTCGCGCTGCGGCCGCACCGCCTCCGGCCCGCCGATCTCGACGGCATCGTGCTGGGCGACGGGCCGGGCGGGTTCACTGGACTGCGCGTGGGCTGGGCGACGGCGAAGGGTCTGGCGCACGAGGTGGGACTCGACCTGCGCGCCATCCCGTCCCTCATGGCCGCCGCCGCTGCCGCCGCCGTCAAGCTCGGTGCCGTTCCCATCGCCGCGTGCTTCGACGCGCTGCGCGGCCAGGTGTTCGGGGCCGTGTACGTGGTTCATCCCGGGCGCGTGGACACGCTCGTCGCACCCGCCGTGCTCACCCTGACCGAGCTCGCCGCGCGCGCCCCGGCGCGCCCGGTTCTCGCGGTGGGCGACGGGGCCGTGCGTTATGCCGACGACGTGATGCGCTGGACCGGCGCGGCCCCGGTGCCCCTTGAGGCGCTGCCGCCTGGCGCCACGATGTTGCTGTCGCTGCTGCCGCGCGACGGAGCGGTCCGGATCATCGACGATCCGGCGGACGCCGAGCCCGTCTACGGCCGCCCGGCCGAAGCCCAGGTGAAATGGGAGGCGCGCCACGGGCGCCCGCTGGCAGATCCGTCCCGCTGAGCGCGCCGACCTGGCGGCCGTGGCGGCGATCGAGCGCGACGCGTTCTCGGATCCGTGGCCCGAGCGTGACTTCCAGGATTGTCTGGCGGCCGGCGTTCCCTTCCTCGTGGCAACCGTGGGTCGGGGTGTGGAGGGCTACGTCGTCGCCCGCCACGCCGCCGACGAGGGGGAGATCCTGAACTTGGGGGTGGAGCGCGGACGCCGGGGCCAGGGCATCGGTCGCGCGCTCGTCGGCACGGTGTTGCGCGACCTTCGCGCCCGCGGCGCGGCCGCCGTATACCTCGAAGTCCGCGAGTCGAATGCGGCGGCCAGGCACCTGTACGACAGCCTCGGGTTCCTCGAAGTGGGGCGGCGGAAACGCTACTACCATCGGCCCCCGGAAGATGCGATTATTCTCAGAGCTGCCATTTCGACAGCGACTTGATGCATTACTTTGCCCTATGTGGCGTATCTTTGATTGACAGAACAACTTGCGATTCATATACTGTGGGCCAGCCCTTGGCCCCCACCCGCCATTCGTTAGGGAGGACGCCGTGAGCCGGAGTCTGAACAAGGTCATGCTGATCGGCAACCTGGGGGCCGATCCGGAGGTGCGCAGCACGAACAACGGGGGGCGGGTGGCGACGCTGTCGCTGGCCACTGGCCGGCAGTGGACGGGGCCGGGTGGGGAGAAGCAGGAGAAGACCGAGTGGCACCGGGTGGTGTGCTGGAACAACAAGGGGTCGCAGCTCGCCGACGTCGCCGAGCGCTACCTCAAGAAGGGTGATCGGGTCTACGTGGAAGGGCGCGTCGAGTATCGCACGTGGGAGGATCGCGAAAAGCAGACCCGGTACGTCACCGAGGTCATCGCGCGCGAGTTGATCATGCTCTCGCCGCGAGGTGCCGCAGCCGAGGGAGGCAGCGAGCCGGCTCGGACGCGGGCACCGGCGAAGGTCGGCTCCGAGGGCAAAGCGGAGTCGCTGGACGCGTTACCGGAGGCGCTGGATGAGGGGGACGACGATCTGCCGTTCTAGGCTGGCGGTCCTGCTCGCCCTGGTGGCGGCACCGCTGACGGTGACGGCGCTGGCCGCCCAGGACACGGTGCGGGTGGCGCCACCGTCGGACACGATGCAGGCGGTGCCGCCCCCGGAGCAGACCCCGGAGCCGCTGGCGCAGGAGCCGTTGGCGCAGCTGCCCGCGACGCACACCGTGGTGCAGGGCGAGACGCTGTGGTCCATCGCCCAGCTGTACTTCGCCGACCCGCTGCTGTGGCCGGAGGTCTACCGCCACAACACCACGGTCATCGAGGATCCGCACTGGATCTATCCCGGCGAGGTGTTCAATCTCGGGGCGCTCGCAGAGCTGGCCCACGCGCCTCTGGCGGACACGACCGGCGGCCTGCCGGAGGCGGCGGACACCGTCCGGGCCGACACCATCGCCGCGCCGGGAGACACGATCCCCGCGGACACCGCCCAGGCGGTGTTTGTGGAGCCGCCGCCGCCGGGCGAACAATACCAGACGATCTTCGATCGACCGCCGCGCCAGATCGAGGCAGTGCAGGATGTGCTCGCGGGGTACGCCAACCAGCCCTACCGGCCCTTGCGTCGCGGCGAGTTCTACGCGGCGGGTTTCCTCACCGAGAACGAGCGGCTCCCCTTCGCCGACGTGCTCGGGAACACCGCGTCGCCCGCCATCTACCGGCTGTCGGAGCGCACGAGCGCCCAGATGTTCGAGGAGATCGCGATTCAGCCGCCCGGCGACGCGTCCTATCACGTGGGGGACTCGCTCCTCCTCGTCCGCCTCGACCGGGCCGTGGACGGCTGGGGAGACGTCGTGTTTCCCCTGGGCGTCGCGCGGGTGACCGAGGTGCAGGAGCGACAGGTCCTGGCGGACGTGATCATGCAGTTCGCTCGCATCCGCGACGGTCACCTGGCGCTTCCGCTGGAGCCGTTCCGCGACCCCGGCGAAGTCCGGCCTACGCCGGTGGAGCAGGGGCTCCAGGGGCGCGTGATCGAGCAGCGGACGCTTCGCAACCTGGTCGGGCCGCAGCAGTACCTGTTCATCGACCGCGGGCGCGCCGACGGCGTCGTGCCGGGCGACATCTTCGAAGCCTATCGCCCGGCCACGGGGGAGGTCCTGTCTCCTTCGGAAGAGGTCCGCTTGGCACTCATGGTGGCGCACACGCGTGAGCACTCGTCCACGGTCATCGCCATCGGGGTCAGCAATCCGCAGGTCCCGGCGGGCATACCCGTGCGGCTCATCAAGAAGATGCCTTCCTGATCAGCTGGCTGACCCGGGGGCTGGGGGCCGGCGGGGTCGTGATGGCCCGCTCCTGGCCCGCCGTCGAAGCTCCCGCGGATGGCCGGCGGCCCAGCCGCCGGTTTTATCTTGCAACCCGCCCGGGGCGTCGAGGCCCGCGAGCCCGAGCGCCCCGGGGCCGGCGGGGAGCGCTGGTCGTGACTCATCCGGCCCGACGAGGAGGGCGCGAGTGACCGAGCGCGTGCTGGTCACGGGCGGCGCCGGGTTCATCGGGTCCCACGTCGCCGAGGCACATCTGGCGGCGGGCCACGCGGTCACCGTGCTCGACGACCTCTCGAGCGGCCGCCGCGAGAACGTGCCGGCCGCCGCGCGGCTCGTGGCGGCCGACATCCGCTCGCCGGAAGCGCGGCGGCTCGTGGCGACGGGCGGGTTCACCGTGCTGAACCATCACGCGGCCCAAATGGACGTGCGGCGCTCCGTTGCCGATCCCGTGTTCGACGCGGACGTGAACGTCGCGGGCCTGCTGAACCTGCTGGAAGGGGCGCGCGCCGGCGGCGTGCGGCGCGTCGTGTTCGCCTCCTCGGGTGGCACCGTCTACGGCGAGGGAGCGGCGCTGCCGCTGGCCGAAGACGCCCCCAAGCTGCCCGCGTCCCCGTACGGCGTCGCCAAGCTCGCCGCAGAGTACTACCTGGCGGCATTCGCTCGCCTGTACGGGCTCGAGACGGTCGCCCTGCGCTACAGCAACGTCTACGGCCCGCGCCAGAGCCCGGAGGGTGAGGCCGGGGTCGTGGCCATTTTCGCTCGCCGCCTGCTCGCGGGCGAGCCACTGACGATATTCGGCGACGGAGCGCAGACGCGGGACATGGTGTTCGTGCGGGACGTGGCCGACGCCAACCTCGCGGCGGCCCGCTGCGGGCTGCCGCCGGTCGAGACGATCGACAGCCGGGCGTACAACGTCGGGACGGCGAGCGAGACGTCCGTGATTCGTCTCGCGGCGCTCCTCGGGGAGGCCGCCGGTCGGCGTGCCGAGCTGCGGCTCGCGCCGGCGCGGCCGGGCGAGCTGCGGCGCAACGCGCTCGCCGTGGCCAAGGCGGCCCGGGGGCTCGCCTGGCAGCCACGGACGACGCTGGGGGAAGGTCTGCGCCTCACCCTGGGCGCCCTCGCGGAGGACTGACGGCGTGCTGCTGCAAGTCGGGTCGGCCGTGCCCACCACGTGGTGGGAGCTGGTGCTCACGTCGAGCCGCGAGACGCAATTCGTGCTCGTCGTGCTGGTGGTGTTCTCCCTCGTGTCGTGGTACCTGATCGTGCTCAAGTGGTGGCAGTTCCGGCGCATGCGCCGCCTCGGCGACCGGTTTCTCGTCGAGATCGAGCGGGCCGCGCGGTTGGAGGACGCCTACCATGTCGCGATGCGGCTGCCTCCCTCCCCCTACAACCGGCTGCTGCGCGAGGGCGTTCACTTCTTCTCGGAGCTCAAGCCGGGAATGCTCCGGCGTCCCGAGGACACGCCCGTCGCCGCGACGCTCACCATGACGCAGCTCGAAGCGCTGCGCATGGTGCTCGCCAAGGAGGTGGCCGCGGAGCGCGACGCCGCGGCCCGGTTCATTCCCTGGCTCGCCACGTTCGGATCGGTGAGCCCGTTGCTGGGGCTGCTCGGCACCGTCCTCGGGGTCATGGACGCGTTTATCGGGATCGCGATCGGTGGATCGGGCAACCTCGCCGCGGTGGCGCCGGGGGTCGCCGAGGCGCTGGTCACGACCGTCGCGGGTCTCGCCGTGGCGGTCCCGTCGGTGATGGCCTACAACCTCTTCGTGAACCGGCTGGGCCTCTTCGCCGGGGAGCTGGAGGGCTTCGCGCAGGAGATCATCGGCTCGCTGGCGCGCGAGGGGAGGCTCTAGTGGCCGGGCTCGTGGGCGGGGGCGGGGGGCTGCGAGGCCACGGCGAGCTGCCGCTCAACGCCGACATCAACGTCACCTCGCTCGTGGATGTGGCGTTCGTCCTGCTGATCATCTTCATGATCACGGCGCCGATCATGCAGGGCGGCGTCGACGTGCGCCTGCCGCGCGCGGCGGCGCGGCCCCTCGATCCCAAGTCGGGCCTGATCGTCAGCCTGGACCGCGGGGGCCGGATCTATCTCGACCAGGCACCGCTCACGTTCGAGGACTTCCGCGCCACGTTCCCGGCCTTCGTGCGGACCAAACGCCCCACCGGTGTGTACCTCCGCGCCGACGGGCGAGTGGCCTATGCCGAGGTCGTGCGGGTGCTGGCGGTGATCCGGGCGTCGGGCGTCACCGACGTCGGGCTGGTGGCGGAGCCGGAGGCGCCGGAGCGATGAGCGTCGCGCGGCGCGGATCAACGAGCAGCGGGCTCGCCCTGGCGGGCACCATGCTGATCCATGGGACGGTCGGGGCGCTTCTGCTCGGCACCCGGCCCGAGGAGCGAACGCCTCCGCCGCCGACCTATCGCGTGCGGCTGGTCGCCGCGCCCGAG
>CAZVSO010000108.1:0-10208 GCA_964629425.1 uncultured Gemmatimonadaceae bacterium
CCCATGGGGCTGATGTACCGCTGCTTCGACAAGCTGGGCGGTGACGCCGGCGCCAAGGACACCCTGTACCACCGCATCTGCCGGCTCGACCCCCTGCAGGCGATCGCTTTCCCCGGCGCGAGCGGAGGCGCGAATGCCGCCCCGGGACGCTGAGCGGACGGTCCAGTCGTCGGTGCTCGATCGCCTGATCGACACCGAGCCCGAGCGCACGGGTGACCCACCCACGACGTGGGCGCAGTCGGTGCGCGAGCTGAAGCGCGCGCTGCGGCGCGACCTGGAGTGGCTGCTCAACACCCGGCGGATCGTGGATCCGGCGCCCGAAGCGTTCACCGAGCTGCGGCGCTCGCTCTATCACTTCGGGCTGCCCGACATCACGGCGCTGGGCGCCGCCTCGCTCGAGGCGCGGGAACGGTTGCGGCGGCAGGTCCAGGACGCCATCACCCTGTACGAGCCCCGGCTGGCCAACGTACGGGTCACCGTCGCGCGATCGGACGACGGCGGTTCCCGCGAGCTGCGGTTCGTGGTGGACGGGCTGCTGCGGATGGAGCCAAGCCCCGAGCAGGTCACCTTCGACACGGTCCTCGAGATCAACAGCTCGACGTTCGAGGTGCGGGGGGCGGGCGATGCGTGACGAGCTGCTGTACCACTACGAGCAGGAGCTGGCCTTCCTGCGCCGCATGGGCGCCACGTTCGCCGAAAAGTACCCCAAGGTGGCCTCGCGGCTGCTGCTCGAGCCGAACAAGTGCGAGGACCCCCACGTCGAGCGCCTGCTCGAGGCCTTCGCGTTCCTGGCGGCGCGGGTCCACCTCAAGCTGGAGGACGATTTCTCCGAGATCAGTGAGGCCATTCTCAGCGTCATGTATCCTCACTATCTCCGGCCTATTCCCGCCATGTCGCTGGTCGAGCTGGCGCTCGACCCGGAGCAAGGCAAGCTCACGACCGGGCTCACCGTGCCCCGCGGGGCGCCGCTGTACTCGCGGCCGGTGGGAGGGGCGCCGTGCCGGTTCCGCACCTGTTACGACACCACGCTCTGGCCCCTCACCGTGGCGTCGGTGCAGTGGCGCACGCCCGACCAGCTCCGCCCTCCGGTGACCGGCACGAACGCCGTGGCGGCCGTGCGGCTCGAGCTGCGCTGCCTCCCCGACGTGACGTTCACCAAGCTCGATCTCGAGACGCTACGGCTCTACCTCGACGGCGAGAGCAACCTGGTGGCCGCGCTGTACGAGCTGCTGTGCAACAACTGCGCGCAGATCCAGATCCGGGACCTCGGCGGACCCCCGGGGCGGCCCGCGATCCTGCTGCCTCCGACGGCCCTGCGGCCCGTCGGCTTCGGGCACGACGAGGGCATGTTGCCGCTGGAGCGGCGGAACATGGTCGCCTACCGGCTGCTCCAGGAGTACTTCACGTTGCCCGAGAAGTTCTTCTTCCTCGACCTTGGAGGGTTCGACCGGGTCCGCGCGGCGGGGTTCGGGGCCGCTGTCGAAGTGCTTTTCCTCATCTCGCCGTTCGAGCGGCCAGAGCGCAAGTCGGTGCTCGAGGCCGGCGTGTCGCCGCGCACGCTGCGACTCGGGTGCACGCCGATCGTCAACCTGTTCGAGCAGGACGCCGAGCCGGTGGAGCTCACGCCCACGCACTACGAGTACCCGATTGTGGCCGACGCGCGGCGGCGCCTGACCACGCGCATCTTCTCGATCGACGAAGTCCGGGCCGCCAAGCCCGGCGCCCCCGAGGTGCGCCGGTTCGAGCCGCTGTATTCCTTCCGGCACGCCGCGACCGGCGCCGCCCCGGAGATGTTCTGGTATGCCAACCCGGAGCCCGACGCGTGGGCGCCCGACGCGGGCGTGGACCTCACCCTCTCCTTCGTAGACCTGGCGGGCCGCGCGGCGCGTCCGCCCTACGAGGCGGTGACGGCGCGCGTGACGTGCTTCAACGGCGAGCTGCCGAGCCGCCTGCCGTTCGGCGACGATACGGGCGACTTCACCATGCCCGGCGGCGGGCCGATCCAGAAGATCGTGGCCCTGGTCAAGCCGACCGCCGTGATCCGGCCGCCGCTGGGCCGGCCGCAGCTGTGGCGGCTGATCTCGCAGCTTTCCCTCAACTATCTGTCGCTCGTGGACGGCGGCGCCGAGGCGCTCCAGGAGCTGCTACGGCTGCACAACTTCGGCGACGCCGCCGCGGGGGAGAAGCAGATCCAGGGACTCCTGGAGGTCCGGGGCCGTCCCTGCTACGCGCGCGTGGAGAGCGAGCACGGGCTCAGCTTCGCCCGCGGGCACCGGGTCGAGATCGGCCTCGACGAGGACCAGTTCACCGGCGGCAGCGCGTACCTCTTCGCCAGCGTGCTCGAGCGGTTCCTGGGCCTCTACACCGCCGTGAACAGCTTCTGCATCCTCGCCGCGCGAACGCGGCAACGAAAGGGGATCCTGCGCGAATGGCTGCCGAGAGCGGGATGGAAGCCGCTGGTGTAGCGCCGTCCCCGCCCCCGCCCCCGCCCCCGCTCCCGACCGAGCTGGGCGAGGACCCGACTGCCTTCGAGTTCTTCCAGGCGGTGCGGCTGCTGGAGCGCGCGCGCGGTGACCGGCAGCGCGTCGGGGGGTTCGGTGACCCCGACGCGGAGGTCGCCCGCTTCTCTGCCCACGCGAGCACCGCGTTCCCCCCAGGCGAGATCCAGGCACTCGAGCTTCCCCCCGGCGCGCCGGCGCGGATGAGCGTCAACTTCATGGGCCTGATCGGCCCGCTCGGGGTCCTGCCGTACCACTACACCCTGCTGGTGGTGGAGCGGCTCCGCGCGCGCGACCGGGCGCTCCAGGCGTTCCTCGACATCTTCCACCACCGCATTACCTCGCTGTTCTACCGGGCCTGGGAAAAGCACCACTTCGCGGTCGCCTCCGAGCGAGACGGGCGGGACGCGGTGAGCGAGCACCTGCGTGATGTCGTGGGGCTCGGGATCGAAGGGTTCCGCAACCGCATGGCGGTGCGGGACGAGTCCCTGCTGTTCTACGCCGGGCTGCTCGCCGCGCAGCCCCGGTCGGCCGTCGCCCTGGAGCAGCTCGTCGCGGACTTCTTCGGCGTGCCGGTCGCTATCGACCAGTTCGTGGGCGGGTGGTACCCGTTGTCGGTCTCCACGCAGTGCAGTGTCGGCGCCGAGGCGGGCCCCGCCGATCAGGTCGGGTTCGGCGCCGTGGTGGGTGACGAGATCTGGGACCAGCAGGCCCGCGTGCGCCTGCGCCTCGGCCCCCTGACCCGCGCGCAGTACGAGATCTTCCTCCCCACCGGGAGCGCCTACCCCGCGCTGCGCGCGCTGCTCCGCTTCTTCGGCCACGACCGGTTCGACTTCGAGATCCAGCTCGTGCTCGCGCGGGACGAGGTACCGGCCTGCGTGCTCGGGGCCGGTGACGGGAAGGCGATGGCCCTCGGGTGGTCGACCTGGGTCCGGACCGCGCCGTTCGCCCGCGATGCCGACGACACCATCCTGACGCTGGGAGAGCCGGTGCGCCCATGACCGTGAACCTTCGAGGCCTGATCGGCAAGCTCAACGCGCCGACGCGCAACGCGCTCGAGGCCGCCGCCGGGCTGTGCCTGTCGCGCACGCACTACGACGTGGAGATCGAGCACTTCCTGACCAAGGCGCTCGACGCGACCGACGGCGACCTCGCGTTCATCCTCAAGCACTACGGCGTGAACCGCTCCCGTCTCGCCGCCGACCTGACCCGCAACCTGGACAAGCTCAAGTCGGGCAACGCCCGCACCCCGGCGCTCAGTCCCAGCCTGACCAATATGCTCGCCCAAGGCTGGCTGCTCGGCTCGGTGGACTTCGGCGCCACCCAGATCCGCACCGGCCACGCGCTCCTCGCCCTCGTCACCAACGACGAGCTGCGACGTCTCGCGACCGAGATCAGCCGGGAGCTCGACAAGATCCCGGGCGAGAGCCTGCGCAAGGACTTCACGGCGCTCGTCCTGGAGTCGGCCGAGGAGACGCTCGGCCCCCTGCCCGGCACGGGAGAGGCGCCCGCCCGCGCCGCGGGCGGCAGGACGCCGAACCTCGACCAGTACACGATCAACCTGACCGAGCGCGCGCGGCAGGGGCAGCTCGATCCCGTGCTGGGCCGCGACGTCGAGGTGCGGCAGGTGGTGGACATCCTGACCCGGCGGCGCCAGAACAACCCGATCCTCGTGGGTGAGGCGGGCGTTGGGAAGACGGCGGTGGTGGAGGGCTTCGCCATGCGCATCGTGCAGGGCGACGTGCCCCCGCCGCTGCGGAACGTGACCCTGCGCACCCTCGACCTCGCCCTGCTCCAGGCGGGCGCCGGGGTCAAGGGCGAGTTCGAGAACCGGCTCAAGGGGTTGATCGAGGAGGTGCGCTCCTCCCCCGCCCCGATCATTTTGTTCATCGACGAGGCCCACACGATGATCGGCGCGGGCGGCCAGGCCGGGCAGGGCGACGCTGCGAACCTCCTAAAGCCCGCCCTCGCGCGCGGCGAGCTGCGCACCATCGCCGCGACGACGTGGTCGGAGTACAAGAAGTACTTCGAGAAGGACCCGGCGCTCGCCCGGCGGTTCCAGCTCATCAAGGTGGAGGAGCCGACGGAGGGGGCGTGCGCCGTGATGATGCGCGGCGTGGTCCCCGCGCTCGAGAAGCACCACAAGGTCCGCATCCTGGACGACGGGCTCGAGGCGGCCGTGCGGCTGTCCCACCGCTACCTGCCGGAGCGTCAGCTGCCTGACAAGGCGGTGAGCGTGCTCGACACCGCCTGCGCGCGCCTCGCGCTCGGTCAGAACACGATCCCCGCCGCGCTCGAGGACACCCAGCGCACGCTCGACGACGTCGCCGTGCAGACGCGCGTGCTCGAGCGGGAGCGCGCCGCCGGCGCCGACCACGGCGAACGGCTGCGCCAGCTCGGCGAGCTGCGGGCGGCCACCGAGGCCCGGCTCGCCTCCCTGAAGGAGCGCTGGGAAAAGGAGCGGGATCTGGTCACCAAGGTGCGCGACGCGCGGGAACGCCTCGAGGCGACCGTGGACGGCGGCAAGGGTGGGACGGCGCCCCCCACTCCGCCGCCGTCACCCGCCGAGCGGGACGCCCTGCGGGCCGAGCTGGGGCGGCTCGCGACCGCCCTGGATGCCGTGCAGGGAGCGAGTCCCCTCGTGCCGGTAGTCGTGGACGGCAATCTGATCGGGCAGGTCATCTCAGGATGGACCGGGATCCCCGTCGGGAAGATGCTGCGCGACGATGCCCAGGTCACCCTTCAGCTCGAGCGGCACCTCGAAACCCGCATCATCGGCCAGTCGCACGCCCTGGAAGCCATCAGTCGCCGGGTGCGCACCTCGCGCGCCGGGATCGAGGACCCGAACAAGCCCGTGGGGGTGTTCCTGCTCGTGGGCCCGAGCGGGGTGGGCAAGACCGAGACCGCGCTCGCGCTCTCGGACCTGCTGTTCGGCGGCGAGCGCAACCTGGTCACGATCAACATGTCGGAGTTCCAGGAGCCGCACACCGTGTCCACTCTGAAGGGCTCACCGCCCGGTTACGTCGGGTACGGCGAGGGCGGAGTCCTGACGGAGGCGGTCCGCCGGCGCCCCTACTCCGTCGTGCTGCTGGACGAGATCGAGAAGGCGCACCCCGACGTGCTCGAGCTATTCTACCAGGTGTTCGACAAGGGGGTGATGGAAGACGGCGAGGGGCGCCAGATCGACTTCAAGAACACGATCCTGGTGCTGACGACCAACGCCTGCACCGACGCGATCATGAAGCTGTCGGCCGATCCCGAGACGCGCCCCGAGCCCGAGGGTCTGGTGAAGGCCCTCCGGCCCGAGCTGAACAAGATCTTCAAGCCGGCGTTCCTGGGGCGCACGGTGGTGGTGCCCTACTACCCGATCCGCGACGAGGCCATGAAGCGCATCATCGTCCTCAAGCTGGGCAGGATCGAGCAGCGGCTGCGGGACAGCCATCGAGTACGGCTCGCCTCCGACGACGCCCTGGTTGCGGCGATCGCCGAGCGGTGCACCGAGGTGGAAAGCGGCGCCCGCAACGTGGACAACATCCTGACGAACACGCTGCTGCCCGAGATCGCCCGGCTGCTGCTCGAGTCGCTGGCCGGCGGCGCCAGGCCCGACGTCATTCGGGTCGGCCTCGACGAGGGCGGCGCGTTCACCTATACCGCCAGCGCGGCGGGCGCGGATCGCCCCGCCGTCGCCGCGGCCACCGCCTGAACCTCGCGAGGCTCCCATGGCGAACTACACCCAGGCCGAGCGCCTCATGCGGGTCGACACGACCCTCGGCGCGGACGCGCTCCTGCTCGAGGGGGTCGACGGGGAGGAAGGGATCTCGATGCCCTTCCGCTTCACCCTCGAGCTGCTGTCGGAGGACCCGGCCATCAACGGGGAGGGGCTGCTCCGGACCCCGGCCCCCGTGACGCTGAAGCTGGGCGACGGCGGGGAACGGGTGATCCACGGGCTGATCAGCCGGTTCACCCAGCTGGGTCGAACGGCGGAGCTGACGGCCTACCGGGCGGAGATCGTGCCCTGGCTGTGGCTGCTGTCGCTGTCCACCGACTGCCGGGTGTTCCAGAAACTGAGCGTGCTCGAGATCGTGGAGCAGGTATTCAAGGACCTGGGGTGGTCCGACTTCGAGATCAAGTGCACGAAGAGCTACGCCAAGCGGGAGTATTGCGTCCAGTACCGTGAGACCCACCTGAACTTCGTCTCGCGGCTGCTCGAGGAGGAGGGGATCTTCTACTTCTTCCAGCACTCGGAGGACAAGCATGTCCTGGTCCTGGCCGACGGGACCAGCGCCGTCGCGCCCTGCCCCGGCCAGGCGAGCGCGCGGCTCGCGGCTCAGCCCGGGGCCTGGCAGGAGGAGGATGTGGTCACCGCGCTGGTGCGCGAGCACGCGGTGCAGTCGGGCAAGGTGACGCTGCGGGACTACGACTACCTCCAGCCGGCGCTCCAGCTCGAGGGCTCGGTCTCGGGCGATGGGGACCTGGAGGTGTACGATTACCCCGGCGGGTTCGTGGCGCTCGAGCAGGGGGAGCGCTGCGCGCGCCTGGTGCTGGAGGAACACGAGGCCCGCCGGCACGTCGTGCACGGGGAAAGCACCTGCCGCGCGTTCCGCAGCGGCTACCGCTTCGATCTGAAAGAGCACTACCGGCGGGACGCGAACCAGGCGTACCAGCTCCTGCGCGTGCGGCACACCGCGCGCGGCGGGGACTACCGCAGCGGCGCGGGCGGCACGTTCGAGTACAGCAACAGCTTTGTGGCCATCCCGCACAGCGTGCCGTTCCGGCCGCCGCCGTCGGCAGCGAAGCCGGTCGTCCAGGGGTCACAGACCGCTGTGGTGGTTGGCAAGTCGGGCGAGGAGATCTGGGTGGACAAGCACGGGCGCGTGAAGGTGCAGTTCTACTGGGACCGGCTCGGCAGGAAGGACGAGAACAGCTCCTGCTGGGTGCGGGTGGCGACCACCTGGGGGGGGAAGAACTGGGGGTTCGTCCAGATTCCCCGGATCGGCCAAGAGGTGATCGTGGACTTCCTGGAGGGCGATCCCGACCGGCCGATCATCACGGGCCGCGTCTACAATGCCGAGCAGACGCCGCCCTACGCGCTACCCGACAACCAGACGCAGAGCGGCGTCAAGTCGCGTAGCTCCAAGGGTGGCACGACCGAGAACTTCAACGAGATCCGCCTCGAGGACAAGAAGGGCGGCGAGCTGCTCTACATCCACGCCGAGAAGGACAAGCAGGTCGAGGTGGAGAACGACCGGACGGAGTCGGTCGGGCACGATGAGAAGATCACGATCGGGAACGATCGCACCGAGTCGGTGGGGAACAACGAGTCGATCACGATCGAGAAGAACCGGACGGAGAGTGTCGGCGAGAATGAGACCATCAGCATCGGCAAGAGCCGCGCCGAGTCGGTCGGCAAGAACGAAACGATCGACATCAAGGAGAACCGCAACGAGACCGTCGGCAAGAACGAGGAGGTTTCGGTCGGGCAGAACCGGACGCACTCCGTGGGCAAGACCGATGAGCTCAACGTCGGGAAGGAGCTCTTGGTCAGCGTCGCCGACAAGATTGTGATCAAGACCGGCGAGGCGAGCATCACGATGAAGAAGAACGGCGACATTCAGATCAAGGGGAACAACATCCTGGTTCAGGGCTCGGGCAAGATCCAGGTCAAGGCGTCGTCGGAGGTGAACATCAAGGGGAGTAAGGTCACCAACAACTAGCGCGTCGGTGCTGGAGGAAGCATGGAGATCGGCGAAGCCGTCGCGGTGCTTGCGAAGGAGCTCGCGGCGGACCCGTATTGTGGGGGGAAGAAAATGACAGGGGGCGGCACGGCCGTCATCGATGGCATCAAAGGCGGTGTCGGCGATCCCGCCGTGCTGCGCGAGCACATGCTCGGCGCCCACAAGTCCGAGCCCGCCAAGCCGGCCAAGCTGGGCGCGGAGTGGGACCTATGCGATTGCGGCACATCGACGTTCCCGTACCAGTCACATCACCTGATTCCCGAAAAGCAATTGCCGGGCCACAAGGTGACGGTCTGGCTGACCGATGCACCCAAGAAGGAGCACCCGAAGTACGTCCTCTCGGGCGACACGAACTACGATACCAATGCGGCCGAGAACGGCTATTTCATGCCGTTCGCCTGCACGACGCACCAGTGGAACGCGACGAGCAGCGCCATTCGGCGCGGCCGCATCTGCTTCGAGATGATGCGGCGGACCCGGATCCAGCTGCACCAAGGTCCGCATTCATTCACTGACTATCTCGAAGAGGACGACATCGAAACCGCGGGCTACAAGAGAATGGTCGAGCGTTTCCTTAACATGATCTACGACCGAGGCGAGCTGCACCTCGAATTGCCGTGCGAGATCTGCAGGAAGCAGGCGTCGCCGAAGATCAAGGTGCAGCCGCTTGAGGCCATCGTCCTACAGATGCATCGCGTCGCCGGACTGCTCAAGATACTCACCGATTCGCAACGCATTTTCGTCAGCCGGCGCGCCGCGGGCTACTTCAAGCTTCACAACGTGAAGGGGAAGGTCCAGCATCCGGCCGAGCCGTTCGTGTCTCCCGCCTGACGCACGGGCCGGTTCTCGGCGTGCAATCGCGGCGAGCGGGCTGTAGACCCCGGAAGCGTCCATTGGAGCGAATCATGTACTACCGTCTCGAGTCGGACAACGTAGAGAGCAACGTCTTCATGCAGCAAACCTCGCACGAGTTCACCTCGCTCATTCGAGGCGCGCTCCTGCCAACGGACACACCAGTGCCGTTTACGTTCAACATGGAGGTGGGCAAGGACGAAGATGGCAAACCCATGGAACCACGCATGGATGCCTTCTTCCCCGAAGGGAACCTCATGAAGAAGGCACTCGTGGAAACCCTCCGCCGCGTCGGTGTCGATAACCTCCAGACATTCGCCGCCGTGATCACCGATCCCAGAACCGGAGGGACGATCGACGCCTACGCGGTCGTGAACGTCGTCGGCTTGGTATCCTGCGCCAATATGGCGGAATCACAGGCCAGCCCGCTCGCTGATGTGCACTATTTCCGCGAGCTCGTCATCGATCCCGCGAAGACGGGTGACTCCCTGTTGTTTCGCCTGGCGGAGTCACAGATGGAGATCATCGTCCACGAGAAGGTGGCCGCGGCGATCAAGGCAGGAGGTTTCGAGGGCGTCGTCCTGGAACCCGTCCGGGAGGCATGACAGCGTGCGATCTATCGCACCGTCAGGGAACTGATGCTCCAGTTCAAGAACACGACCCCGTTCGTGGGGACGATCTACCTGCTGCCGGATGCCGAAGGAATCGACTCGCTGTTCACCGTCGTGAAGGCCACGCTCACGGTTGGCGAGGGACTGGCGCGGGCGGAGGAACAGGTGCCGGTCATTCTGGCGGAGGAATACCACGGTCCGCCGGATGCGAGCAGCATCAAGCGCCCCGCCGACGTGAGCCTGGCCAAGCCGTGCACCGACGTGCTGCTCCTCGGCACCGCCTATGCGCCGGGGGGCCGGCCGACGACACAGATGGACGTGTCCCTCATGGTCGGGCCGCTGCGCAAAACCGTGCGGGTGTTCGGCGACCGGGTGTGGGAGCGCAGCGCCACGGGGGCTTCGATGTCGCGGCCGGCACCGTTTCAAACGATGCCGCTCGTCTGGGAACGGGCCTTCGGCGGCACGGATCAAAGTAGGGGCCAGCTGCGCGCCGAGGTCCGCAACCCCGTGGG
>CAZVSO010000109.1:0-10195 GCA_964629425.1 uncultured Gemmatimonadaceae bacterium
GCAGGTGGCCGACGACGGCGCGAGGGTGGGCGCCGCCGCCCGGTACCCACCGCGGAGCCCCAAGGCGCCGGGCCGCGAGCCAGGCCTGGGCGAGCACGATCGGCAGCCCGGCGCGTGTCGCGGCGCGCACGACCACGTCGGCGCAGGCGGTGCTCGCCGCCGCCACCACGTCCGCCGAATCCGTGGACGGCTGCGGAAACTGCGCGATCGCGCTGCGCCGGTCGAGCCGCCGCGCGTGGACCGCGGTCGCGAGGCAGTGGGTCGAGCCGGTGCCGCCCACCGTGACGAACACGGCGTCCGCCGGCGCATCGGCGAGGAGAAACTCGAGCCCGCGGACCTTGTTGCCCCCGTAGGGCGCGGCGGAACGATCCTCACGCTTCACCCACAGGGCCGCCAGGCCGGCCGTGGTGCCGAGGGCTCCGCCGGCGACGAGCGGCGTGGGCCAGGTGCCCAGGCTGCAGGGCCTCAGCGCGGCGCGTATCTTTCGGGCGAGTCCGGCCGGATCGGACGTCACAGCCGTCGCCAACCTCCGAGTGGAGCAATGAGGGTCTCACCGCTGGGCCGGGAAGTGTGCCCGTCAGCATAGCGCCGGTCTCGCGGCCGCGCTACCGCGCGCGCGGGCGCCGCGAACCCCCCGCCTCGCGTGCATAGCTACGTCACGACCCCCGCCCAGCTCGCGGAGGTGGCGGCCGCCATGCGCGGCGCGCCGCTCGTCGGCGTCGACACCGAGGCGGCGAGCTTTCACCGCTACGTCGATCGCATCTACCTCGTTCAGCTCTCGACCGGCGCCCGCACGGCGCTGCTCGATCCCCTGGCCCTCACCGATCTCTCCCCGCTCACCGAGCTCCTGGCGGACGCCGCCGTCGAAAAGGTGTTTCACGACGCGGACTACGATCTCCGGGTGCTCGACCGCGACTACGGGTGCCGTGCGCGGAGGCTGTTCGACACCCGGATCGCGGCCCAGCTGGCGGGGGAGCCCGCCGTCGGGCTCGCGAGCCTGCTCGAGAAGTACCGCGGCGTGACGCTGGCCAAGGCGCACCAGAAAGCCGACTGGTCCCTCCGCCCACTCACGCCGGGGATGCTGGCGTACGCCGTGGCCGACGTGGAGCACCTGCCGGCGCTGCGCGCGGCGCTGCGGGACCGGCTGGCCGCCCTCGGCCGGTTGGCCTGGGCGGAGGAGGAGTTCGCGCGCCTCGAGGCGCTCCGCTGGACCCGGGGATCGGAGGCCGGGGGGGAGGAGGCCTGGCTCCGCGTGAAAGGGGTGCGCATCCTCCCGCCCCGCCAACTCGCCGCCTTCCGCGAGCTGCATCGGTGGCGGGAAGAGGCGGCGCGCCGCGACGATCGGGCGCCGTTCCGGATCATTGGGAACGAAGCGCTATTCGCGGTCGCGCGTGCCCTCGCGGCCACTCCGGCCGCGCTGGCCGCCATCCCCACGACCGCGCTCCCCCGCAGCCTGGCGCAACGCCACGGCCCGGCCTTGGTGGACGCCGTGCGCCGCGCGCTCGCGCTCCAGGAGACCGATCTCCCGCGCCTCGAGCGGGGCCCACGCTGGCCGCGCGACCCCGACTTCGACGGGCGGGTCGAGCGGCTCAAGGCCGCGCGCAACGCCGCAGCCGAGCGGCTCGGCCTCGATCCCGGGGTGCTGTGTGGTCGACCCTTGCTGGAAGCGGTGGCGCGCGCGCGGCCAACAGACGGCGCCGGGCTCGCCGCGGTCGGCGAGCTCCGGCGCTGGCAGGTCGAGGTGTTGGGAGACGCCCTGCTCCGCGCGCTCGGCTAGCCCCGTACCAGCTTCGAGCCCCTGTCGGGATCCGAGACGCCTCTGGCGAGGGTTGGAACGGGGCTAGAACCCCATCATCGCGCGAACCTTCGGCTCGATCCGCTCCGGCGTCCAGTAGGGCTCCCACACGATTGCGATGTCCACGTCGCGCACGCCGCTCAGCGCCCGCAGCACCCGGTAGGCATCATTGGTGATCATCGCGCCGGCGGGGCATCCGGGCGAGGTCAGCGTCATCTTCACGCGGACCTCACCCTCGTCGATCTCGACGTCGTACACCAGGCCGAGGTCGACGATGTTGAGGTCGAGCTCGGGGTCCTTGACCTCCCGCAGCGCCTGGCGCACCGCGTCTTCAGTGACTGTGCTCATTCGCGACTCCCCATGCGCGCAACCTATGGCACCGGCACCCCGCGCACCAGGCAGTGCCGCCGCGCGGCGATCCACGCGTACGCGCGCCGCGCGAGGGGCCGCGCTCCGGGCACCGCGAACGCCCACCTCATCCAGCGACGACCCGGCAGGAGCCGCAGCAGCTCCGGGACGGCGTCGGCACCGGCCAGCACGCGCCCGTCGGGCAGCACCAAGTGCATCGCGGCGGCGAGCGCCGGCAACGCGATACCGAAGCGCGACACCCGCTCCCGGTCCTGGAACGCGACCAGCGCGATCCGGTGTTCCCGGTCCCACCGGGTCAGGGTCGTCGCCGCCGCCCGGCACAGCCCGCATTCCCCGTCGTAGATCAGGGTGGGTTGGCTGGGTGGGTTGCCTCCGGGGCGGCGCCCGGGGGTCGACACACCCGGACCGGCGGCCGTAGCGTCAGCGAGCATCGCTTGCCCGCGCGGCCGCATCCGCCAGGCGACCCCGGACGTCCTTCAGGACGGTGAAGGAGCGGGACGCCTTGGGCGCGTACGCACGGTTGGTGAGCAGCACGACGAACACGCCGCGGTCGGGGTCCATCCACAGCGACGTTCCCGTCCATCCGGTGTGGCCGTAGCTGCGGGGGCCGAACAGCGTGCCCGCGCTGGAGACGTTCTCGTCGGTGGGCACCGCCTGCCAGCCGAGCGCCCGCGCTCCGGGTCCCACGGCCGACTCCGGGGCCCGCGTAGTGAACAGCCGCACAGTCTCCGCGCGCAGCAGCCGCCGGCCCCCGGGGAGCGCGCCATCGCGCAGCATGAGCTGCGCAAAGCGGCCGACGTCGGCGGCGCTGGCGAACGCGCCGGCGTGGCCGGCCACCCCGCCCAGGGCCGCCGCGCTCGGATCGTTCACCGTGCCCGCCACCGGATGCCCACGCCAGCGGCCCGTCGGCGCGATGCGCGGCCGCAGCCCCGGGGGTGGCCGAAACCGGA
This sequence comes from uncultured Gemmatimonadaceae bacterium, assembly GCA_964629425.1. Lineage (GTDB taxonomy): Bacteria > Gemmatimonadota > Gemmatimonadetes > Gemmatimonadales > GWC2-71-9 > CAZVSO01. Next base: position 3,115 of record CAZVSO010000109.1, read on the forward strand.
TCTCCGCGAGACCCAGCGGAGCGAAGATCTCTCGCGCCGCGAACGCCTCGAGCGGCTCGCCCGCGGCGCGCCGCGCGATCTCGCCCAGCAGAATCGCGTTCAGGTCGGAGTAGAGGACGCGACTCCCCGGCGTCACGACCGGTGTCGTCGCCAGCACCAGCCGCAGGGCCGCCGCCGGATCGGGCGCCTCCCGCAGCGGCAGCGTGGCCCGCAGGCCCGAGGTGTGAGTGAGCAGGGCGCGCACGGTGATCGCCGCGGTTCCCGCACCGTTGAACTCCGGCAGGTAGGTCGCCGCCGGCGCCTCGAGCCGCACAGCCCCACGCTCCACCAGCAGCATCAGTGCCGTCGTGGTGACCAGCACCTTGGTGAGCGAGGCGAGGTCGTAGAGCGTGCTGTCGGGTGTCGCGACCGCCGACGCGCTCGACCAGGTGAAGTGCCCGTACCCCTTGGCGAAGAGCACGGTGTCGCGGCGCCCCACGACGAGCGCGCCGCCCGGAAAGGCGCCGCGGCGGATGCCATCCAGCACGATGGGATCGAAGGTCTGCGCGTCGAACCGGGCGGGTACGGCCGCGGGGCGGGGTACCGCGGCCGCCGTCGCACCCGGCGACTGGAGGACGACGAGCAGCGCTAGTGCCGTTCCAACGATTCGGGACCTCCCCTGGACGTCGGATCGAGGCGCGGGCCTCGATCGCGCGCGACGGCGGCGCTTGGCGCATCGAGTTGGAACGGCACTAGGACCAAACCCCGGGGATCCGGCGACCGCAGGAGGGGCAGCGCCCGTCGGGCCCGACCCGCTGCTGCCGGATGACGTAGCCATAACGCTCGATCAGGACGTCGCCGCAGTCGGGGCAGCGGGTGTGTTCCCACGACCCGACGCGGCCCGGCAGGTTGCCGGCATAAACGAACTTGAGGCCGGCCGCCGCTCCGATCTCGCAGGCCCGGATGAGCGTCGCCGCCGGCGTGTCGTCGGGGTCGGTCATCCGGTAGTCCTTATGGAACGCCGTCACATGCCAGGGAATCTCGGGGGAGACCGAGGCGATGTGCTCCGCCGCGCGAGAGAGCTGCGTGTCGTCGTCGTTGAACCCGGGCACCACGAGCGTCACGATCTCGAGCCAGAACCCGCGCTCGTACACGATCCCGATCGCATCCAGCACGTGCTGCAGCACGCCGCCCAGCTCCCGGTAGCGCCGGTCGTCCATCGCCTTGAGATCGATCTTGTAGCAATCGGTCCAGGGCCGGATGTAGTCGAGCACCTGCGGCGTCGCGTTGCCGTTCGAGATGAACGCGGTCTTGAGACCGTGCGGGCGGGCCGCGCGGAACACATCCATCGCCCACTCCGCGGTGATCAGGGGCTCGTTGTAGGAAGAGCCCACCATCCGCGCGCCGCGATCCAGCGCGAGCTGCACGAGGGCCTCGGGCGTGACGTCGGTGGGGAGCACGCCAGCCGAGTCGTCACGCAGCGCCTGCGACGTGAGCCAGTTCTGGCAATACCCGCAGTGAAAATCGCAGCCCAGCATGCCGAAGGTGAGCGTGTCCGAGCCGGGCAGGCAATGGAAAAACGGCTTCTTCTCCGTGGGGTCGCACTGCAGCGCGGCCACGTAGCCGGCCGGCACGTACAGCGTTCCGTCGCGGTTGAAGCGGACCTTGCAGATGCCGCGGCGGCCCGGCTTGACGAGGCAGCGGTGGCCGCACGCATAGCAGCGCACCGCGCCCGCGTCCAGCCGCTCGACCAGCTCGCCCTCGCGCACCCGTCGGTCGAGCGCCTGGGCCAGGCTCGCCGCGCCCCCGTCGGCCTGTTGGTGTGTCAAGAAGGAAACGATCTCGCGGGACGTCATACCGCACCTTCCTCGACCGTAATATACCGACCCGCCCGCGGCCCGGGGCTACCGCAGGCTGCCGGGGGGCAGCTGGTACAGTAGCTTGGCGGTCTCGATATCGCGGACGGAGAGGCTCCGCACGCGGGCGATCGGGAACATGATGTCGTTGGAGTCGGGAGAGTGGTCGAGGCCGATGAGATGGCCGACCTCGTGCAGCGTGACGACGCGGACGTCGGCGGCGGTCATGGTGCGCCCGTTGGGATCCACCGTGGCGATCGAGACGATGCCGCTCAGCACGTGCCCCTGGCCGTCCCAGCGCAGATCCGTCTGGCCGGTGCGGTCCATGTCGAACTTCTCTCTCCAGACGACGAGAACCTCCGCCACGGCCGAATCGGCATCGAGGTTGAAGCGGACCGGGAGCCCGATCTCCTCCCAGCGCCGGAACGCGGCGCGGACCGCATCAGGAAACCCAGGCTGGAAGTTGGGCACCGCGCCTCGGGTCAGGTAGACTCGCACGGGAGGGTAGGCGCGGTCATTCCAGCGGCGGAGCATGGAGTCGTCGGCCGCCGCGATCATCTCATCGAGGTAGGTCATGTTCGCGCCGGCGCGCACACGTCGCCGCGTGTCGGCGCGGCCCAGCTGCTCGGTGTAGCTGGGCCCGCCCCCACCCCCGCTCGCCGCCACGCCGCCCGGCGGCGCCGCGACGGTCTCGGGCCGAGCAGCCACCCGCCGCACCGGGGCGGGGGCGGAGACCACCGCCGTGTCCCGCACGGTGTCCGTCGCCGGGAGGTCGGCGTCCGAGCGGCGCGAGCGCGCAACGACATCCCAGAGCACCGCTCCGAGGATCAGCAGGCCGATGAGGAGCACCGGCGCGGGGCGCGAGGCCACAGGCGCAATATGTCATCGGATCCGGACCGCCCGCTAGGAGAGTAGCGAACGGTAGACACACAGACTCCACAGGCGCCCAGGAGACCTGCTCACTGTCGTCTGTTCACCATCTGCGCGCCTACGCGTCTGTGCGCCTGTCTGTGTGTCTGTCCGTCTGTGCGTCCAGCTGCTGCAAGTGTGAGCCCCACAGGTCCCAGTGCCAGGCGGGGACGCGGCTGCCGGAGCGCGGGTCCTTGAGGGGCTTGTATTGCAGCCAGGCGGGATGGAGCCCGAGCGCCTGCCCGAGCGCGAGCAATCGGTCCCGATCCGCGCTCACAAGGTGCGCCATGCGGTCGCCGTGGAGCCGGTGCCAATGAAGCCAAACGCCGCCGTCGAGGGCGAAGCACATCCCCTCGCGGCGGCGTGTGAACTCCCGGTAACGCTCGTCTATCCGCAGACGATCTTGCCCTCGACCGTCGCCAGCCCCGGGGGCGTCGCGATGCCCGAGAAGAGGTAGCATTTCTTCGAACTGACGTTGTGCGCCGCCTCGGCCGACCACCCCTTGCCGGTCGCCTCGGGGATCGCGATGGTGACGCTCTGACTGGGAGTGAAGTTGTTCATGGCCGCGAGGCTGGTCGTGTACGTCGTGCTGTCGTAGAAAAAGGCTTCCTCGGCCGTCGCCAGGTTGCGCAGATCCGACTTCATCTGTGCGAGCATGGCCTTCTCTTTTTGGTTGGCAAACTTCGGAATGGCGATCGAGGCGAGCACCCCGATCACCACAACGACGACCAGTAGCTCCACGAGCGTGAAACCGCGTGCCAACTTCACCGGCATCCTCCCAGCGCTTGGGGTCGCTCTGCCACCGCCCACGACCCACAGACAAGTTGCCCGTCGGAAGGTGCAGCCGCAAGACCCGTGCTTAGCCTTTGGCGTCGAGCCAATTCATTCCAACACCAAGAGTTACGACGAGAGGCACATTCAGGGCCGCCGCCCCCTCCATCTCGCGTTTCGCGATAGCCTGCGCCGCCTCAAGCTCAGGCTCCGGGACCTCGAACACCAGCTCGTCGTGCACCTGCAACACCATTCGGGCCCCCAGGCGGTCCTCGGTGAGCCGCCGGTGGATCCGGATCATGGCCACCTTGATCAGGTCGGCGGCGGAGCCCTGCAACGGCGAGTTCGTCGCGGTCCGCTCCCCGAAGGCGCGCACGCTGAAGCTCCGGTCCTTGAGCTCCGGGATGTAGCGGCGCCGACCGAACAGCGTCTCGACGTAGCCCCGCCGGCGGGCTTCTTCCACGGTCCGGTCGAGCCAAGCGCGGACACCGGCGAAACGCTCGAAGTACTGCCGGATGAAGTCCCGAGCTTCCTCCTGCGTGATCCCGAGCTGGCGCGCCAGGGCGAAGGGCCCCTGCCCATAGATGGTGGCGAAGTTGATCGTCTTGGCCCGGGCGCGCATCTCGGGCGTCACCTGGTCGGCGGCGACGCCGAAGATCAGGCCGGCCGTCTGGCGGTGAATGTCGCCCCCGCGCTCGAAGGCTTCGACGAAGGCCGCGTCGCCCGACAGGTGGGCGAGGAGACGCAGCTCGATCTGCGAATAGTCGGCCGTGAGCAGCCGGCAGCCCGGCGCCGCCACGAAGGCGCGCCGGATCGTCCCCCCACGCTGCGTGCGGACCGGGATGTTCTGCAGGTTGGGCTCGGCGCTCGATAGCCGGCCGGTCGCCGCCCCTACCTGGTTGAAGCTCGTGTGGATCCGCCCCGTCTCGGGATGCACGTACGCCGGCAGTGCGTCGATATAGGTCGATTTGAGCTTGGACAGCTCGCGGTACTCCAGCAGTAGCCGGGGCGCCTCATGGCCCGCCGCGGCGAGCTGCTCCAGGACGTCGGCGTCGGTGGACGCTCCGGTCTTGGTCTTCTTGAGCACCGGCAGCTGCAGCTTGTCGAACAGAATGGTGCGGAGCTGGGGCGTCGAGTTGATGTTGAAATCGACGCCGGCCACCCCGTGAATGGCGCGCTCCAGCCGTGCCAGCTCGCCCGTGAATTCGCGGCCCAACTCCGCCAGCAGCTGTCGATCGACGAGCACCCCGGTCCACTCCATCGTCACGAGCACGGGGATGAGCGGGATCTCGATCGACTCGAGCAGCGGGCCGAGTCGGTGATCCTCCAGCTCCCCGCGGAACGCTTCGTGCAGTCGCAGCACCGCCTCGCCGTCGTCGCAGCAGTAACGCGCGGCCCGCGCCACCGGGACCTCGGCGAAGGGACGCTCCGCCCGCCCCCGCCCCACGAGCGCTGCGTACGGCTCGAGCGCCAGGCCCAGCCGCTCGCGCGCGACATCGTCCAGCGCGTGTGACCGCCGCCCCGGGTCGAGCACGAAGCTCGCCAGCATCGAATCGTACACCACCCCGGCCAACTCCACCCCGGCGCGGCGCAGCACCAGCCAGTCGAACTTGACGTTGTGGCCGGCCTTCGGGACCGCGGGGTCGGCGAGCAGCGCGCGTAGCGACGCGAGCGCCGGATGGTCGGGCGGCGGGAGGTTGCGCGGCGCCGGGTCGGCGGTGAGCTCGCCGTCGGGCGCGACATGCCCGAACGAGAGGTACCAGGACCGTCCGGGGGCAACGGCCAGGGACAACCCCACCAGTCGCGCGCGCATCGGGTCGAGCGAGGTGGTCTCCGAGTCGAGCGCCACGAGCGCCGCCCCCCGACACTCTGCGAGCACGGTCGCCAGCCCGGCCACATCGTCCACCACTGCGGCCGGCTGCGCGGGCGCCGCCACCGTCCGGACCTCCGGACGCTCGGGCGGCGTATCGGGCTCTGCGAGCGCGGCCAGCCGGGGCAGCAGCGAGCGGAACTCCATCTCGGTGAACAGCTCGGTCAGGCGCGCGGTGTCGGGCGGCCGCACGCGCAGCGCCTCGACGTCGAGGGTCATCGGCACGTCCCGGCGCACGGTCACGAGCTCGCGCGACAGCCGGGCCTGGTCGCCCTGCGCCAGGAGCGCCTCCCGAGCCCGCTTGCCCGGAATCTCGGCGGCGCGGGCGAGGATCGCGTCGAGATCCCCGTACGCCGTCAGGAGCTCGAGCGCAGTTTTCTCACCAACCCCCCGCACCCCGGGGACGTTGTCGGACACGTCACCCACCAGTGCCAGGTAGTCGGTCACGCGCTCCGGGGGGACGCCCAGCCGTTGGCGCGCGTTCGACTCGTCGACCACGTGCTCCTCCACCGCAGCCGGGCCGCCGCGACCGGGGTTCAGCAGCACGATACGCGGCCCGATCAGCTGGTAGAAATCCTTGTCGCCGGACACGATCACCGCCTGCATCCCCCGCGCCGCCGCCTGTATGGCGAGGGTGGCGATGACATCGTCCGCCTCGTAGCCCTCGAGCGCGAGGACGGGCACGCGGAAGGCCTCGAGCAGCTGCGCGATCCGCTCGAGCGATCGATCGAACTCCTGCTGCAGCTCCTCGCTGAGCTTCTGGCGCGTCGCCTTGTAGGGCGCATAGGTCCGATGGCGGAAGGATTCGCCCAGGTCGTGCACCCAGCCGAGATAGGCTGGACGGTACCGCTCCCGGAGACGCAGCAGGAAGTTGACCACGCCCCAGGCCGCGGAGCTATTCTCGCCACGGCTGGTCGTGAGGGGGCGGGCGATCATCGCGAAGAAGGCCCGGTAGATCAGCGCGTACCCGTCCACCAGGTACAGCGCGTCGGCGGGGAGGGCGGGGACCGCGGGGGCGGAGGCCGGGGACACCGGAGGGGCCGACATGGGCGGAACAGTATAGACGGAAACCACGAGCCCCGCCCGGAGGCCGGGCGGGGCAGCGCGAGCGGCGTCGGGGACTGAGCTAGGCGCGCACGACGTTCATGGCGTGCAGGCCCTTGTCGCCCTGCTTCACCTCGAACTCGACGACCTGCCCCTCGGCGAGCGTCTTGAAGCCGTCCATCGTGATGGCGGAAAAGTGCACAAACACGTCTTCGCCACCGTCCTGCTCAATGAAGCCATAACCCTTGGCGTCATTGAACCACTTCACCTTGCCCTTGGCCATTCGGTCTGCCTCCTGCGGAGTCCAACACCTAGGCGGGTGCCTGCCCGGCACGTCTTGTCGGGCACCTAGAATCTTCGCCCACCTCAGGGGTTGTCAAGCAACGGGGAGGCCGCCCGCTCAGGGGGTCGGCGAGGCGTACAACGCGCGATAGATGTCGCGGTTGCGGAAGACGCTGCGCACGTAGCCGCGTGTCTCGGGGTAACCGATGAGCTCGATGAACTGGTCGGGATCGTCCGCGCCCGGCTGCCGGAGCCAGCGGGTCACGGGCCGTGCGCCGGCGTTGTATGCCGCGACCGCCGCCTCGATCCGACCCGGGAACCGACGCTGCAGCTCGGCGACGTGAGCGGCTCCGAGGTGGAGGTTGAGATC
>CAZVSO010000110.1:0-6091 GCA_964629425.1 uncultured Gemmatimonadaceae bacterium
GCCAGCAGGGCCGCCGTGGGATCGACGCGACCCACCGCGTGGTCCACCTCGCGCAGGTAGGCGGCGCGTCCCTCGGGGAGATCGATGTCGCCGAACCGGGCGACCACGCGCGCCCATTCCTCCATACGCGCGCGTTCGATTCCCATCTCGGTGGCGTACGCGTCGAGCAAAACCGCCGCGGCGCGGATGTTGGCCACCGGGTCGCGCCGCGCCGCATCGGGCGAAACGCCCGCGAGCGCGGCGCCCCGCTCCAGGGCCGCACCGCGCAGCGCCATCACTCCGAACGCCGCCGGCCGGCCGGGAAACTCCTCGGCGCCCGCGACCATCTGCCAGCGCGTCTCGACCCAGCCGATCGCCTGCAACAAGGCGGGAGGCATCCCGAACTCGGCGCCTGCCGCGGCGAACGCGGTTTCGAAGGGGGAAACCGCGGGTAGCGGCCTGAGCCGCGCCGCCGCGAGGGGCGGGCAGGGCTCCGGCTCCTCCGGCGCGCCGCGGCACCCGGCGGCGATGAGCAGCACGATCGCGGCCGGGGCCGCGCCGATTCCGCGACTCACGGCTCGCGCCGCACGTCCAGAATGAGCTCAGGGGCCATGCTCTCATGGGACGGCGCCGCCGTCTTCTCGAGCACCCGGTACCGAAGGGTCGCGGCGACGCCCAGGACCCACTCGACCTGTCCCTCGAAGTCGCACACGAGCTTCATCTCTTTGATCGCCGGCAAGCCGGGCGCCCACTCCCGCTGCTCGACTGTCGGATTCCCGCGCTCGTCGTGCGCCTGCGCAGGCTCGAGCCGCACCACCAGCCGCGCCGCGCCGGCGATCGAGACCGGGTCGCCCGAGCCGCAGCGGCGGACCTCGCCACTGGCGTACTCAACGTGGTAGCCGGGCAGGCTATCGCCCGCGAACAGGAAGGAGACGCGATCGTATCCCGCCTCCCCGGTGACCCGCACCGCGCGGAGGATGGCGGGCGGCGCGCCCGGCGCCGGCGCCCGGGTCCGGCGCACAACTCCGGTGGTGCCGGCGAACGCGGCCGTGTCCTGCGCCAGCGCGGCGACGGCCGCCTCGGCGCCCCGGACGGACGCGGGATCGGCACGCGGTGGCTGGTTCTGCCGGCACGCCGCCAGGATCAGCAGGGCGACGGGGAAATGGAACGCGGCGGGTCGCATCGGTCGTGGGAGTATACCCTGGCTCTTTAGAGCACGCGCCACCACGCACTGTTTCGATCTACCCATGCAACGAAGCGATGACGGGCCCTGGGAGCGGGGGCCTACGTTGGCCCCGTGTCCACCCCTTGCTCACCCCTCGCCGAGCCGAGCACAATATGGGCATGCCCGAGACCGTGCAGCTGTGGACTGCCGAGATGGTCCGCGCCCTTCCCGAGGACGGGAAGCGCTACGAGGCCATCGCCGGGGAGCTGTTCGTGACCCCGGCGCCGAGCTACGACCATCAGGAGGCGGTGGCGTTTCTTTGGGCCCGCCTCGCGCCGTACGCCAAGACCCATCTGCTGGGCCGCGCGGCCATCTCCCCCGCGGACATCGAGTTCGATGAGTACACACTCGTGCAGCCCGACGTCTTCGTCGTGCCGCTGGTGGGCGGCCGTCGACCGCAATGCTGGTCGGACATCGAGACCCTCGTGCTCGCGGTCGAGGTGCTCTCGCCGTCCACGGCGCGGGCCGACCGTACCGTGAAGCGGCGGCTGTTTCAGCGCGTGCGCATCCCCGAGTACTGGATCGTGGACGTCGAGGCGCGGCTGGTCGAGCGCTGGCGCCCGGACGACGAGCGCCCGGAGATCGTCACCGAACGGCTGCTGTGGCTGCCGGACGCCTCCGTGCTACCACTCGAGATCGACCTGGCGGCCTACTTCGCGGAAGTGTTCGACGAGCCCCCGAGCTGAAGCACCGGCTTCCCGCGACGGCGGCACCCCGGCCGACGTCGCGCGGCTGTGGCAGCTGGCGGACATCATCACGCCCCTCGCCATGCGTGTCGCGGCGACCCTGCATTTGTTCGATCACGTCGCCGCAGGCACGACGCGGGTGGCCGAGCTCGCGCGTCTCGCGGGCGCCGATCCGGACGCGCTGGCCCGGCTGCTGCGCTATCTCGCCGCCCGCGACCTGCTCGCCGAGCCCGAGCCCGGGCGGTTCGCCCTGACCGACCTCGGCGCGGTGCTGCGCGACGACCACCCCAGCGGCACCCGCCGCTGGCTCGACCTCGAGGGCTTCGGCGGCACCATGGATCTCGCCTTCGTCGATCTGCTGGCCACCGTCCGCGACGGCCGGCCGCCGCGCGCCGCACACGAGTCACAGCTGTCCGACCCGATCTCCGCGTCGTTCGATGACGTGATGGAGGCCCAGTCGCGCCAGCAGGCGCCGGCGATCGTGGCCGGCTACGACTGGTCCGCCGTGCGGCACGTGGTGGACCTGGGCGGCGGGACCGGTACGCTGCTCGTGGAGCTGCTGTGGGCCCATCCCGACGTGCGGGGCACGCTGGTCGAGCTGCCCCGCACCGCAGAGCGCGCCCGGCCGCTCATCGCGGACGCGGGGCTCGCGCAGCGCTGTCGCATCGTGGCCGGCGATCTCTTCGAGGTCGCGCTCCCGGGCGCCGACGTCTACGTCCTCAAGTTCGTGCTCCACGGGCTCGACGACGACGCCGCGGCCAGGGCGCTGCGCCGCTGCCGCGACGCGGGTGGGGCGGGCGCCCGGATGCTCGTGATCGAGCGCACCGTGGCGCCGGGCGACGACCGGACCGCGTTCACCGCGATGGACCTGCGGATGCTGATCCTGGGGACCGGACGCGAGCGCGGGCTGGACGAGTACGCGACGCTGGCCGTGAAGGCTGGGCTGCGGCTGCACGCCGCGACGCCGACGCCCGTGGGGCCGCACCTGATCGAGCTGCGCCATGGCTAGGTACATCGCGTTCCTGCGCGCGATCAACGTCGGCGGCCGTGTCGTCACCATGGACCGCCTGCGCTCGCTGTTCGATTCTCTCGGGTTCTCCGGCGTCGAGACGTTCATCGCCAGCGGCAACGTGGTATTCGAGTCGCGGTCCGGCGACAGCGGGGGCTTGAGCCGCAAGATCGCGCAGCTGCTACAGACGTCGCTGGGCTATGAGGTGGCGACGTTCATCCGAACGGACGCGGAAGTCGCCGCCATCGCTCGCCACCGGCTGTTCGACAGCCCGAAGGCGCGGGCCGCGAAGGCGCTCAGCGTCGGGTTCCTGTCCGAGCCGCCACGGGCCGACGCCAGGCGGGCCCTGATGCGGCTGAGGACCACCGCCGACGACTTCCATGTCCATGGACGTGAGGTGTATTGGCTCAGCCGCACGAAGATGAGCGAATCGGGCTTTTCCTACGCGGTGTTCGAGAAAACGCTGCGGGTGCAGGCGACGTTTCGCGGTCGCAACACGGTCGTGCGCCTGGCGGCGAAGTATCCTCCGGCTAAGTGACGCCGGTCTATCGTTCCTTCCCCCTCTCCTCGTAGAGGGAGAGGGGGCCAGGGGGTGAGGTTGGTCAGGGGGTGAGGTTGGTCAGGGGGTGAGCTACTACCGCCGCCGCCGGCCGCCCCCCCGCCGTCCGTGCGCCGAGCGGCCCGCCGGGGCCGCCACCGGCGTCAACGTCGGCGTCGGCGGCATGACCGCGGGCTCGACGCCGGGCACCACCTCGCGCGGGAACGTGCGCCCGATGAGCTTCTCGATGTCGAACATCAGCACCCACTCGTCGGGCGACATCAGCGTCAACGCCAGGCCCCGCGCGCCCGCCCGCGCCGTTCGCCCCACGCGGTGCACGTACACCTCGGGGTCCTGCGGCACGTCGTAGTTCACGATCAGCTGCACGTCGTCCACGTCGATGCCCCGCGCGGCGAGGTCGGTCGCGACGAGCGTGCGCACCCGTCCTTCGCGGAAGTCCTCCAGGGTCCGCTGGCGCGTGGACTGCGCCTTGTCCCCGTGCATCGCCGCGGCCGGCACGCCCTCCTGCCGCAGATGCCGCGTGAGCTTGTCGGCCCCGTACTTGGTGCGTGTGAACACCAGCGCCCGCGATCCCTGCACGGCCTCGAGCCGGAGGATCCGCACCAGCGCGTCCTTCTTGCGGAGCTTGTCCACCGCGATGACGCCGTGCTCGATGCCGTCGGCCGGCGTCGCCCGTCGCGCCGTCTCGACCTCCGCGTGGCCCCGCAGGGCCCGCTGGGCCAGGCGATCCACGTCCGGCGAGATCGTCGCCGAGAAGCACAGTGTCTGACGCTCCTCAGGCAGCGCGTCGAGGATGCGGCGCACGTCCGGCGCGAACCCCATGTCGAGCATCCGGTCGGCCTCGTCGAGCACCAGGACCTCGACGCGCGACAGATCCAGATGGCCCCGGCCCAGGTGATCGAGGAACCGCCCCGGCGTGGCGATCACGAGATCCAGGCCCCGGGCCAGCGCGGTCGTCTGGGGCTCCATGCCCACGCCGCCGTAGATCGCGGCGGCGCGGAGGCCCAGATGGCGCCCGTACGCCCGCGCGCGCTCGAGCACCTGCTCGGCCAGCTCGCGCGTGGGCACGAGCACGAGCGCCCGCGGCGCGCGGCGCGACCCGTTCGAGCGGGCCAGTCGGTCGAGGATGGGGAGGAGAAAGGCAGCGGTCTTGCCGGTGCCCGTCTGGGCCGAGCCCACGACGTCGCGGCCGGTGAGAACGAGAGGGATGGTCTCCTGCTGGATCGGCGTGGGGGTGGTATACCCCTCCTCCTGAACCGCGCGGACCAGCTCGGGGCGCAGCCCCAAAGCAGCGAATGGCATTTGTAAGTGAAACTCCTTGACAGCATACGGACACGCACGCGGCCGGCCGCTCATTGAGTCGGCCCCGCGTCGCTACGGTTGTCGCTTACTGAACCTGGGGATCAGACCGGGCGTGTCGCCAGCACCGGACCCGCTCCTGAGCGGGACCGTCCTTCGGGAAGGATGCCAGCTCGCGGTTCTGCAGCAGCGCGCAAGATAATAGGGTGGGGGCTCGGATGGTAGCCCGCGCCGGGATTCGTGCCTGAAAGGGCCGGCTCGGCCTTACCGCCAAGCCTGCGTCGGCACCTCGGTCCTAATGCAAGTCCGCCAGCACGACCGTCACCGACAGCACCGCACGCACGAGCTTCGCGAGCATGGGCTCCTCCTGTGACCCTGGCCGAAGGGGTAGCGTCCGACGGGGAGCCCCGCAACGCGCGTGCACGCGTCGTGGCGCCGGAGAGCGACCGGACGCAGTTTTCGGTCGGGAATCCCCATGAAGCTCGGCAAGACCTTCTACGCCCGGAACCGCCGTGAGTGGCGCTCGTGGCTGTCCAGGAACCACCGGACGGCCCCCGAGATCTTCCTCGTCTACTACAAGAAGCACAGCGGTAAACCCCGGGTTTCCTACAATGACGCCGTGGACGAAGCGCTGTGCTACGGCTGGATCGACAGCATCCTGAAGCCGATCGACGGGGACTGCTACGCGCAACGCTTTTCTCCCCGCCGGCCGACCAGCCGCCTCTCCGCAATGAACCGCGAGCGCGTCCGCCGGCTCATCGCCGCCGGCCGGATGACCAGGGCCGGCCTGGCGCGGATCGCGCACGTGTTCGATCACCGCCAGGACACGAAGCAGCGACCGAAATGGGAGATTCCCGAGGACATCCTGAAGCGGCTCAAGCGGGATCCCACGATCTGGAAGAACTTCCAGCGCTTCCCCGAATCCTACAAGCGCATCCGGATCGGCTGGATCGCCGCCACCAGGCGCCGCGACACGCACGCGCAGCGACTGGCCTACTTCCTCAAGATGACGGCGCGGAACAAGCGGTTCGGGATGGTGCAGTAGCGACCGAGAGAGGGGAGAGGGGAGAGGTGCCGGCGCCTGGGGAGCGGAACCTCTCCCGCTGCACCTCCGTATGGGGCCGGTCTCCTATCGCTCGAGGCTCTCTTGGCCAAACCCATGCTCCAGCTCGCCGCCGCCGGCATCCTCGGCGTCGCCGTGTGGAAAGTGTTGTCGATCCTCCTACTCCCGCTCCTCGGGACGTTCCTCGGCTTCCTGTTCACCATCGTGAAGTTCGCGCTGCTGATCGGCCTCGTGTGGGGCACGACGCTCAATCACGCGGACGACACCCCGG
>CAZVSO010000110.1:6101-9063 GCA_964629425.1 uncultured Gemmatimonadaceae bacterium
GATCGGCCTCGTCGTCCTCGCGTTCTGGCTGCTCAGAAAGAAAGGCGAGACTGGCGAGACGCCCACGGGGGGCGAGGCGCCGGCGGAGTGACGTAGGGGAGAGACTGCGACCCCCGCGGGCTCTCCCGCATCCCTACCCGAGAACCCGCCTCGAAGGGGACACAATGCTCGTGCTCTGTCGTCTCGCGCCGGCTGCCGCGGTCGCGCTGGCACTCGGCGCGTCGCGCGCGGCCGCGCAGGCCCCGCCCACACCCGCCGCCGACTCGCAACGCATCGCGCTGCTGGCGGCCCAGCTCGACTCCCTGGCCAGCACCGCTCAATTCTCGGGCGTCGTGCTCCTCGCCCAGGGGCCCACGCCCGTGCTGCAGCGCACCTACGGCCTGGCCGATCGCGCTGCAAAGCGGCCCAACACCATCGACACGCGCTTCAACCTGGGCTCGATCAACAAGGTCTTCACGGCCACCGCCATCCGACAGCTGGCGGAGCAGGGGAAGCTCGGCCTCGACGACCCGCTCGTTCGACACCTGCCCGACTACCCGAATGCCGACGTCGCCCGGCGCGTCACCATCCGCCAGCTGCTCGAGCACCGCTCCGGGATCGGCGGCAACATCTTCGACGCGCCGCCGGGCAAGACGCGAGCGGACCTGCGACGGAACCAAGACTTCCTCCAGCTGTTCGCCGCCCAGCCGCTCCAGTTCGAGCCCGGGACCGGGCAGCGCTACTCGAACGCGGGCTACGTCGTGCTCGGCGCCGTGATCGAGCGCGTCTCGGGGGCGAGCTACTACGACTACGTGCGCGAGCACATCTTCCGGCCGGCAGGGATGGCTGCGACCGATTCGTACGCCAAGGACTCGCTCCCGCCCAACACCGCGCTGGGCTACACGCGCGGCGGCCCGGGCGAATCGACGCAGGGGTCGCTGCGGCCCAACCTCGATCTCCTCCCGGGACGCGGCAGCGCCGCGGGCGGTGGCTACTCGACCGCGCCCGATCTCCTGCTCTTCGCCCTCGCCATGGAAGCGGGACGGATCGCCGGTGCGCCACGCCAGGCCATGGGCATCGGCGGCGGCGCTCCCGGCATCAACGCGCTGCTCGAGGCGGGAATCCCCGGGGGCTACACGCTGGTCATACTCGCGAACCTCGACCCCCCCGCGGCCGAGGCGCTCGGCCGGGCGGTACGCGGTTGGCTGGGGATCGCGGACGACGAGGGGCCGAGCGTCATACGGGTGGGGCCGCCACACTGAGGGTGTAGACGGCACAGGGCTATGATCTGCGTTCGATTGGGCCACGCCACCTGAAGGACGCGGTGCGGTATCTGCGGGCGCAGCGAGCGCGGCATGGATCCGTGCCCTGAAGGGCCGGCTCCGCGCCGGCACACGTCCTGAGTGACGATTGGACTGGGGACGTCCTTTAGGACGCGCGCATTGGCCGAGCCGGCTCTTTAGAGCACGGAACGACGCCCTTTCCTGCGCCCACCACGATGCCCCGACGCTCCAGCTCGCGCACCCGCTCGGCCAATGGTCGCGCTTCTCGTCGGGTAGGTGGAGTAGGGAGAGTCACGACAGCAATCTAGCCTGACGAGACGAGTTTGGGCCGCTCCCCGGGAGGGGTCGGGGGGGACGTAGATTGCCCCCGATGCTGCTCCACGACCTCGTCGCCACTTCGCGTCGCGTCGGCGAGACCAGCGGCCGGCTGGCCAAGATCGAGCTGCTCGCTGCACTGCTCGAGCGCGCGGCCGCCGACGAGATCGAAACCGCGATCGCCTTCCTGTCGGGCTCAACCCGGCAGGGACGTATCGGCATCGGCTACGCCACGCTCGCGGCGGCGCGGCCCGAGCGCGCGGCCGATGCGCCCGGCCTCGAGCTCGCCGAGGTCGACGCCGCGCTCCAGCGCCTGGCCGACACCAGCGGGAAGGGCTCGGCCGCCGCGAAGGAGCGGTTGCTTGGCGACCTGCTCGCGCGTGCGACTCGAGAGGAGCAGGAGTTCCTCTTCCGCCTGCTGATCGGCGAACTGCGGCAGGGTGCGCTCGAGGGCGTGATGGTGGAGGCCCTGGCGCGCGCGGCCGAGCTCGATCCTGACGCCGTCCGCCGGGCCGCGATGGTGGCGGGGGACCTGGGCGCGGTGGCTCGGGCGGCCCTCACTGAGGGCGCTGCGGGCCTGGCGCGCTATCGCGTGCAGGTTCTGCGGCCGCTCCAGCCCATGCTCGCCCAGGCGGCGGACGATGTGGCGGATGCCCTGAGGCGCCTGGGCGAGGCGGCGCTCGAGTACAAGCTCGACGGCGCCCGCATCCAGGTGCACAAAGCCGGCGACGCGATCCGGGTCTTCTCGCGCCAGCTGAACGACGTGACCGTCGCCGTGCCCGAGATCGTCGAGGCGGTCCGGCGGTTCCCGGCGCGGGAGGCGATCCTCGACGGTGAAGTCATCGCCCTGCGCCCCGACGGCGCACCCCTGCCGTTCCAGGTGACGATGCGGCGCTTCGGCCGCAAGCTCGACGTGGAGCGGTTGCGTGCCGAGCTGCCGCTCGCGTCGTTCTTCTTCGACATCCTCTACGCCGACGGCGCGCTCCTGCTCGACGAGCCCTACGCCCGGCGGCTCGCGACGCTGGATCGGGTCGTGCCGGCCGAGCACCGTGTGCCGCGGATCGTGACGGCCGACGCCAAGGAGGCCGAGGCGTATTTCGCGCGCGCGCTCGCGGCCGGCCACGAGGGGCTCATGGCCAAGGCGCTGGGCGCGCGCTACGAGGCGGGGGCGCGCGGCGCCGCCTGGCTCAAGGTCAAGCCCGCGCACACGCTCGACCTCGTCGTCCTCGCCGCCGAGTGGGGTCACGGGCGCCGCCAGGGCAAGCTCTCGAACCTTCACCTCGGCGCGCGAGATCCAGCGGGCGAAGACTTCGTGATGCTGGGAAAGACGTTCAAGGGGATGACCGACGAGATGCTGGCCTGGCAGACGGAGAGGCTGCTCGAGC
>CAZVSO010000110.1:9073-9798 GCA_964629425.1 uncultured Gemmatimonadaceae bacterium
CAAGCCCGCGCACACGCTCGACCTCGTCGTCCTCGCCGCCGAGTGGGGCCACGGCCGGCGGCACGGCAAACTATCGAACCTGCACCTGGGTGCCCGCGACCCCGACGCCGGGGGCGGCGGCTTCGTGATGCTGGGGAAGACGTTCAAGGGCATGACCGACGAGATGCTCGCCTGGCAGACCGCGAAGCTCCTGGAGCTCGAGACCGGTCGCGACGGACACGTGGTCCACGTGCGCCCCGAGCTCGTCGCCGAGGTCGCGTTCGACGGGATCCAGGCGAGCCCGCAGTATCCGGGCGGCCTCGCGTTGCGCTTCGCCCGCGTCGTGCGCTACCGGCCGGACAAGGGGCCCGAGGCGGCCGACACGATCGGTGCGGTGCGGGAGCTGCACCAACGGGCGGGCGATACGCGCCGTTGACCGTGCGCTGAGACGAGGGGCTTGCATCGGCGGGCGAGCGATCCGCGCCGTTGACCGTGCGCTGAAGCGCCGGCTCGGCGCGGGCGACGCGCCCTGAAGGGCGTCAGCAACGTCCTTTAGGACGTGCCGTCCCCGCCGAGCCGGCTCTTTAGAGCACGGGACGAGACGAAGCCCGCCGCGGCGCGGAACCGCGTGTGAGCCCCTCTACCGCCGCCGCACCACGGCGCGAGGGGGCACGCCGCGCCAGCCAGCGCTCGCGCTCGTCCCGCGGAGCGACGTGCCGGCGGCCGGTGTGCGCGCGCCCGCCGTC
>CAZVSO010000111.1:0-9756 GCA_964629425.1 uncultured Gemmatimonadaceae bacterium
GGCGGCCAGCCCGGCCAGGCGGCGCAGCTCGTTCGTCGTCGCGGCGCGCGCCTGCGCGCGGGCCGCGGCCGCGTCGGCTCGCGCTTCCGCGACCACCGCTGCCATGGCGCAGATCGTCATCTCTCGGTCGCCGCGGTAGGTGTCCTGCTCGGTGCGCTGGAGGGTGTTGCCGACGGCGGCGACGCGGATCTGGTTGGTCGTGTAGAACGTGCGATTGAACTGCGCGGGATCCTCGCGCCGCACCTCCCGGATGTCGCCGTCCATCAGGGTGAGGTACAAATCCCGCCCCTCCGGGGTATACGCCATCCGGCCGCTGTCGGCGGTGATCACCCGCCGGCGCTCGGCGTCCCCCAGGTCGTAGATCGTCACGTCCCTGAGCCTGTTCGATGCCTGGTCGATCCGGGCGGCTCGCAGAAAGAACTGGTTCGGCAGGACCTCGTTGATCACCTGCTCCTTGAGAGTCAGCGTGGGCCGTTTGCGCTGGATGTCGCCCAACAGAGTCCGCAGCCGGTGATTGGAGCGCGGCAGCACCTGGTCGCTCCACAGGAACGCGAGCAGCGAGATCAGGGCGGCGCCGCCGAGCACCGGGGCGAGCATCCTGCCGACGCCAACGCCCGCCGCCTTGAGCGCGACGATCTCCGTATCGGCCCCCAGCCGGGTGAAGGCGTGCAACACGGCGACGAGCACCGCCATGGGCAGCGTCATCGCGACGATGAAGGGGACAGACAGGGCGAACATCTCCGCGATGATGCCGGCGGGCAGGCCCTTGCCCGCGAGGTTGTGGAACTGCTTCGCGACCTGATTCAGGAGCATGAAGCTGGTCAGCGCGGCCAGCGCGAAGGCGAGCGGCGCGAGGTGCTGTCGCAGCAGGTAGCGGCTGAGGATGCGCACGATGGGTCGCGCCATTATATTCGTCGGCCCCGGCTCCTACAAGTGCCGTTCCAGCAGGTTGAACTCCAGCACCGGTGTGTGGTGGCCGACGACGCTGGGACGGTACAAGTGCCGTTCCAACCTACCTCGAGGAGAACCACGAACCTCGCCCCCCGGAGAGCGGGTGGCCTCGCTGCGGAGCCCTGCAACCGGGTTGGAACGGCACTGGTCAGTCTCCTCGTCGCGTGGTCCCTCCTACCCCAAGCCCAAGCGCAGGATGTGGGCGCCACCGGATCGCCGCCGGCCTTCGTGGCGTCCTTCCGCTACGCGCCGCTCCGGGTAGCGCGCCACCCGGCGCTGGCGCCGGGTGGTCGGCTCGGGCCGCGCGTGTCGCCGGCCCTCGTGGCGGCCGCCTGGGAGCAAGCCATCCGCGCGGCGCGCCCTCCGGCGCTCGCGCTCGCGCCGGCGGACTCAGGCGTAGCGGCGCCGGCGCCCTCGGTCGATCAACCGGCCGCACCGCGGGTGTTCCAGGGCGTCGGCGCGCCCTCCCGCGTGCTCGGGACGTATGCCGAGCTGGGCATGGAAGTCGCGCTGCGCGTCGAGCTCCGCGCCGACCGGTTCCGCAACCTCCGCTGCACGACCCAGGATCGCCAGTCGGCGATCTCGGGGTGCGACGCCGCCTTCCCGACGCTCGGCCTCAACCCGCAGTACGCCGTGCGCACGGCCGGCCTCGTGGGACGGCGACTGCACGTGGACGTCGACTTCGACAGCGAGCGGGAATTCGAGGCGAACAACAATCTGCAGGTGTGGTACGAGGGCCTGGAAGACGAGGTGTTGCGCCGCGTCGAAGCGGGGAACGTGACCTTCCAGGCGCCACCGTCGCGGTTCATCACCGCAGGCGTTCCGGCCAACAACTTCGGTGTCCAGGCCGTCGCGCAGCTCGGTGCCGTGGAGCTGCGCGGCATCTACGCCCAGCAGAAGGGCAACCTGGTCAGGGATCGGGTCTACTCGATCGGGGAGATCACGAGCCAGCCGCTCGATCGCGAGGCGCGCGATCTGGACGTGGAGGTGGGACGATTCTTCTTCGCCGTCGATCCCGCGGCGCTGCCGGCGTTCCCCGCCGTGGACATCCTGACGCTGGTTCCGGCCCTCCTCCCGGATTCGCTGCGTGTGGGGAGCCTCCGCGTCTACCGGCTCCGCGCGCTGGCGCCCACGGGCGGCGGCAACCAGAACATCGGCGGCATTCAGGCGGTCGCGTGCGGCGTCGGCTCCGCCGCGGCCCTCGACTGCACCGGGCAGCGCGCCGGGCCGTTCCAGTGGGAGATCCTGCAGGAAGGGCGCGACTACTACGTCGATCCGAGCGGCGCGTGGTTCGCCCTCGGCAGCCGGCTCGATCAGACCGACTACCTGGCCGTGTCGTACGTGACGGCGTCGGGTACGGACTCGGTCGGCACGTTCCCGGCCGCGGCGAATCCCGACACGGCCGTCGTGGACACGCTGCGGCTGGTGTACGACCCGCGGCCGGGCGTGACCGCGTCGGCCGCCACGTTTCGCTTCGAGATCCGGAACGCCTATCGATTGGGCGGGCCGGAGATCACGCGGGAGACGGCGGAGCTGACCCTCACCGTGAACCGGCGGGAGCGCACCCTTTCCACCGATCAGACGTATCTCGCCAGCCTGGGGTTGGCGGTGGAGAGCGACCCCAACCGGTTGGACCAATACAACCGCCTGTTCCCGCGCACGCGCGATCCGCAACAGGGTGCGCCGCTGCGCGATTTCTTCGTGATCCTCCCCCACCTCACACCGTTCGCCGACAGCACCCGCCTCCTCGCGGCCGAGCGGAACGACTCGCTCTACCGGACGCCCCGCCCACTGCTGGCCACGCAGGGACCGCCGTCGGTGTTCGCGCTCCGGCTGCGCGCCGCCGTCGCCGCTTCCACGGAGCGCAGCGTGCTCTCGCTCAACAGCTTTCAGATCCGCGAGGGCAGCGAGCGCATCTACGTCGGCAACGCGCTGCTCACCCGCGACGTGGACTACACCATCGACTACGCGGTGGGGCAGCTGCAATTCAAGAACCCCGACTCGCTGTTCCAGACCGGCGTGGCATTGGTGCGCGCGCAATTCGAGGAGCGGGCCGCCTTCACCATCGCCCCGACGTCGATCTACGGTCTCGCGGCGCGCTATGAGCTGGGCGCCCACGGCGAGGTGAACGTCACGGGCATGTTCCAGCGGGAGCAGAGCACCTTCACGCGGCCGCCGCTGGGGTTCGAGCCCGCGTCGAGCTTCATCGGCGGCGTCAGCACCCAGCTCCGCTTCGAGCCGGCGTGGGTCACCCGCCTGGTGGACGCGCTGCCGGGTGTGCGGACCGACGCGCCGTCGTTCCTCAACGTCGCGGCCGAGGTGGCCGCGTCGAAGCCGCAGCCGAACCAGCAGGGCCAGGCCTACGTGGAGGAATTCGAGGACGAGCAGGGACGCTTCCTCTCCTTGTCGGAGAACGCCTGGCACTGGGGCAGCCGGCCCTGCGGCGACCCGCGCACCGGGTGCACGGATGGGGCGCGCGGCGCCGAGGCCTTCGACATCTCGCCGGCGGGGTTCGATGTCACCAACCTCGCGGCCTTGACGTGGCAGGGCCTGCCCCTCAGCACCGCGGGTCCCGTGCAGTTCCTGCCCCAGCAGATCGATCCCGCGATCCGTACCACGGGCCAATCGCAGTCCGCCGAGCCGGTGCTGTGGCTGATGCTCAAGCCCGACACTGAGCTCGGACTGGCCAACTCGACGACCGGGCTGCCGAACTGGGTCCGCGATTCCGCCCAGGCGCCGCGCTGGCGGTCGATCACCCAGCCCCTGTCGACAACCGGGGTCGATCTGTCGCGAGTGGAGGTGCTCGAGTTCTGGGTCTGGGAGGACAACCAGCGCGTGGCCAAGACCAACCGCGCGGGAATCCTCTTCGACTTCGGCTCCGTGTTCGAGGACGGGATCGCGGTGGTGCCCGACTCGTTCACCGTCACGGGTAGCGACACCACCTACCACGGCGAGCGGCTCGCGGGCGCGGGCCGGCTCGACACCGAGCGCGACCCTCGGACCCAGTCGTGGAGCGCCACGATCAACGATGAGGGGATCCTGACGGATCGGGTGGTGGACGGCATCCGCGATGCGACGGCCGCCACGACGCTCGACACGCTCCCGCTGTGCAGCGCGAGCCAGAACGGCGAGCTGGTGCTGTATTTCTTCGGCGACCTGCGCTCGCGCTGCGGGCGACGCAACGGCGCCGTCGATTCCGAGGACATGGACGGGGACTTCCGGCTCGACTCGGTCGTGGGGGCGCGCGTGGCCGAGGACTTCGTTCGTTACGTGTTCCCGATCGGCGACGAGCGCTACTACGTGCGGGACGGAGGCATGGTCCCCGATCCGGACAGCGGGGGCGCGTCGGGGTGGCGGCTCTACCGCATCCCGTTCCGCCTCGACTCGCTCCAGATCGGCCGGCCGAACTTGCGGCAGGTGCAGGCGGTCCGCTTGACGGTCGTCGTGCCCCAGACCGCGGCTGTCGGGACCCCCGACCCGCAAATCTACTTCGCCCTGTCGCGCGTGCGGCTCGTGGGCAGTACCTGGTTGAAGCGGGCCGAGACGCCGATTGCCGGCCTCGCCGGGGATCGGGGCACCGGTGCCGGGGAAGTCGCGGTGACGGGGATCAGCACCGCCGACCTCAATCTCGGCTACACCTCGCCCCCGGGGGTCACCGACCAGCCCGATCGGGCCGGCGCCAACCTGCAGGTCGGCAGCACCGAGATCAACGAGCGCTCACTCCGACTCCTCGCTCGCGGCCTGAGGACCGGCGAGCGCGCCGAGGCCTATCTCCGGTTTACCGCGGAGGGTGACAAGAACTTCCTGCGGTACCGCACGCTGCACGCCTGGGCCCGGGGGCGCGGGCCCGGCTGGGAGGACGGGGATCTCGAGTTCTACCTCAAGGTCGGGAAGGACCCGGGGAACTTCTATCTCTATCGGGCGCGGGCCCGGACGACGTCCTGGGAGCCCGAGGTCGTGGTGGACTTGGATCGCTGGCTCGCGTTGCGGGCGGCGGTCGAGCAGGCGTGGCTGAGCGGCGCCCCACCACAGGCGGGTCCCGGGTGCCCCGACACGACCTTCCTGCCGGCCGATTCCGCCTACGTGGCGTGCGACGGCCCGTACCTCGTGCACGTCCGCGACCCGGGCACGGCGCCTCCCAACCTGGCGAGCGTGCAGGAGATCGCCGTGGGCATCCTCCGCGTGGACGACCGGCTCTTCATCGATCAGGCCGAGCTGTGGGTGGACGACATCCGGCTGGGCGACGTGCTGCAGGACGCCGGCTACGCGGGAGCGATCGACGTGTCGCTGACGGGGGCGAACTTGTTCGATGTCTCCCTCAACCTCACGCGCCGCGACGGGCAGTTCCGGCAGCTGGACGACGACCCGCGGTTCGTGACCGACGACGCCCTCAGCATCGGCGGCACCGCCCGGCTGGAGCGCTTCCTGCCGGCCCGGTGGGGCCTGGCAGCCCCGCTCACGGTCCGCTACATCGAGACCGAGAGCACCCCGTTCTACCTGAGCGGCACCGACGTCCGCGCCGACGCGCTGCAGGGCCTGCGGACGCCACGCGCCAAGGCGGCGAGCTACGCTCTCTCGCTCCGGCGCACGCGCCGGTCCTCCGACGCCCTCGGCCGGTTGCTGCTCGATCCCGTGGGCGTATCGGGCACCTACGCGACGGGGGACACCCGCTCGGACCTCGCCACGGCGACGTCGTCGAGCTATGCCGTCAGCCTCGACTACACCCTGTCGCCCCCCGCCGCGAGCGTCGCGCTCGCGGGATTGCGCCTCCGGCTCAGCCCCCAGTCGCTCCGCTTCCGGTCAGGTCTCGTGCACAGCGAGGCGCAGCGCTCGGTGTTCGAAGTGCCGGTCGCGCGACTCGCCGACTCGGCCGTCGTGCCGGCCCGCTCGCTGACCCGGCTGTGGCGCAACTCGGCGGGCATCGACCTGGTCCCGACGGGCGGTGTGCAGCTCCGCATGGATATCGCGTCGGTGCGCGACCTGCGGGACTACGGCGACTCGACGACCATGGGGCTTATCACCCGGCAGGAGAGCCAGGCCCTGTTCGGCCGCGACATCGGCTTCGAGAGCCAGCGCGTGGTCGGCACCTTTGTGGCCCTGACCCCCCGGGGACCTGCCTGGCTGCGCCCGCGGGCGACGGTGTCGTCCACGTTCGCCCTGACCCGGGACCCCAACGCCTCCCGGCCGGTGCGCGACAGCGCGGGGGCCTTCCACGTCCCCACGTCGTTCAGCAACGGGCAGCGTGTGGATCTGGGCGCCCAGCTCGACGTCGGCGGGATGGGGCGCCGCCTCCTGCCGGACAGCGGTACGCTGGCGCGCGTCCTGGCGTGGCTCGCCCCGGTGGACGTCTCGCTTTCTCGGACCCTGAGCTCGGTGTACAGCCAGACGGGGTTCACGCCGTCGTTCGGCTATCAGCTGGCGCTCGGCGGACTCGAGGGGCTGCGGAGCGAAGCGGGCGTGCTGGCCGCATCGGCGTCGCGTGCCACCAACCTGGCGCTGGCCGGCGGGGTCACCCTGCCGCTGCGCGTCCGGCTCAGAGTCGGCTACCAGCAGGCCCAGGGACTGACCTGGGTGCTCCGCAACGAGGCGCAAGTGCCGTTCCGCACCCAGGCCCTCGACTGGCCGTCGCTGGGGGCGACCTGGAGCGTCACCCCACCGGGTGCTGTCGGCCGATTCCTCACCAGCCTCACCCTCCAGGCCAACTACCGGGATCGTGAGGTCGAGAACGAGCAGCCGACCGTCGCCGGCGGCGCCAACATCAGCCGCACGAGCGACCAGAGCTTCGCCCCGTCGGTCGCCCTCACGTGGCGCGGCGGGATTCTGACGTCGTTCGACGTCGTGGCGTCCGAGAACGAGCAGCTGTCCGCGGGCAACGTCTTCCGCAACGCGCGAGACCAGCAGAACGCCAGGGTGTCGTTCGCCTTCCCCTCGCCGCTGCGGGTGACGCGGACGCCCGGGATCATCCGGACGACCGCCCGGTACTCGATCGCGCGCCAGACGACCTGCCTGCAATCGCGTGGCCAGCCCGACTGCGTCCCCTATGTGGACAGCCGGCAGGACGACGCGCAGCTTACGCTCGACACGAGTCTGTCGCCCAACCTGAGCGCGGGATTCCAGATGGCCTACGTCGTCAACGAAGAGCGCCAGGCCAACCGCAAGGTGGCCCAGCTGCTCATCACGGCCTTCTTCTCGCTCACTGCGAGCGTGGGGCAGTTCCGGTGACCCCCTCGCTGCGGCCCCTGGCCGCCCTGTGCCTCGGTCTCCCGGGCCTGCTCGCCGCGGCCTGCCAGTCAAAGGCGCGCGGCGGCGTGCGCGAGTTCGACGGCGCCCGCGCGCTCGGCTACGTCGAGCGGCAGCTCGCGTTCGGGCCGCGGGTCCCCAACACCGCCGGCCACCGGGCCGCCGGCGACTGGCTGGTGGCGGAGCTGCGGGCGCGCGCGGACACGGTGATCGTCCAGGACTTCGAGCAGCACACGCGCCGGGGGGAGCGCCTCGCGCTGCGGAATGTCTTCGCGCGCTTCCGGCCCGACGCCGTCGAGCGTGTGCTGCTCCTGGCGCACTGGGACACGAGGCCGCGGGCCGAACGCAGTCCCAACCTCGCGGCGCAGCGGATGCCCGTGCCCGGGGCGAATGACGGGGCGTCGGGCGTCGCCATCCTCCTCGGCGTCGCCGACGCCCTCAAGGCCCGGGCTCCGGAGATCGGCGTCGATCTGTTGCTCGTGGATGGCGAGGACTACGGCGACTTCGCGGACACCACCGAAAGCCTCATGGGGTCCCGGTATTTCGCCGCGCACCAGCCGGCCGGCTACGCGCCCATGTTCGCGGTCCTGTTCGACATGGTGGGCGACCGCGATTTGCAGATCTACCACGAAGGCACCTCGCTCGCGGAGGCGCCCGAGGTGGTCGAGCGCGTCTGGCGCACGGCGGATCAGCTGGGCTACGGCGGCCACTTCATCCCCGGCGGACGACACACCCTCACCGACGACCATGTGCCGTTGCAGCAGGTCGGGATCCGCGCGGTCGTGGTCATCGACTTCAACTACGGGCCGGACAACGCGTACTGGCACACGACCGACGACACGATCGACAAGGTATCGGCCGCGTCCCTCCAGATTGTGGGAGACGTGGCGGTGGCGCTGGTGCGCTGAGGAGCGGGGAGACGGGAGAGGGGAGAGGGGAGAGCGGAGCGGTATCCCGCGGTGCACCACCCGTGCGGACCGCACCGAGGAGTACGCTCCCCTCTCCCGTCTCCCCGCTCCCGGTGTTATCCGCGTTTATCCGGCGGTCCGCGCGTTATTTCGCTCTCCGTCTACGCGGCGGGCGGACAGTATGGTCGACAGATGGACGACCGTCGCGCCGCGTTGCTCCTCGCGACGCTGGCGCTGACTGGGGCGGCAGCCCGCTGGTTGATGGCCCCGCCCCCCGGGGCGCCGCCGGGCGATGTGCGGCTCACCGCGGCGCCGGGGCCTCGGCTCGGGCTCGAGGCGACGGCCCGCGCCGCCGCGCGCCTGGCGCGCCCGCTCGCCCCCGGGGAGCGCGTGGACCTCGATCGGGCCGATGTGACCGAGATCACCAGGCTTCCCCAGATTGGCCCGGCGCTCGCGCAGCGGATCGTCGTCTGGCGGGCGGCGCACGGGCCGTTCGCCGGACTGGCGCGCCTGGACAGCGTGCCGGGCGTGGGCCCGCGCGTGCTGGAGAGCGTGCGGTCATTCGTCACCTTCTCGGGTGTGGCGCCACCGCCTTGACACCTCCCTCGCCTACCCTACTTTAGGAATTCTCCAGTCACAGTGACGAGTAGCTTACGGCCACCGCAGCGGCGGTTTCTGACAAGCTGGGCGACATCCTGGTTCGCGAAGGGCTGATCTCTCCCGAGCAGCTCAAGCGGGCGCTTGCCGAGCAGCGCGGCACGGGGATGCGGCTGGGCTACACGCTGGTGAAGCTCGGGTTCATCGAGGAAACCGAGGTCACCAAGATGCTGGCCCGCCAGTACCGCATGCCGGCGGTCGACCTCTCGCGGTTCGAAGTCGATCCCAAGATCCTCAAGCTCATTCCGCCCGACGTCGCGCAGCGGCACACGGTGCTGCCGCTGAAGCGGGATGGCCGGACCCTGACGGTGGCGATCGCGGATCCCAACAACGTGACCGCGATCGAAGATCTCAAGTTCGTCACGCGCTGCGACATCTTTCCGGTCATCGCCGGTGAGTACACGCTGCGCAACGCCATCGACCGCTACTACACGCAGTCCGAGGTGCAGCTGCAGAGCCTGCTGCGGAGCGTGGAGGCGCAGGAGGAGCTGGAAGTCGTCGAGGAGCAGCAGGACCAGCAGGACAACATCAGCGCGGCCGATCTCGCCGACGACGCGCCGGTGGTCAAGCTCATCAACGGGCTCCTGACCGACGCGGTACGCCGCGGCGCCTCGGACATCCACATCGAGCCCTTCGAGCACGATTTGCGGGTGCGGTACCGGGTGGACGGCGCGCTGCACGAGGTCATGAGGCCGCCGGTGAAGATGCGGGCGGCGCTGACCTCGCGCGTCAAGATCATGGCGAACCTGAACATCGCCGAGCGCCGCGTCCCCCAGGACGGCCGGATCAAGCTCAAGATGGGCGCCCGGGTCATCGATTTCCGTGTCTCGACACTGCCGGTGTTGTACGGGGAGAAGATCGTCCTCCGGATTCTCGACCAGGGCAATCTGACGCTCGATCTGTCGAAGTTCGGCTTCGAGGCCAAAGCCGAGGCCGATCTCATGAAGGCGATCGCGAACCCGTACGGCATGGTGCTGGTGACGGGTCCGACGGGGTCGGG
>CAZVSO010000112.1:0-9586 GCA_964629425.1 uncultured Gemmatimonadaceae bacterium
CAGCCGGCCGCGCCGCGCTCGACCGCCGCCCGCTGCGCCGCCAGATCGCCGCGCCGCAGCGCCGGCGTGCGGACGTTGGCCAGCAGCACCCGCTCCACCTCCGCAGTGAGTCGCACCGGAGGCAGGATCAGCCCCTCGGCGAAGATGTCCCGCGCCCCCGCCGGCATCGAGCCCGGCTGCACGCCGCCGACGTCCGAATGATGCGCGCGGACCACGGCGAACCCGCCGACGTCCCCGTCCACCTCGATCGCGCCGACCAGCGTGATGTCGGGCAGGTGCGTGCCGCCCGTGTACGGATCGTTGAGTATGAAGATCTCGCCCGGCCGCGGGCGCTCGGCCCGCACCGCCGCCACCGCGTCGGCCATCGCGCCCAGGTGCACGGGGATGTGCGCCGCCTGGGCCACCATCTCGCCGCCGGCGTCGAACAGCGCAGCCGACGCGTCGCGCCGCTCGCGAATGTTGGGCGACAGCGCCGTGTGCACCAGGACGAGCCCCATCTCCTCGGCCACCGCCGCGAAGGCGTGCCCCATGACCTCGAGCCCCACGGCGTCGAGCGTCACGCCGCGCGCTCCAGGACCACCGCGCCGCTTTCATGCACGGCGCCCCGCCATCCGGGCTCGACGAGCCCCGACGCGTCGGGTCCCGCCAGGATCGCCGGCCCCGCGATCTCGAGCCCCGCCGGCAGCGCGCCGAGCGGCCACACGTCGGCCTCGACCCGCCGCCCGCCCACGATGATCTCGTGACGCGCCGCTACGGGCCGCGCCACCCGGGTCGGAGTCGCGAGGGCCGGGAGCGCGGCGGCGCGGGTCGCCACGACGCGCAGGTTCACGAGTTCGACCGGGAGCGACGGATTCGCGTGCCCGTAGCGCGCGCGGTGCGCGGCGAGAAAGGCGCCGCCGATCGCCGCGGGATCGTCCCCGGTCACGGGTACCGTGACCTCGTAGCCCTGCCCGGCGAAGCGGCAGTCGGCCAGCCGCGAGAGCGTGGCGCCCAGCATCTCGGTCGTCGCCTGCTCGATGAGCGGCGCAAAGCCGGCCGCGAGTGCCAGGGGATCGAGTCCGTCCAGTGCGCCATGGAACGACGCCACAAGGTCACGCCGCTCGGCGGCCGCCGCGAGGCCGAGCGCGCTGAGCACGCCGGGATACGGCGGCACGACGACCGTGGCCATCCCCAGCGCGTCCGCCAGCGCACAGCCGAACAGCGGCCCCGCCCCGCCGAAGGGGATGAGCGCCAGGCGCCGCGGGTCGACCCCGCGAGCCACGCTGACCCGCTTGAGCGCACGCGCCATGACAGCCGTCGCGACCTCCACTATGCCCGCGGCGACGCGGGTTAACCCCGGGGCGGTGCCCCGGGGTTCATCGACACCGGTGCCGGTCCCTAACCCCGGGGCGGCGCCCCGAGACCCCAGCGCCCGCCCGAGTGCGCCGAGTGCCCGTTCCGCGGCACTCGGGTCGAGCCGCACCGCGTCCGCCAGCGGACGCGTGGGGTCGAGCCAGCCCAGCACCAGACAGGCGTCGGTCACCGTCGGCGCGGTGCCGCCCCGGCCGTAGCACGCGGGGCCCGGCATCGCCCCCGCGGAGTCGGGCCCCACCCGCAGCGCGCCCTCCCCCCCGGCATCCAGGCGTGCGATGCTGCCGCCGCCGGCCCCCACGGTCTCGATCAGGACGGCGGGCAGCGCGATTGGAATGCCGCCGACCGACCCCGCCGACTCGAACAGCGCCTCACCTCCCAGCACCAGACTCGCGTCCGCGCTGGTGCCGCCCATGTCGAGTGTGAGCGCGTCGGGCCGGCCCACGGCCCGGGCCACCAGGCCCGCCCCGATCACGCCGCCTGCCGGCCCCGACAGGGCCAGCGTCGCCGCACGCCCGGCGGCATGCCCGGCATCGAGCGTGCCGCCGCTCGAGGTCATGATCCGCAGCGCCGCCACGCCGCGGCTCGCCGCTTCGGCCGCGGCTCGCTCGACGTACCCGCCAACCCGGGGCCGGAGATACGCCTCGGCCGTGGTCGTGCTGGTGCGCTCGTACTCGCGAAACACCGGGAGCACCTCGTGGCTCACCGCGACGGGGATGCCGGGCAGGGCGGCGCGCAGCGCCAGGGCGAGCGCCCGCTCGTGCTCGCGGTGCCGGAAGGCGAAGAGACAGGCGACGGCCACCGACTGGGGCGCCCGCGCGCGCACCTCGCGCACCACCCGCGCGATCTCGCTCGCGGCGAGCGGCGTCACCACGCCGTCCGCGCTCATCCGTTCGACTGCCCCGATGACGTCGTCCCGTGCCACGGCGGGGGGCGGGTGGTCGCGCGCGAGGTCGTACAGTGCCGCCCGGTCCTGCCGCCGCAGCCACAGCAGGTCCTCGAACCCGGCGGTCGTGACGAGCACGACCCGCGCGCCGCGCCGCTCGAGCAGGGCGTTCGTCGCGACGGTCGTGCCGTGCACCAGAACATCAATCGCCGCTCCGTCCCCACGCTTCCCCCCTCCCGCTTCCCGCTTCCCGGGAACACCCGTCCCCCGTCCCACGTCCCCCGTCCCCAGGTACTCATCGATCGCCCTGAGGAAGCCGACCGTCAGGTCCTCCGGCGTCGAAACGACCTTACGGACGTGCATGCGCCCATCCGGCTCGATGGCGACCAGGTCCGTGAACGTGCCGCCGACATCGACGCCGACGCGCCTCACAACCGGGAAGCGGGAAGCGGGGAGCGGGAAGGGGGGATGACGAGGAGCAGAACGAATCCCAGCATCGTGACGACCGCCAGCACGCCCACCCAGTCGCCCAGGCGGACGTACAGGGTCGTGACGTCGCTGGTGCGCAGGGTGTCGGCCACGATGGCGTCGGTGTCGAGCCGCGTGGCGGCGTACGCGCGGCCCAGCGGATCCACGAACTCGGAGATTCCCGAGTTCGCCGCGCGCGCGACGCCCATCCGGGTCTCGATGGCGCGCAACACGAGGTGCGACGCGTGCTGGGCGGGCGCGCTGGTGCGGCCGAACCACGCGTCATTGGTGATGTTGACGAGGAAGTCGGCGCCGCTCCGCCGGTAGCGCCGCGGCAAGTCCTCGAAGGCGGACTCATAGCAGATGACCACGCCGAAACGGCCGACGCGAGTGTCGTACACGGGGAGCTCACGGCCCGGGCTGAATCCGCCCGACCAGCGCTGGAGCCCCGGGATGCGCCGGAACCAGCTGACGGGGAAAAACGGCACGCGCTCGACCACCGGGACGAGGTAGTGCTTGCCGTACACGGGATAGGGGCGCCACGCACCGGTGGTGTCGAACAGCAACGCGGCGTTGTAGTAGCGCCGGTAGTCGTAGGACCCGTCCGGCCGCGTGCCCAGATGGAGGCCGCCCGTGAAGATCGGGGCGCGGGCCTCGCGCGCGAGCGCGCCGATCGCGGCGTCCCACTCCGGCTGCTGCACGAGGTAGCCCGGGAGCGCGGCCTCGGGCCAGATAATGAGATCCGGCCGCGCGGCGGCGACGACCTGGCGCGTCATGCCCACGAGCTTCCCGACAACGCTGTCGGCGCCCCGCTCCCACTTCTCCTCGTATCCCTCGTTGGGCTGGATCAGCCCCACGACGCCGACGTCGCGCACGGGCAGCGTGCGCATCCGCCACACACCGTACCCGAGCGCGAGGAGAATCGTGGCCGCGACGGTGGCCACCTTTCCCCATTCCCCTTTCACGATGCCCCAACGCTTCCCGCTTCCCGCTTCCCGCTTCCCGTTTCCCGCGACAAGTTCCGCGACCATCACGTTGATCCAAGCCAGCCACAGCGTCACCCCCCGCGCACCCGCGAGATCGGCCCACTGCACCAGCACCGGCGCGTCGGCGAGCGACGTGCCCAGACCGAGCCACGGGAACCGGATATCGCTGAGATGGCCGACGAGCCACTCGAGCGCCGTCCAGGCCACGGGCAGGCTCGCCCACAGCGGGACGACCGGGACGCGCTGCCGCAGCCGCACCAGGAGCCAGAACAGCGCGCCCGTGAGCAGCGCGAGGATCGCGACGGTCGCCAGATAGCCGAGGGCGGAGAACGGGGTGAAGTGCCACAGCGCGACCACCATCCAGTACAGCACGAGGCCGTTGGCGGCGAGGCCGTACCACCACCCCCAGCGAAAGGCGCGGCGCGGATCGCCGTCGGTGGCGGCCTGGCGCACGAGCAGGACGGCGGGGACGAGCGCGACGAAGCTGAGGACGGGGAACCGCAGCGGGGGGTAGCTTGCGGCGAGCGTCGCCGCGCCCGCCAGGACGAGCAGGGCCGCCCGGCGGCCGGTCACAGCAGGATGTCGCGCCCTTCGGCAGCCGAGCGGTACACGGCCTCGAGCACGCGCTGGAGGCCGACCTGATCCTTGGGCGGCGGCGCGTTCACCTCGCCACGCACGACGGCCAGGAAGTACGCCCACTCGGCGCGGTAGGACTGGGTGAACATGGTCTCGCGCTCGCTCGCGCCGGTGGGCGTGACGTCCACCGGCTGCCCGTGCAGCTCCTTGAACACGCGCAGCGGGGCGATGGCGGCGGAGCCCTTCTGCCCCACCAGGTCGAACCAGAACCGCTCGCCCTCGCCCAGGTGCCGCCAGCTGACGTCGATCGCGAGCGCCAGGCCGTTCTCGCACACGACGAGGGCCGACCCCATATCCTCGACACCCTCCGTGTGGCTCAGCAGATGGGCCGAGACGCGCTTGGGGGCGGGCCAGCCGGCAAGCCACAGCCCCAGGTCGAGGAGCGGGAGGCCGAGATCGAGCATCGCCCCGCCGCCAGCCTCCCGCTTGCGCAGCCGCCAGCCGAGCAGCTGGCGGATGGGCTGGAAGATGTGCCAGCCCGAGCGAATCGCGTCGATCGATCCCAGCTCACCGCCGGCGAGAAAGCCGCGGACGGCCTGGACGTCCGAGCGGAAGCGGTGGTTCATGCCCACCATCACCCGCTTCCCCTGCTTCTCGCTGGCCCGCAGCACCCCCTCCACACCTGCGGCCGTGAGCGCCAGCGGCCGCTCGACCAGCACGTGGAGCCCCGCGGAAAGCGCCGCGGTCGCGTGGATCTCGTGTAGGTGGTTCGGCGTGCAGATGACGACCGCGTCCGCCGTGGCGTAGCGCAGCACCTCCTCGATGTCATCATAGGTGTTCCGCACGTCGAAGCGGGCGGCGAGCGCCTGCGCCTTCGAGAGGTCGTTGTCGCAGATGGCGGCGATCTCCACCCCCGGCAGCCGGCGCAGCACCGGCAGATGCGCGACCTGCGCGATCCCGCCGGCCCCGATGACGGCGATACGGAGAGGCTGGGTCGCAGTCACGAGCTTTCCCCTTTCCCCATTCCCCTTTCCCCGTTCATCGCGCCCCAAACCGGTACATCACACCCCCCCGCAAACTGACCGTCGACAGCTCGCTCGAGAGCGCGCCGCGGGCCTCGAGCGTGAGCCGCCACCGGCGGGCCAGGGCGACTTCCGCACCCACCGTCGCGTTGAGCGACGCCGCCACGCCGTCCAGACCGTCCTCGATGAACGTTCCGTCGATCGCCGGTCCGCCGCCGTTGAGAACCTGCACGCCCGCGCCGAGTCCCAGATAGGTGGTGACCACGCGCCCCTGGGGAATCACGTACTGGAGATCGAGATCCGCGGTCACGGCGGTCATGCGAACCTCGCCCACGCGGATGGTGTCGTCGCCCGACGGATCGATGACGAAGTCGCGGATGCGCTGCTCGAACCGGCTGAGCGCCGCGGCATCGAAATTCGACCGGAAGTACGACAAGCCGAGCAGCACGCGGACTTTCGGGGCAATGCGGCCGACGTCGAACCGCAGCCCGCCCGTCAGCGTCTGCTCGAGGTCCGACGCGCCCAGGGCCCCGAGGTCGATCTGGATCCCGGACGGCCGGAGGCTGTCGTAGGTGAACTCGTCGAGCACCGCCTGCGCGGCGGCCCCCGCCGGGATGCTCGCGAGCAGCAGCACGACGCCCGCCGTCACTCCGGCCCTAGTACGCCCGCTCAACGCGCGTCCCCGGGAAGTAGGTTTCGAGGATCCGCCGGTAGTCCTGCCCGGCGCGGGCGCGCCCCACCGCGCCCCACTGGCACATGCCTACCCCGTGGCCCCACCCCGCCCCCGACGCCACCACCTCCGACACCTCGCCGTCCCGCCGGGCCACCTGGAGCTGGAAGGCCGAGCTCCCGAGCCAGCGTCCCGTATCCGGGCGGAGCACCCGCCGGACGTCCGAGGCCGCGACCCGCACCTCGCGCCCGCCTTCCAGGTCGATGCGCAGCTCCCCCACTCGCCCCGAGCGCGTGGTGCGGGTGACGCGCAGGTCGGTGATCCGCGGCAGCGTATCGTCGGACCCGCCGTCGCTCCCGACGTCGGCGAATGCCGGCAGGGTGCGGGCGAGCACCGCGCGCAGCGCCGCCCGATCCCATTCCTCGCGCCAGCGGAAATGCGGCGCGATATCGCAGTAATACGTGTCCCCGCCGCTGGCGTCGGAGACCGGGCGCAGGTACGGCCGACCCTGGGACGTCGCGAACGCCTCGGCCAGGCCGGCGGTCGAGAAGCCGCACGTCGAATGGAAGAAGGCGTCGATGACCTCTCCCTGGTAGCGGATCACCTGGCCGGCCGTGCGGCGCACCGCGTCCCTCACGGTGGGATGCTCCGCGCCGACCCCCCCGTACGCCTGGTCGCGCACGTCGCCCCAGAGATCGAAGCCCAGCGATTCCCACCGTCCCCGGTTCCGCAGGCCGACGGTGCGCGATACCACCGCCTGGGCGAGCAGCGCCTGCACTTCGTTCGGCCGGCGCGGGCCCATCTCCACCCCGACGACGCCGGCCAGGTAACTCTCCAGCGCGACACGGTTCACCAGCGTGAGCCCGGCCCGGTCACGGACCACCTGGAGCCGCCCGCGGTAGCGCCGGCCGTTGGCCGACGCGAACCGGCCTTCCGTGACGTTGACCCCGGTGATCCGCCGGTGGACCGCGCTGCGCGATCCGTCGGGGCGCACAACCCGCAGGCCCGCGCTGTCGGGGACGACGGTCCAGGTCGTACCGCCGGGCACCGAGCCGATCGGCTCGCCCCCCGCCTCGGCGGTGACGATCAGCTCGCCCCCGTCCGTGCTTCCCAGCGTCACTCGCGGGAGCCCGACCCCGAGTCCGATGCGCAGCTCGGGCTCGCTGCTGGGCGCGAGAGGGGTCGGTCCGTGGCACCCCGCCACCCCGAGCAGCGCGACGAGCCCGGCGAGCGGCCGTGCCGCGCGGAGCGCGTCGCGCGCGCGGGTCACGCTAGCGCGACCGCCCGGAAGTCGTAGTCCTCGGTGTCGGCGATACGGACCAGGACGAAGTCGCCCGGACGCGCCCACCCGCCCTGCGCGACGGTGGTCACGCCGTCCACGTCGTCGGCCTGCCACGGCACCCGCCCGACATGGGTCGCGCCGGTCTCCTCGGGGTCCGCGAGCCGGTCCACCAGCACCTCGGTCTCGCGACCGACGAACCGCGCCAGGCACTCCGCGGAGATGGCCCGCTGCACCTCGAGCAGCTCCTCCAGCCGGTCGCGCTTGACCGCGTCGGGCACGTCGTCGTCGTACTGCGCCCCGCGCGTGCCGTCCTGCGGAGAGTAGGCGAAGGCCCCCAGGCGGTCGAACTGCGCCTCCTCGAGGAACGCGAGCAGCGTGCGGAAGTCCTCGTCGGTCTCTCCCGGGAACCCGACCAGACAGGTGGTGCGGACCGCCAGGTCGGGGATGGCGTCCCGCAGCCAGGCGAGCTTCCGGCGGATCGTGCCGCGGCGCTCGGGCCGGCGCATGCGCTCGAGCACGGGGTCGCTCGCGTGCTGGATCGGCATGTCGAGATAGGGCACGATCCGCGGGCTGCGGGCGATGCGCTCCACCACCTGCTCCGTGAGCCCGGCGGAGTACACATACAGCAGGCGGTACCACGGCACCGTGGTCTCGGCGAGCAGCGCGTCGAGCAGCTCGGGCAGCTTGGGACCGCCGGCCCCGAGGTCCCGGCCGTAGTGCCCCAGGTCCTGCGCCACGAGGTTGATCTCCCGCGCGCCCTGAGCCTCGAGGGTCTGGGCCTCGCGCACGAGGCGCGTGAGCGGCTCCGAGCGGTGTTTGCCGCGCATCAGGGGAATGGCGCAGAAGGCGCAGGTGTGGTCGCAGCCTTCGGAGATCTTGAGGTAGCGGACGTGGGAGCCGTCGCCAAGGAACTGCCGTGCCCCGGGATGCCGGGCGACGGGGTCCTCGAGGAGCCCGCGGCGTCCCAGCTCGGGCACCAGGTGATGGAGGTCGGAGAAGCCGAGGAAGAGGTCCACCTCCGGGATCTCGGCCCGCAGCTCGCGCTGGTAGCGCTCGACGAGACACCCGACGGCGACGACGGCCTTGACCTGGCCGGTCGTCTTCAGCTTGGCGGCCTCGAGGATGGCGTCGATCGACTCGCGCTTGGCCGCGTCGATGAAACCGCACGTATTGACGAGAATGACGTCGGCACCGGCGAGGTCGCGCGTGATCACCGCGCCGTGTCCCACGAGCTCACCCACGAGCCGCTCGGAGTCCACGGTCGCCTTGTCGCACCCGAGCGAGACGACGCCGAGCTTCATCCGTGGAAAGCTAGCGCCGTTCCAACTATTCTCGCCAAGGGGCGACGGACGGTGGGTGGACAGACATGCGCCTGACCCTTGCGGTTCTGAGCCACAACAAGTTGGAACGGCGCTAGCGGCCGGCGCGTCACCCACGGTAGTTCCCGAACTTGAGCTCGACGCCGAAGTCCTGCTCGCGCAGGAACGCGATGACGGCCTGGAGCTCGTCCTTCGAGGCGGCCTGCACCCGCACTTCGGCGCCCTGGATGGACGCCTGCACCTTCTTGAACTTCCGGTCCTTGATGGCCCGCGCGATCGCCTTCGCCGCGTCGGCCGGAAGCCCCTGCGTGAGGGTGATCTCGCGGTGGACGGTGTCGCCCGCCGCCGGCGTGACGGGACCGATCTGGAGGTTCTTCAGGGGGACGCCGCGTCGGATCAGCTTGGACTGCAGCACGTCGAACAGCGCCTTCATCTTGAAGTCGTCGTCCGCCACGAGCGTGAGGGCCGCCTTGGCGCGATCGAAGGCGATGCTGGCCTTGGAGCCCTTGAAGTCGTAGCGCTGGGCCACCTCTTTGGTGGCCTGGTTGACGGCGTTGTCGACCTCCTGGAGGTCGGCGCCTGTCGAGACATCGAATGACGCGAGTGCAGGCATCGACACATCAAAGAGCAGTGAGCACGGAGCAGTTCCGCACGGTGCACCGTCGGGTACTGCTCCCTGCTCCCTGCTCCGTTAGAGGAGGAAGCTCTCCAGCGCCCGTGCCCGTGACACGTGGCGCAGCCGCGCCAGCGCCTTCTCCTTGATCTGCCGCACCCGCTCCCGCGTGATGCCGAGCAGGGAGCCGATCTCTTCGAGGGTCATCGGCTCCTGGCCATCCAGCCCGAAGTAGAATCGCAGGATCTTGGCCTCGCGCTCCTTCAGGGTGCCCAGGACTTCCTCGATCGATTCGGTCAGCGCGTGCTCGAAGATCACGTCGTCGGGGCCGCGGTTCTGGGTATCGGGCAGGTAGTCGAGCAGCTTGTTGTCCTCGCCCGGCGTGAGCGGGGCGTCGAGCGAGAGGTGGGCCTG
>CAZVSO010000113.1:0-9528 GCA_964629425.1 uncultured Gemmatimonadaceae bacterium
GGCCCGGGCGCGCCCCGGGGGCCCGGGCCCTGGGCGGGGATCGGCGCCGAGCTGCCGGCGGGCGTCCCGGGGGAGTTGTTCCCGTCGGCCATCGGCGCCGCCGAGCCGCGATCCCCGCCGCTGCTCCAAGTGTTCGACACGTATCTCCTGTTCCCCACCGACGACGGCGTCGCGATCGTGGACCAGCACTCGGCCCACGAGCGTGTGCTCTACGAGTCGGTGATGCGCCAGCTCACGGGCGACGGCGCGCCGGGCCAGCGCCTGCTGCTGCCGTTCACCATCGACTTCGCGCCCCAGGAGCTCGACGCGATCGAGGCGTTCCGCGAGCCGCTCGGGCGGGTCGGCTACGAGCTGGAGCCGCTGTCCGGCCGCACCGTGGCGGTGACGACGGCGCCGAACCCGCACCCGCGCTTCGACGCGGCGCGATGCCTCCAGGAGCTGGTGGCGGACCTGGCGGGCGGGCGGTTCGGCGGCTGGGCCAACCGGCTGGAGCGCTTCGCGGCGACCTTCGCCTGCCGCGCCGCCATCAAGGCGGGCCACGCGCTCGAGCCCGGCGAGATGCGCGAGCTCGTCACGCGGCTGCTCAGCGCGACCCTGCCGGCGCACGACGTCCACGGGCGGCCGACGGTCGTGCAGCTGCCGCGCGAAGAACTCGAAAGACGGTTCGGACGACGATGAGGCCGGGAAAGGGGAATGGGGAAAGGGGAAAGGCGCTGCGCAGTCGCCGATGGCTGACAGCTGATGGCTGACAGTCGCCCCCTCGTCCCCGTCCTCGTCGGTCCCACCGCCGTCGGCAAGACCGCGGTCGCGGCGGCGCTCGCCGAGCTCGCGCCCGTGGCGGTGATCTCGGCCGACGCGCGCCAGGTGTACCGCGGGCTCGACATCGGTACGGCCAAGCCCGAGGCCGCGCTGCTCGCGCGGGCGCCGCACCGGGGGCTCGACCTCGTCGACCCCGGCGAGCGCTACAGCGCCGGACAGTTCGCCCGCGACGCCGCGGCGTGGGTGGTGGAGCTCATCGCGGCGGGCCGCCTGCCCCTCGTGGTCGGCGGTACGGGGTTCTACGTCCGGGCCCTCGCGGACGGCCTGTTCCGCGAGCCGCCGCTCGAGCCGGAGCGGCGCGAGCGGGTGCGGCGCTGGGCCGATGCGCTCTCGCCGGGCGGGCTCGTGCGCTGGGCGGGGCGGCTGGACCCGCGCTACCGCGGAGGCGGCCGGCAGCGCGCGGCGCGCGTCGTGGAGGTCGCGCTGCTCACCGGCCGGCCGCTGTCCTGGTGGCAGCGTGAGGCGCGCGACACGGGGGTGATCCGGCCGTGGTACATTCACCTCACCTTGCCGCGGGAGACGCTGCACCGCCGCATCGCGGCGCGCGTGGATCGCATGCTCGCCGCCGGGCTGGTGGACGAGGTGCGGCGCGTGCTCGCGTCGGGCGTGGCCCCTGACGCGCCTGGGCTCGACGCGGTGGGGTACCGCGAGGTCGTGGCGATGCTGCGCGGCGCGCGGCCCGCCGTCGAGCTGCGGGAGGCCATCATCGTGGCGACGCGCCGGTACGCGAAGCGGCAGGAGACGTGGTTTCGACACCAACTACGCGATCAGCCATCAGCCGTCAGCGGTCAGCCTGACACGGTGTGGACGCTGGACGCGACGGCGTCGCCGGACACGCTGGCCATCGAGATCCGGGCGCGCTGGCAGGGTGCCCGGCAGTTGGCTGACGGCTGACCGCTGAGGGCTGTACATGCGGATCGGCATCACGTGTTATCCGACCTACGGCGGCTCCGGCGCGATCGCGACCGAGCTGGGCCTCGAGCTCGCGCGCCGGGGTCACGAGGTGCATTTCATCACGTACGCCAGCCCCTTCCGGCTGCCCGGATTCGCCGAGCGGGTCACGTTCCACGAGGTGGTCACGCCCGAGTACCCGCTGTTCGAGCACTCCCCCTACGCCCTCGCGCTCGCGGTGAAGCAGCAGGAGGTGGCGCTGCGCGAGAACCTGGACCTGCTGCACGTGCACTACGCGATCCCGCACGCCACCACCGCGTGGCTGGCCAAGCAGATGCTGGCCGACAAGCGCGATCTCAAGGTGGTCACCACGCTGCACGGCACCGATATCACCCTCGTCGGACAGGACCCGTCGTACTTCACGATCACGAAGTTCTCGATCGAGCACTCCGACCGCGTGACCGCGGTGTCGGAGTACCTGCGCGACGAGACCTACCGCGCGTTCGGCTGCGTGGGGTGCGAGGTGACCGTGATCCCCAACTTCGTGTCGCCGGCCGAGTACCACCCCGCGACGGACGGGTCGTGCCGCAAAGCGCTTGCGCCGCGCGATCACAAGATCCTCGTGCACGTGTCGAACTTCCGGCCCGTGAAGCGGCTGGGCGACGTGGTGCGGATCTTCGCCGGCGTGCGCCGCGCGCTGCCGGCCACGCTGGTGCTCGTGGGCGACGGCCCCGACCGCGACGCCACGCAGCAGGAGGTGGATCGCCTCGGCCTGGCGAAGGACGTCCGCTTCCTCGGCAAAGTGGATCGCGTGGCCGAGGTGCTGCGCGGGGGCGACCTGTTCCTCCTGCCGTCGCAAACCGAGTCGTTCGGCCTCGCCGCGCTCGAGGCGATGGCCTGCGGCGTGCCGGTCATCGCGAGCCGCGTCGGCGGGCTGCCCGAGGTCGTGCTGGACGGTGAGACCGGCGCCCTCGCCCCGCTGGGCGCGGTCGAGGAGATGACGGAGCGGGCGCTGGCCATCCTGCGCGACCCCGCGGCGCACGGCCGCCTCCGGGCGGCCGCGAGGGCCCGCGCCCTCGAGTTCTCGACCGACATCGTCGTGCCACGCTACGAGCGGCTGTACGAAGAGGTGCTGGGTGAGTGACCTGCTGCGCCTCGTTCGGGCCCACAACCTGTTGATTGCCGCCGCTGGCGTGCTCGCTGGCGGATGGATCGCGCTGGGCCGCATCGCGTCGCCGCCGTCCTTGTGGTGGGCGGCGCTCGCCGCGATCGGCCTGGGCGCCGCCGGCAATACCCTCAACGACATCGCCGACGCGGCCGCCGACCGGCTCAATCGGCCGGAGCGCCCGATGGCGGCGGGGCTTGTGCGCCGCGGCGCCGCGGAGCTGGTCGTGTTCCTCGGTGCCCTCGGGGGACTGGCGGCGGCGGGCTTGGTGGGAGGCACGCAGGTCCTGGCGGGGCTCGCGGCCCTCGTGGTCATGGCGGCGTACTCGCCGTGGCTCAAGCCGCGCGGCCTGCCGGGCAACCTGGCGGTCGCGCTGATCGCCGGCCTGCCGCTCTTCTACGGAGCGCTCGCGGTCGGGGGGGCGCGCGCCGGCATGGTCCCCTGGGCGCTGGCCGCATGCCTCCACCTGATGCGGGAGATCGTCAAGGACGTCGAGGACGAGGCCGGCGATCGCGTGATCGGGCGGCGCACGCTGCCCATCGTGGTGGGGAGCCGGCGCGCCGAGGTGATCGCCGCCGGCGTCGGGCTGCTGTTCGTGCCCGCCAGCTTGCTCTTGCCCTACCGCGCGGGCTTCGGGCCCCCCTATTTCCTGATGGCCCTTCCGGTGCAGATGGCCGTGCTCGTCGCGGCCACGTGGCTGATCCTGGGACGGGTGGCGCGCGTGAGCGCGCTGCTC
The DNA here is from genome assembly GCA_964629425.1 of uncultured Gemmatimonadaceae bacterium. Taxonomy (GTDB): domain Bacteria; phylum Gemmatimonadota; class Gemmatimonadetes; order Gemmatimonadales; family GWC2-71-9; genus CAZVSO01. Next base: position 3,612 of record CAZVSO010000113.1, read on the forward strand.
AAGGCGTCCATGGTGGTCGGGCTCGCGGCGCTCGTGGCGGGACGCGTCGCGTGACGCTATGGCAGGGCCTGCTCCTCGGGCTGGTGCAGGGCCTGACGGAGTTCCTGCCGGTGTCCAGCTCCGGACACCTGGTGCTGGCGGAGACGCTGGCTGGCGTGAAGACACCGGGGGTCTTCGTCGAGGTGGCGCTCCACGTCGCTACGCTCGGCTCGGTGCTCATCGTCTACGGGGGCCGGCTGTGGAGCGTCGCCGCGGGCGCGTTGCGCGGCCGGCGCGACGATCTGCGCTACGCCGCGCTGCTCGCCGGTGCGACGGTCCCCGCCGGCCTGGTCGGCGTGCTGCTGAACGACGCGGTGGAGCGCGCCTTCGACTCGCTCGCCGCGGTCGGCGCGGGGTTCCTCGTGACGGGGACCACCCTCTGGTTCACGCGCCGCGCCACCGGCACGGCGGGCGAGGGACGTCCGCGATGGCTGGACGCGCTCGCGATCGGCGCCGCACAGGCCGTGGCCATCTTGCCGGGGATCTCGCGCTCCGGTTCGACCGTGAGCGCCGGCCTGTGGTGCCGGCTCGGGCCCGCGCGGGCCGCGGAGTTCAGCTTCCTCATGGCCGTGCCGGTGATCGCGGGCGCCGCGCTGCTCGAATCCCGCGACATGGCCGCCAGCATCGGCGCCGTGGGCGCCGTGCCGCTCGCGGCGGGCTGCGCGGTCGCGCTCGTCTCTGGGGTCTGGGCGATCCGTTTCCTCGTCGCCGTGCTGCAGCGCGGGCGGCTCCACGGGTTCGCGCCGTACTGCTGGGTCGTGGGCGCCCTCACCCTCGCCGTCGCCTTGTGGCGCGGCTGACGCTGGACGGCGTGCCCGCCGCCGTGCTGGCGGTGAGCTGGGGCGTGCCGCAGGTCGGGTATTTCCGGCGGCTGTCCTCGAGCCTCGACGCGATCCATGACCTCGGGGCCCAGGGAGCACCCGATGGCAGCGTCGTGATCGCCGAGGAGCAGACCGCGGGGCGGGGACGGGAGGGACGCCCGTGGCGGTCCCCGCCCGGCGGCGTGTGGCTCGGCCTGCTGCTGCGGCCGATGCAGGCCGAGCCGGGCGGCAGCCCCATCGCGATCCGCGCGGGGCTCGCCGTCGCGGACGCGGTGGACGCCCTGCTCGGCCGCCCCGCGGTGCAGCTCAAGTGGCCGAACGACGTCCTGCTCCACGACCGCAAGCTCGCCGGCGTGCTGTGCGAAGGCCGCTGGCAGGGCATGACCCCGCAGTGGCTGGCCGTTGGCGTGGGGATCAACGTGTGCAACGAGATTCCTGCCGACCTCACCCGCTCCGCCGTGGCGCTGCGGGACTCCCTGCCCGACGTCCGCCGCATCGACGTGCTCGATCGGCTGGTTCCCGTCCTGGCGCGCCTCGGCACGCACGGCGCCCGGCTCACCGACGCCGAGTGCGCCGCCTTCGGCGCGCGCGACTGGCTGCGCGGCCGGCTCATCCGCCGGCCCATCTTCGGCCGCGCCCTCGGCCCCCGTCCCGACGGCGCCCTGATGGTGGAAACCGGCGGGGTCACGACGGCGGTGCGGGAGGGGCATGTGGAGCTGGCATGAGACACGAAAGACGTGGTGAGTGGGGGCGGGGAACTCTGCGGTGACAGCTCGGGGGGCGCGTCGGTTGAACCTGCACCGTCACGTACCACTTCCCCACTCACCACGCCTTTGTCTTGCGCGATAGCCAGCGCGGCGCTCCCATCCTAGTTTAGGGCCCATGCTCTTAGCGATCGACGTCGGCAACACCGAAACCACCCTCGGCCTGTTCCGCGGCGAGCGGCTCGAGGCGAGCTGGCGGCTCACCACGACGCCGTCCCGCACGCCCGACGAATGGGCGGCCGCGCTCACCGGGTATCTGTCGCAGTCGGGGCGGTCCACGCAGGCGGTGCGCGCCGCGATCGTGGCGTCGGTGGTGCCGCAGGTGACGCGGGACCTGTGTGAGGGCGCGGCGCTCGCGACGACCGTGCGCCCGACGGTCGTCGACGGCCGCGCCCCGCTGTCGATCACCCTGGACGTGGACGAGCCGCTCACGGTGGGCGCCGACCGGATCGTCAACACCCTCGCGGCGGTGCATCTGTTCAAGCAGGACACGATCGTGGTGGACTTCGGCACCGCCACGACCTTCGACTGCATCACCGCCGACGGACGGTTCATCGGCGGCGTCATCATGCCGGGCATCCGCACCGCGAGCGACGAGCTGGTACGGCGCACCGCCAAGCTCCCCGCCACCGACCTCGTCCCGCCCGAGCGCGTCATCGGCCGCCGCACGGAAGACTGCATCCGCGCCGGGGTGCTCTGGGGCACGGCGGACGCGGTGGACGGCATGGTGCGCCGCATCCGGGCCGAGTGGCCTGGCGGGGGACGGCCGCGGGCCGTGGCGACGGGCGGGCTGGCGGCAATCATCGAGCCGCTCTCCAAGGAGATCGAGTCGGTCCATCCCGACCTCACGCTCGTGGGCTTGCGGATCGCGGCGGCGGAGCTCGGTCTCACCTGGTGATCGCGCCCCGCGCGCTCAATCCCTGGCGCCGCTGGGGCTACCGTCTGCTCCCGGGCGACCTGTTCTCTTACATCCTGCACCTGCGGCCGGCCGAGTGGCCGATCATGGCGGGGCATACCGCGGTGGGATACGTGCTCGCGGTGGGATGGGCGGGAGCGAGGAGTGGCGAGGGTCTCGTCCCGGCGCTCGCCGCCCTCGCCATCTGGGTGATCATCGGCAACGGCGGCACACTGGCCTTGAACAGTGTGTTCGATCGCGACGAGGGGGACATCGGCTACCTCGTGGCCCCGCCGCCCTTGCCGCGGCACCTCCTCGCCTTCAGCCTCGCGCTCCTGGTCGGCGGGCAGATCCTCGCCTTCGCCCTGCCGGTCGGGTTCCGGCTGGCGTACGCCGCCTGCCTGGTCCTGTCGGTGCTGTACTCGGTGCCGCCGTTCCGGCTCAAGGCCGTGGCCGGCGCCGACTGGGTCATCAACATGTGGGGCTTCGGCACCCTCTCGCCCTACGCCACCTGGGCGGCGACCGGCAGGCCGCTTGACCCCGGGCACGCGCTCGTGCTGCTCGCCTTCTGCCCCCTGTTCGCCGGGCTCTACCCGCTCACCCAGTTGTACCAGCTCGAGGAGGACCGCCGCCGCGGCGACCGGACGCTGGCGCTGCTGCTCGGGATGCGCCGCAGCCTCGCCGTGGCGCTCGGCGCCACCCTGGCGGCCTTCGCCCTGTTCGGGGCGGCCGCTGCGGCCCTGGCCCGCGGCCCGGTCGCTCTGGCGCTCGGCGTCCCCCTCGCGGCCTGGCTGGCCGTCCTGGTCCCCTGGTACCGGGATCACCAGTCCTGGAGTGCTTCGGATCACCAGCGGGGGATGTACCGGGCGCTCGCTGCTTGGGCCGTTACAGATGTGATCGTGCTGTTGGTGTTTGCTGGCTAGCCGGGTGACGCTAGATTGGGTGCGTAGTGCGTGGTGCGTGGTACTGCTCGATGGCCTGTCGACGTCCGCGTCCGTCGAACCCACACCGAGAGGTACCACGCACCACTCACCACGCACTTTTTTCACGGGAGCCCGCATGACAGCGTCCGCTCGCCCCCTCGTCACCGACCGCTCGGACTTCCGCACCATCATGATCGTGGGCACGAAGGTCGGCGCGATCACCGGTGCGGCCGTGACCGTCTACCTCGTCGCGTCGCGGTTCCTGCCGGCGGGCCCGCCCCGTCGCGCTGTCCAGGCACTGATCGTGCTCGCGACCGGGTGCGCGGTGAGCTTTTTGCCGGCGCGGTGGACCGCAGCCCGCAGCGTCGACGGCATCGGCGGCGCGGCCGCCGCGGGCTTGTGGGGGACCGTCGTCTTCATGGCGATCGACATCGTGCTGCTCCGGCCGTTCAAAGCGTATCCCTGGACCTGGGACGCCGTGGGTGGCGGCAGCTCGTGGTGGTACCTGCCGCTCTGGTGGATGCTCGGCACGTTCGTGGCGTGGATGGGCGGCATCCTCACGGCGTCACGGGCAGCCCGCGGACAGGCCGGGCTCGTGGGGGTCGGCGCGCCGGTTGTCGTCGGCGCCATTGTGGTCGCGGTGGTGGCGCGGGTCGCCCACATCGGCTTCTCGCTCCCGGTCGTCACCGGGGCCGGGTTCGTCGTCGCGGTCACCCTGCTCGCGCTGACCGCACTCGCGCGGAAGCCCTAGGACGCCGTCCGGTGCCTCGCTGGCTGGCCCACCTGCTGGTCGTCGTCGGATGGCTCCTCACGCCGGTGCTGGCGTGGGGAGCTTCGTATGTCGGCCTGTGGGCCGCGGCGCTCGTGGCGGTGCACGTCGGTGATCCGCTGGTGATGATCGGCGTGGTGGGCGCGTGCGCCGCGGTGGCCGGCTTCACGGTGATCTGGCTGTGGGTGCGGCTCATGCGGCGGCTGCCCCATCTGTTGTCTCATCGCATGGCCCCGCGCGAGGCCACCGAAGAGCGGGAGGCGGTTGCCGCGGCCGACTGACCTCGCGCGTTGGGTGGCGCTGGGCCTGGCGCTCGCCTGCCGGCCCAGCGCGCTCCCCGCGCAGCGCGCTGTCGAGCTCCACGTCGGTCGCTCGTCGGGCGATGGTGGCAGCACGTCCGCGAGCTACGAGATCCGCACCAGCCACCGATTCGGCCGAGGGTTCGCGCACGGCCTGGGGGCGACCGTCCTCGTGGACGACGACCTGGGCCGGCGCCGCGCGTTCTACGGCGTGGGCTACGAGCTCCAGGCGCTCAGGCGGCGCCGCACCTTCGGGCCCTACTTCCTGATCGGCACCCAGCTCGGATTGTCGACCGACAGCGGCGGCGACGAGGTCGCGATCCTGTGGAGCGCGGGCGGCGGGCTCGAGTGGCGCCCCTTCTCCGGATTCGCCATCAGCGCCGAGGCCCGCTACCGGCTGGAGGACCGCGGGCCGCGGGGGTTCTGGAACGCGGAAGATGGCCGGGATGGAATCGGGATCGCCCTCGGGGTCACGATCGGGCTCGGGAAGCGGGAAGCGGGAAGCGGGAAGCGTACGTCCGGTGCATCCTCGTCGTCCACGTCGCGCCCGCCGCTCGCGGTCCCGGCCACGATCACCGGTGGCGCCTCCGACGTGGTGCACACCGCGCTCGACGCGCTGGGCACGCCGTACCGCTGGGGCGGCACGGCCGAGAACGGGTTCGACTGCTCGGGGCTGATTCAGTACGCCTACGGCCAGCACGGCGTCGCGCTGCCGCGCACCAGCCGGGACCAGGCGCGCGCGGGGAACGAGGTCGAGCGCGCGCTCGCCGCGCTGGCGCCGGGCGACATCCTGACCTTCTCGGGGGACCCCGGCGGGCGCGTGAGCCACGTGGGGATGTACGTGGGGGAAGAAAAGTTCATCCACAGCTCCTCCACGGGCGTGAAGCTCTCCCGGCTCGATGCCGCAGATCCCGAGGGCCGTTGGTGGCTGCCGCGCTGGGTGGGGGCGAGGCGGGTGATGTAGGCCGCCCACCCCTTGACACCTCCCGTCCCCCTCGCGATTATTCCCTCCTGCGGTTAGCACTCCTATAAGTCGACTGCTAACACGCTGTGCAGCAGGCAGTTCCCCTACCTGAAGACCCACGTGGAGGGCAGCGCACCATGGCAGCTACCACCAAGACCAAGACCAAGCTCAAGGTCTTCCCCCTGGCCGACCGGGTGGCCATCAAGCCCCTGGAGGAAACCGAGACCATGAAGGGCGGGCTCTACATCCCCGACACCGCTAAAGAAAAGCCCATCCAGGGCGACGTCCTGGCCGTCGGGCCCGGCCGCCGCGAGAAGAACGAGCTAGTCCCGATGGAGCTCAAGGTCGGTGACCGCGTGGTCTACGGGAAGTACTCCGGCAGCCAGGTCGAGCTCGAGGGAGAAGAGATCATCCTGATCAAGGAATCCGACGTCATCGCCAAG
>CAZVSO010000114.1:0-4927 GCA_964629425.1 uncultured Gemmatimonadaceae bacterium
TGCTCGGCGGGACGACGGCGATCCTCGACATGGAGACGGTGCGGCACACCGGCGCGGCGTTCGAGGCGCTCGAGACGATTGGTCTTCGGGCCACGGCGGGGAAGTGCCTGATGGACTCGCCCGCGGCCCCCGAGGCCCTGCGCGAGCCGACCGATCGCGCCCTGCGCGAAGCGGCCGATCTCTGCGCCCGCTGGCACGGCCGGGCGGATGGCCGGCTGCGCTGGTGCTACGCCCCGCGGTTCGCCCCCTCGTGCACCGGGCCCTTGTTGCGGGCCGTCAGCGACCTGGCCGCGCGCGACGAAGCGGTGATCCACACGCACGCGGCCGAGACCCCTGTCGAGCTGGAAATGGTGAAGCGCGCGACGGGCCACGACGAGATCACCTACCTCGATTCGGTGGGCATCGCGGGCCCGCGTGCCGCGCTGGCGCACTGCGTGTGGGTGGACGGCGAGGGGATCCGGCGGCTCGCGGCGCAGCGAACCAACGTGGTGCACTGCCCCAGCTCAAACTTGAAACTGGGCAGCGGGATCGCGCCGGTGCCCGAGATGCTCGCGGCCGGGTGCCACGTGGCCATCGGCGCGGACGGCGCGCCGTGCAACAACCGGCTCGATGCCTTCTCCGAGATGCGGCTCGCCGCGCTGATCCAGAAGCCGCGGCGCGGGCCCGAGGCCTTGCCGGCGGCGCAGGTGCTCGAGCTCGCGACGCTGGGCGGCGCGCGGGCGCTGGGTCTGGAGCGGGAGATCGGCTCGATCGAGCCGGGCAAACAGGCCGACCTCGTAGTGCTCGACCTCGGCGGCCCGCACACGCAGCCCGACGAAGCGGACCTCGTGTCCCGGATCGTGTACAGCGCCGTGGCCGCGGACGTGCGCCACGTGCTCGTGGACGGGCGAATCGTCGTGCGCGACGGGGTGCTCGGGACGGTCGACGTGGGCGAGATCCGGCGGGAGGCGAACCGCCAGGCTCGGCGGCTGCGGGGGGTGCTGGCCCGGTAGTCCCTCGGCTGAAGCCGGGGCTCGGCGCTGCGCGACGCGTCTTGAAAGACGCCGATTGGGAGCCCTTCAGGGCAGGCCGCGTACGCGCCGAGCCGGCGCTTCAGCGCACGGACGACGCGCCACGGCTCGGCGTCGTTGACCGGATCGGCCTAGCTCCTCCCGTCCACCCGAAACCGCGCGATCGTCGCGACCAGCTTCGCGGCCGCCACCGAGAGCTGCTGCGATGCCCCCGTCAGCTCGCCGAGCGACGCGATCTGCTCCTGGGTCGCGGCCGAAGCCTGCTGCGCGCCCTCGGCGGCGCGGTCGGTAATCCCCGCGACCTCGTCCATCCGCCGCAGCACCTCGCGCAGCTGCCGGCTCTGCTGCTCGCTTTGCTCCGCGAACCCCGACGCGATCTGCACCGTGGTGCTCAGGTCCGCGGAGATGGCGTCGAGCGCCCCCCGCACCATCGTCGCTACGGCCCCCGCGCTCGCCGCCGTCTCGCGCCCCTCGCGCATCGCTTGGACCACGCGCGCCACCTGGTCCTGGGTCTGCTGCACGCGGGCCTGCACCTCCACGGCCGCGCGGGTGCTCTGCTCGGCCAGCTTGCGCACCTCGTCGGCCACGACGCGGAACCCCATGCCGTGCTGGCCGGCCCGCGCCGCCTCGATCGCCGCGTTCAAGGCGAGCAGATCGGTCTGGCTCGCGATGCGGGTGAGGCCGTCCACCAGCTTGCCGATCTCGCGGGCGCCCGACTCCAGGGTCGCCACGGCCTGCGCCGCATGGTCGAGCTGCTCGCCCAGGGTCGCGAGCAGCGCGCTCGAGCGCGCGATCTCGTCGCCGTGCCGCCGCGCCTGCTGGGCGATCTCGCTCACCCGGCGCTCGGCGTCCCGCGCGCGGTCGTGCAGGGCGTCCGCCACACCGGCCGCGGCGTCCGAGTCCAGGCGCCCGTGCCGGATGAGCTGGCGCTGGCGCTCCGTCCCCACGGACAGAGTCTCGGTGCTGGCGGCGATCTCCTGCGAGGCGGCGTGCAGCTGCTCACCCGAGGCCGCCAGCTCCTCGGCGAGGGCCGCCAGCTCCCGCCCCTCGCCACCCACCGCCCGCACGATCTCGGCGATGCCGGCAGTCATGCGGTTCACGCTGCGGCCGAGGTACCCCAGCTCGTCCGGCTCCGGATCCTCGACGGCGGCCGTCAGGTCGCCCGCCTCGATCCGGGCCAACACGCGGCGGGTGCCGCGGAGGCGGCGGCCGATCGCGGTCACCACCGGTATCAGCACCGCGGCGACGAGCGCGAGGGTCAGCGCCTCGGGCAGGACGACAGTCCACGTCCAGGAGCTGTCGGCGGGTTGGACCAGGGTGATCATCGCGAACGCCGCGACGTTGCCGGCCAGCGCGCCCCACGCCACGCGGCGGCCGAGGCGGAGGGCGGCCCGTAGAGGCGCGATCAGGTACGTCGCCGAGAGCAGGTGTCCTTCGGGCCCAAGGCCATAGAGCACGGCGGACAGCGTCGCCGCCCCGAGCGCGACGTCGAGCCACAGATACCACGGACGGAACGGTGTGTCGCGCACCACGCGAAATAGCGCGTAGTGCGCCGCCGCGGCGGTGAGCGCGAACGCGGCAATGAACGCCCACGACACCGGTCCCACACCGAGCAGGCGGACCACCGCCAGCACGGCGATGCCGAGCGAGGCGAGGCCGAAGCGTCCCCGCGTCAAGGTCAGGACGACGTGGCGGCGCCTGGCGTCCTCCTCCTGCCGGAGCTGCGGATCGGCGTGGACCGGCGCGGTCACGGAGCTCGAGCTACATCCGGAACAGGTAGCTCGCCTTCAGGAAGAACCCGTCCTGCGTCCGGCTCAGGTCGTTGAAGGCGAACGGGTCGTTTTCGGCGAGCGATGCGCCGTACCCCAGGAAGAACACCGTGCCGGGGATCGGCTTGTAGGAGAACAGCACGTCGTTGCGGAAATCGACGGACGTGAAGCCCGCCTGCGGCTGGCCGCCGATGACCAGCGGGTCGCCGCTGCCGGGATCCTGCAGCGCCGCGCCCTCCTGGACCAGGTACTGGCCCACGTAGCGGAAGAAGATGTCGCGGGTCAGCTGGTACTCGAGCTTGAGCCGCGGGATGCTCTGGGTCGAGAACCAGCTACCGTCTGCCGCCCGGGTCAAGCGGCGGTACGCCCAGCGCCCCTCGATTCGCAGCGAGGCGGTCGGTTTCCAGTTTGCCGCGAAGAACAGGTCGAGGCCGCGGCCCTCGGACGCCTCGGCGAACAGGGAGGTCGCGCCATAGCCCGCATTGGCGCCGAGTGTGAGCGCGCGGTTCGGAGTGTTGGCGCCGATGCTGGCGCCCCACAATCCGTAGAGCCCGTGGGGGAGCGCGAACGGGACCAGGGTGCCCGCGCTGTCCACCTGGTAGTCCGCGTAGTCGGCCGTGGTGAACCGGAACTGGGAGACCTGGTAGGTCGCGTTGATGCCCCATCCGCCGCGCAGGGTGAGCAGCCACGTCTGCCATAGCCGACCCTCGACGGTGCTCCCCAGACGGAAGAAGTCGTCGTAGCGCCAGGTGGGCTCGAGGCCGATGAATGTGGTCGTCTGCTCGAGCAGGGCGCCTGGCTGGCCGTACCAGCTGAAGCGGTTGAACAGCCGCCCCTGGACCACGTTCGTGCGGTTGACGAAGCCGCCCTGGGCCTCGAACTCGGGGCTCACGCCCACGAGCTCGGCATGGTTGCCATAGGAGCGACCGGTGCGGTCGTACAGGGTCACGTCCCACAGCGCGCCGCCGCGCGAGCCGGCGGTGTCGCGTGTCCAGGATCCCACGATCTGCGCGTCGGAGAACCAGATCTTCTTCCAGATCAGCCGGACGTCCGTGCCGAGCACGCGGTTGTAGTCGTCGCCGTCGATGCGGTCGGTGTAGGCGAGCCCCGCGGTCGAGCTGGCACCGAGATCGCGCCGCAGGCGCAGGAGATTGAAGACGGGGTTCGAGCCGGCCACCGACTGGTCCGACGCGTCCACGGCGAGCAGGTAGCCCACGCCCGTGGCGCCCATCTTGCCCGTGAGCTTGGCGCCCGCCACCGGGTCAACGACGCGGCGCATGTAGATGAGCTGGTTCGGCGTATCGAACTGCTCCAGTCCCTCGAGAAAGAACGGGCGCTTCTCGGGATAGAACACGGCGAACCGCTCGTTGAGCGTGACCTGGCCGACGTCCGCCTCGACCTGGGAGAAGTCGGGGTTCGCCGTGGCACCGAGGCTCAGGTTCTGGGTGATGCCCCAGCGCAGCGTGCCCCCCACCTCGGCCTCCGCGGCGCCGTAGTCGTAGCCCGCTGTCCCGGGGGCGCCGTCCATGCGGGACGTGAGCTCCGGCGTCACGTCCATCACGAGCCCGCGGCGCAGGTCCGTGAGGCCCGCGAGGCGTCCCGCCTGGATGAGGAAGCTCGCGTTGGCGCGGACGACGGGGGTCCACGTGTCCTCGTAGCCCGAGTGCTGGGTGGTGCGCACGACCTGCAGCCCCCAGTCCTGCGTTGCCGCGCTCTGGTAGCGCAGGCTCTTGAACGGAACGCGGACCTCGACCTCGTAGCCCCAGGGCGTGACCCGGCCGCGCGACTGGTACACGTAGTCGGGGTTCAGGTCCACCACGCCGTCGAACCGGAAGCCGGCGTTATTGCCGCCGGCGGCACCCGTGAGCCCCTCCGAGCGCACGCCATCCTGCTGCACCCCGAGCGCATTCACCGCGAAGACCAGGGCGCGGCGGTGGTCGTTGTAGGTGTCGAGCAGGATCTCGACGTAGTCGTCGGCCGAGATATTGTCACGGTCGGACAGCGTGGCCCGCACCACGGCGCCGTGGGCCTCGTAGGCCCGGATCCCGAACCAGGCGGCGTCGGGCGCATACCAGACCAACACGTCCGTCGAGTCCGCCGCTGGCCGCCCGTCCACCGGCCGGTATTGGGAGAACCCCGTGAGGCGCG
>CAZVSO010000114.1:4937-9510 GCA_964629425.1 uncultured Gemmatimonadaceae bacterium
TTGGCGCTCGCCTCGCGGCGTGGGGCGCGCACGTCGAGCTGTCGGGCGAGGCCGCTGAACACCGCGCCGGAATCCGGAGCTGCGCCGGCGGGGACCGCCGGAGTCTGCGGGGTTTGGAGCAGGGCGAGGAGCAGGAGGAGCATGACTGAAAACTACACTCGGGAAACGGGAAGCGGGAAACGGGAAACGTGCGTCGCCCACGTCTCCCGGTTCCCGTGTCCCGTTTCCCGTTACTGCGTGCCCATCGCGACCTTGACCGGCCGAGCGTAGCGCGTGCGGGTGCCGTCGCCCAGTTGGCCGTCGTCGTTGCGGCCCCAGCAGTAGGCGATCCCGTCCGTGTCGACGGCGCAGGTGTGCCGCGCGCCAGCGCTCACCTGGGTGAAGACGCGCTCGCCGAAGACGGCTCGACCCTCGATCACTCGGCCGCCGAGCTGAGCGTCGAGGTTCAGGCCCCAGCAGTACGCCGTAGACGATCCCTCACTGGTCACCGCGCAGGTGTGCCAGTCGCCGGCGCTCACCGCCTCCATGCGGCGCAGGTTCAAGACGCGCTGCGGGATGGTGCTGCGCTCGAGCCGGGGCTGGGCGATCTGGCCCTGGAAGTTGTCGCCCCAGCAGGTGACGTCGCCCTCGGCCGTGAGGCCGCACGTGTGCTGCGATCCGGCGCTCACCGCGATGTAGGTGTAGCGACCGCTGAGCTGCGCCGGTGCGGGACTGTCCGTCCTCGAGCCGTTGCCGAGCTGGCCGTCGCGGTTCTTGCCCCAGCAGTGCACCGCGCCATCGGTGGTGAGGGCGCAGGTGTGCGTGCTGCCGGCGCTCACGGCCACGACGCTCGGGAGGTTGCCGACCGACCGTGGTCCCGCGACGGCGGAGGTATCGCCGGTGCCGAGCTGGCCGCTGCCATTGTCTCCCCAGCACAAGACCCGCCCGCGGGAGACGGCGCAGGCGTGCCGGTCCCCGGCGCCCACCGCTTGCGCCGGGAAGTCCCGGGCCAGGGGCACGGGCGTCGAGCTGCTCCACGTGTCGGACCCGCCCAGCTGCCGCGCCTCGTTCGCGCCCCAGCAGTACACGCGCTCGGCGGCGGTGACGCCGCAGGTGAAGTCGTCGCCGGCGCTGAGCGACAGGAACCGGAGCCCGCCGGCGACGCGCGCGGGTGTTGAGCGCGCGGTGGTCGAGCTGTCGCCCAGCTGCCCGAAGGCGTTCGCGCCCCAGCAGTACGCGGTGCCGTCGCGCGCCAGGCCGCAGGTGTGATCGGCGCCGGCGGTCACCATAGTTAGGACGAGCTTCTCGGCGGGGGCCTGCGGCTCGCCAAGCAGCGCGAGCAGGACGGCGCCGGGGAACAGCACGGCAAGTCGCGGGGATGTCATACCAACCTCCTCGCTGTTCCTTTTCCCGTTTGACGTTTCCCGTTTCCCCATTCCCCTTTCCCGCCTATTCGTACCGCAACGCGTCGATCGGGTCTAGGCTCGCCGCGCGGCGCGCGGGCCAGATGCCGAAGAACAGTCCCACGGCGGCGCTGAAGACGAACGCTAACAGGATGGCGAACACGGAGATCGCCGTGTTCCAGTGCGCCAGCTTCGCCAGGATGAAGGCGCCGGCCGATCCGACCAGGATCCCGACCACGCCGCCGAGCAGGCACAGCACCAGCGCCTCGATGAGGAACTGGAGGAGGATGTTGCGCTTCGTGGCGCCCAGCGCCTTGCGCACGCCGATCTCGCGGGTCCGCTCAGTCACCGACACCAGCATGATGTTCATGATCCCGATCCCCCCGACGAGCAGGCTGACCGCGGCGATCCCGGCGAGCAGGTACGTGAACGTCTCGGTCGTCTGCTGGAACGTCGAGAGCACGTCCGCCTGGTTGCGGATCTGGAAGTCGTTGTCCATCCCGGGCCGGATCTTATGCGCCCGCCGCAGCACCTGGTCGACCTCCATCATCGCGAGGTGCATGACGTTGACGTCGGCCGCCTTGACGGTGATGGAGCGCAGACGGTCGGTGCCCAGCACGCGGTAGCGGGCGGTCTGCAGCGGGATGACGATCTGCTCGTCCGGGTTGAAGAACGACCCCTGCGACCCCTTCTCCGACAGGATCCCGATGATCTCGAAGGGGATGCCCCGGATGAGGAGCTCCTGCCCGATCATCGCCACGGGATTGGCGCCGAGCATCTCGGGGATCGCCGAGCCCAGCAGGGCGTAGCGGCGCCGCGACTCGTCCTCGCCGGCGGTGAACGCGCGGCCGGCGGTGATGGTGTAGTTGCGCACCGCGACGTAGTTCGGCGTCGTGCCCACGACGTTGACATTGATGTTCTGGTTGCCCCGCTTGACCTGGAGGTTGCGGGACAGCTCGGGGACCACGTCGGTGAGGTAGCGGGGCCGGGCAGCGAGGGCCTGGGCGTCGTCCATCGTGAGGCTGACCCTCATGTCCATCGCCACGCCGCCCCGGAAGTTCTGGCCCGGGTAGACGCTGAGCAGGGTGGGGCCCAGCGCCTGGATGCGGGCCTCGACCGATCGCTGGGCGCCCGTGCCGAGCGCCACCATCGTGATAACCGCGCCCACGCCGATGATGATGCCGAGCATGGTCAGCAGCGACCGCAGCTTGTTGGCGCGAATCGCCTGTAGGGCGACCTGGACGATCTCGCTGACGAGCATGGCTCAGGGTCTCCGCTGTCCGCCGGACGGCTGCTGCTGCTGCACGCCGGGCAGTCCACCGCCCGACATCCGCTGGACGCGCTCGCGGAAGTCGCGCTGCGAGGTGAGGAGCGACGCGCTAGGCAGGACCAGCACCGTGTCGCTCTCGCTCAGGCCGCTCACCACCTCGACGTGATCGAGGTCGGTGAGCCCGGTGCGGATCTGCACGGGGGCCGGCCTGCCATCGCGCAGGGCGAACACGATGTAGCTGCCGCCGAAGTCGCTCTGCCGCTGGACCCGGCTCGCGCCACCCGGGCCGCCCCCGCGCTGCATCCCCGCGAACACGCGCCGCAACAGGGCCTGCTCGTCGGGCGTCAGCTCCTGCTGGGCCATGCGCTTGCGCATGGCCGACCGGACCTGCTCCTCGGTCACGCCGGCGGGAAGCGGGATCGTGCGGCCGTCGGGCATCGTGAAGACGGCGCCGCCCGCGGCCGGGGGAGTGCCCGCGGGCCGGGTCTGGCCCCCGCCCAGGCTGGCGGTGGCCGAATCACCGCGCGGCCGGGGCGACTGCTGGGCGGCGGCGAGCTGCCGCTGCACCTCGGCGGGGTCGAGCCCGAGCACGATCGCCGCCGATGCCACGTCCCGCGGCGTGCGCAGCGCCGCGTACGGCACGGTGAGCACGCTGTCGCGCCGCCCGATGTGGATCTCGACCTCGGTATTCATCCCGGGCTTGAGCAGGTGTCCGGGGTTCGCGATCCGCACCAGCACGGGGAACATGGTCACGTTCTGCTGCACTGTGGCCTGCGGCTCGATCTTGAGCACGCTGCCCTCGAACGGCCGCATGGGGTAGGCGTCCACCGTGATCGTGGCCGGCATGCGCGGCTCAACCTTGCCGATATCGGTCTCGTCCACGAGGGTCCGTACCTGCACGGTGTCGAGGTTGGCCATCCTGAAGAGCAGGGTGCCGCCCCCCACGTCCTGCGTGGGCGACGAGATCACCGTGCCGAGCTCGACGTTCTTCGCGATGATCGTCCCGTGCAGCGGCGCGCGGAGCCGGGTGTCGGCCATCCGGTCGCGCGCGTTCTCGAGGTCGCTCTGGGCGCGGACGACCTGCGCGTTGGCGTTCGCGTAGGTCAGGTTGGCGTTCTCGTACTCGGCCTGGGTGATCGCCTGCGTCTTGAACAGGGTGTCGGCGCGCGCCAGCTGGGCCCGGGCGTTCGCGAGCTGGGCTTCCCCCACGGCCAGGTTCGCCTCCGCCTGCGCCAGGGTGTTGCGGGGCACGCGGGGGTCGATGCTGGCCAGCAGCTGACCGGCGCGCACGTCGTCGCCGGTCTGGACAAGCATCTCGATGATCTCGCCCGACGCCTTCGACTTCACGTCCACCGTCAGGACGGGCTCAATGGCGCCGGACGCGGAGGCGGACACGACGAGGGGGCGGCGCTCGACGGCCACCTTCTCATACAGGGGGGCCGCTTCTTCCTTCCGACAGGCGGCGAGGGCGAGGCCGCAGGCCGCCGCCGCGGCGATGATGCGCTTCACGGGTTCCGCTCCGTTCTCTCGTCGCGCGCAACGCGCCCGTCGAGCAGGTGGATCTGGCGGCGCGCATGCGCCGCGATGTCGTGCTCGTGGGTCACGACCACGATCGTCTGGCCCTGGTCGTGCAGCTCCTCGAACACGGCCATGATCTCCGCGCCGGTGGCGGAGTCGAGGTTCCCGGTGGGCTCGTCGGCGAGCAGGATGCTCGGCGCGTTGACGAGCGCGCGCGCGATGGCGACGCGCTGCCGCTGCCCGCCCGACAGCTCGTTGGGCTTGTGGTGCATGCGGTCGCTGAGTCCGACGCGCTCGAGCGCCCGCGCCGCGCGGGCCCGGCGCTCGCGCGCGCGCTCCCCCGCGTAGATCAGCGGCAGCTCGACGTTGTGCAGCGCGTCGGCGCGGGGCAGGAGATTGAACG
>CAZVSO010000115.1:0-4002 GCA_964629425.1 uncultured Gemmatimonadaceae bacterium
GCGCGAGTATCTGCTCGAGGCGCGCAAGACCGTGGAGCGCGCGCTGGCGCAGGCGCGCGCCACCGTGGACGAGGCGACAGCACGGGAAGCGCGCCGCATCGTCGAAGAGGCGATCGATGAATACCGGGAAACGGGAAGCGGGAAACGGGAAGCGTCGACTCCGCTCGCCGTCGGCGAGACTGTGCGCACGCCGACCGGCTCGGTCGGGACGGTGCGGGAGATCCGCGGCACTGGGGCCGTGGTCGTCGAGATCGGCGCGGTACGCCTCGTGGTGGACGGTGTAACGCTCGAGCCGGTCGGGGGCGCTGCCACGTCCCGCCCCGCCCCTCTCCGACTCTCTCCGTCCTCCTCCGTCCCGCTCCGACCTTCTCCGTCCTCGACCGTCTCATCCGAGATCGATCTCCGCGGCCTCCGCCCCGACGAAGCCGAAGCGGCGCTGCTGCGCGCGCTCGACGACGCGGTGCTCGGCGACCTGCCGTGGCTCCGCGTCATCCACGGCAAGGGCACCGGCGCGCTGCGCGATCGTGTGCGCACCGTGCTGGAGGGCGATACGCGGGTGGCGCGCTTCGAGCCGGCGCCGCCGGCCCAGGGCGGGGACGGCGTCACCATGGTCGCGTTTTCCGCATGATTCCCGACGAGATCGTCGAGCAGGTCCGCGAGGCCGCCGACCTCGTCACGCTCCTCGGGGAGCATGTCGAGCTGCGGCGCACCGGCGGGGACTACCGCGGGCCGTGCCCGTTCCACGGCGGCACGCACCGCAACTTCGCCGTCATCCCGAAGAAGGGGATGTTCTACTGCTTCGTGTGCCATGAGGCGGGAGACGTCTTCACCTTCTACATGAAGCGGCTCGGGCTCGACTATCCGTCCGCGGTGCGTGAGGTGGCGCGGCGCGTCGGCGTGACCATTCCCGAGCGCGGGGCCGCCGGCCCCGATCCGCGGGAGCCGCTCTTCGGGGCCGTGGCCGCGGCGCACGACTGGCTCGTGCGCCAGCTGCGCGAGGCGCCCGAGGGCGAGACGGCCCGGAAGTACCTCGCCGGCCGCCGGGTCGATCTCGAGACTGCGCTCGTCCAGGGGCTCGGCTACGCGCCGCGCGGTCCCGCGCTGCTCGAGGCGATGAAAGCGCTGGGACTCCGGGAAGACGTGTTGCTCGAGGCCGGCCTGTTCGCGAAACGGGACGACGGCAGCGTGGTGCAGCGATTCCGCGGCCGCCTTCTGTTTCCGATCCATGACCTCCGGGCGCGAGTGGTGGGGTTCGGCGGGCGGTTGCTGGGCGACGGCGAGCCCAAGTACCTCAACTCGCCCGACACCCCGATTTTCCACAAGGGACGGATGCTGTACAACCTGCATGTCGCCAAGCACGCGATCCGGAAGGCGGAGCGCGCCGTGCTGGTCGAGGGCTACTTCGACGTGCTGCGCGTGTCCCAGGCCGGGGCCGAGGAGGTCGTCGCCCCGCTGGGCACGGGCCTCACCGCCGACCAGGCGGCCCTGCTGGCGCGCTACACGTCGCATGTCGTGCTGCTGTACGATCCCGACGACGCGGGGCTCCGCGCCACCTTCCGCGCGGGAGACCAGCTCCTGCGGCACCGGCTGCGGGTGAGCGTGGCCACCTTGCCCGAGGGCGACGATCCGGATGCCTTCGTCCTGAAGGCCGGCGCCCCGGCGCTCGAGCGCGTGCTGGGAGACGCCGTCGATCTGATCGAGCGCAAGATCCAGATTCTCGGGCGCCGCGGCTTCTTCGAGTCTCTCCCCGGGCGCCGGCGGGCGCTCGATGGCCTGCTCCCGACCATCCGGGCCGCGGACGATCCGATCACCCGCGACCTCTACGTCACGCGCGTCGCCGAGGTCACGGGGCTTCGGAAAGACGTGCTGGAACGGGAAGCGGGAAGCGGGAAGCGGGAAGCGGCGCCCCAGTCAACGCTTCCCGCTTCCCGCTTCCCGCTTCCCGTTCCCGCGAATGCGGAGAAGGCGTTGCTGCTCCTGTTGCTGTCCGGCGATCCGTGGCGGGCTCGCGTGACGGAAGCAGTGGCTCCCGAGGAGTTCGAGTTCCCGATCTATCGGCAGGTCTTCGACGCCGTCGTGGACGACGCGCTGCTCTCGCTGGACCAGGCCGCGGCGCGGACCCTGGAGGAATTGCGGGCGGAAGGAGTCGGCGAGCGCGACCCGGACGTGATGTTCACGCGCGCCGTGAGCTGGCTCGAGGCGCGGCGACTCGAGCGGGAGCTGGATCAGATCGATCGGCAACTGCCGCTCGGCACGCCCGAGCAGCAAACGGCCTGGCTGACGGAGAAGCGGCGGGTGTTCGACGAGCTGCGCAAGCGGTATCCACGGTACAAGATCGCAAGGAGGACCGGTGCACCCGGATCTTGAGGCGTTGCTGGCACTGCAGCGGAAGGACCAGGGCGTGGGCGAGGCGGACACGGGGCTCACGGGCCTGGAGCCCGAGCTGCGGCAGCTGGATGAGACTCTGGCGGCGGCCGAGCAGGCGGCGGCGGCCGCGCAGCGCGGCATCACGGAAGCGCAGGGCCGGCGCGGGGATCTGGAGGGGCGGATCGCCGGCTACCGCACGATGCAGGAGCAGCGCCGCCAGCAGCTCGAGTGGGTGCGCGCGGCGAAGGAGGCCTCCACCCTCATGGCGGACATCGACCTCGCCCGCTCGGTGCTCGCCAAGGAGGAAGCGGAGTTCATGCGCTCGGGCGACGCGGTGACGGAGGCCGAGAGCCGGGCGGCGGAGGCCGAGCAGCGGTTCGAGGAGCTGCGCGCGAGCCAGGCGCCGCAGCGCGAGGTGCTCGCGGGCAGGCGCGAGGCGATCCTGGCCCAGCGGGAGCGAGCGGTCGCGGAGCGCGAACGGGCGGCGGCGCAGGTGAGCGGCGCGCTCCTCGTCCGCTACGATCGCATCCGCCGCGGCAAGGCCCCGCTCGCGCTCTACGCGTTGCACGGGGACGCGTGCGGGCACTGCTACACCGCCGTCCCCACCCAGCGCCGCGCCGTCATCCTGCGCGGCACGACGATCGAAGGCTGCGAGGCCTGCGGCGTCCTCCTGTACTCCGCGGGATGATCCCCGCCCGCTGGTGCGTCACCCCGCCGCCCGACCCGGGAGCCACCGGGGCGCTCGCGGCCGCGCTCGGCATCCCGGAGGCGCTGGCCGCGATCCTGGTGCAGCGTGGGCTCGCGTCGCCGCCACTCGCGAAAGCGTTTCTCCGCCCCGAGCTCGCCGGCCTCACCGATCCCCTCGCGTGGGCCGACGCGGGGCGCGCCGTCGAAACGATCGCGCGCGTCGTGCGGGCGGGCGAGCCGATCCTGGTGCATGGCGACTACGACGTGGACGGCCAGTGCGCCGCGGCGCTGCTGACCCGCGTCCTCCGGGCCGCGGGCGGTCGCGTGCACGCGTTCGTCCCCCACCGGCTGCGGGACGGTTACGACTTCGGGGCCGCCGGGGTGGCCGAGGCCGAGCGGGTCGGTGCGCGGCTGATCATTACGTGCGACTGCGGGATCACCGCGATCGACGCGGTGCGGGCCGCGCGCGCCGCGGGCCGCGACGTGATCGTCACCGACCACCACCTGCCGGGCGACGCGTTGCCGCCGGCCACCGCGGTGCTCGACCCCCGCCGCCCCGACTGCCCCTCGGCCGACAAGGACCTGTGTGGCGCCGGCGTGGCCTTCAAGCTCGCCCAGGCGCTGATGCCCGCACTCGGCTTGTCGCCCAACCTGCCGCTCCATTTTCTCGACTACGTCGCCCTGGCGACCGTCGCCGACGTCGTGCCGCTCACCGGGGAGAACCGCATCCTCGTGCGCCACGGCCTCAAGCTCCTCGGGGCTTCGCGCTGGGCGGGGCTCCGCGCCCTGGTCGAGACGGCCGGCCTGGGCGGCAAGCCGTTGCGGGCGGGGCACGTCGGGTTCATTCTCGCCCCACGGCTCAACGCCGTCGGCCGGATCGGCGACGCCAACGACGGCCTCCGCCTGCTCCTGACTGACGACGAGCGCGAGGCCGCCGCGCTGGCGCGG
>CAZVSO010000115.1:4012-9410 GCA_964629425.1 uncultured Gemmatimonadaceae bacterium
GGAGCTCGAGACCTTGAACGCCCGCCGCCAGGCCCTCGACCAGCGGATCCTGGACGAGGCGGCCACGGCGGCCGACGGGGCGCTCGGCGGCGACGAGCGCGCGCTCGTGCTGGCCGCCGATGGCTGGCACCCGGGCGTCATCGGCATCGTCGCCTCGCGCCTCGTCGAGCGGACCGGCCGCCCGACGTTCCTCGTCGCCTGGGAGGGCGACATCGGCCGGGGCTCGGGGCGCAGCATCCCGGGCTTCGACCTCCACGCGGCCCTGCAGCGCACCGGCCACCTGCTGGAGAGATACGGCGGCCACAGCATGGCGGCCGGGCTCACCATCCGCCGGGAGCGATTCGAGGCCTTTCGTGTTGCGTTTTTGGCGGTCGCGCACGAGCTGCTCAGCCCCGGCGACCTGGTGCCGGCGCAGCGGGTGGATCTCGAGCTGCCCCTCGGCCTCCTCTCGACGGACCTCGAGCGGTCGATGCGCCACCTCGAGCCCTGCGGCCCCGGCAACCCGGCTCCCGTGTTCGGCGTGCGGAACGCGCGCGCCGTCGGCGCCCGACGGGTCGGGACCAACCACCTGCGGTTCGTGCTGGATGACGGGTCGGGCGTCCTGCCGGCGATCGGGTTCCGGTGGGCCGACCTGGTCCCGGAATCCTGGCTCACCCGGCCGCTCGACGTGGCGTTCCGGCTCGAGCACGACGACTGGCACGGGAGCGCGACGCTGCAGGCCCGGGTGGCGGCGATCGCGCCCAGCGCGGGAGGCGCGCAGGCGGCGTGATCGCGATCGTCGCCGGGGACTTCAAGGGTCGCCGGCTCAAGACGCCCACCGGCACCGTGGTCCGGCCCACGTCGGCGCGGGTGCGCGAGGCGTGGTTCAGCATCCTGCAGCGCCCGCTGCGGGGGGCGGCCGTGCTCGACCTGTACGCGGGCTCCGGCGCGCTCGGCCTGGAGGCGCTGTCGCGCGGCGCCCGCGCCGCGGACTTTGTGGAGACCCACCGCGCGGCGCTCGCGGCGCTCCGGGCCAACATCAAGACCCTCAAGGTCGAGGAGCGCGCCGCCGTGCATCGAGTGGACGCGCTGCGGTTCGCCGAGCGGCTGCAGCCGGGCCGCTACGACGTGGCGTTCGCGGACCCCCCCTACCAGGGCGAGCACGCGGCCCTCCTCGTCGCCATGTTTCGCCTCGTGCCGTTCGCCCGTATCCTCTCGATCGAGCACCCGGCCGACGCCCCGATCCCGGGGGACGACACGCGACGGTACGGCGACACGGCCGTCGCCTTTCTGTACGCCCCATGAGCGGCACTCGCGTCGCCGTCTACCCCGGGTCGTTCGACCCGATCACGCGCGGCCACGAAGACCTGATCCGTCGGTCCCTCGCGTTCGCGGATCGCGTGATCGTGGCGGTCGCGGTCAACCCGGCGAAGCAGCCCCTGTTCACGCTCGAGGAGCGCGTGGCGCTGATTCGCGAGGCGGTCACCGAGCGTGGGGTGGACGTCCGCTCGTTCGACGGCCTGCTCGTGGACTTCGCCCGCGGGATCGACGCGACGCTCATCGTCCGCGGGCTGCGCGCGGTCTCGGACTTCGAGTACGAATTTCAGATGGCGCTGATGAACCGCACGCTCGCGCACGAGGTCGAGACCGTGTTTCTCGTGCCGGCCTTCGACCTCACCTACCTCAGCTCGAGCCTGGTGCGTGAGGTCGCGCGCTTCGGCGGGGACGTTTCCGCGCTGGTACACCCCGCGGTCCGGCAGGCGCTGGCGCGCAAGTTCGGCCGGTGACCTTTCGCGACCGCATGCACGCCCGCGCGCGCCGCGCCGGGCGCCGCATCGTCCTGCCGGAGGGCGCCGACCCGCGCGTACGGGAGGCCGCCGCCCGGATCGCGGCCGAGCGCCTGGGGGTCGTCGAAGTCCTCGAGCAGTGGGGCGCCGACCCGCGACGAGCCGCCTGCGCTCACCTGTTGCGCGAGCGTCGGCCCGATCGCTTCCCGACCGAGGCCGCGGCGGCCGCGGCGCTCGAGCATCCCCTCACGTTCGGAGCCTGCCTCGTCGCCATCGGGGCCGCCGACGTCATGGTCGGTGGCGCCGCCCATCCGACGGGCGACCTGGTGCGCGCGGCGCTGTGGGCGGTGGGCACGGCGCCGGGGATCGCCACGGTGAGCGGCGCCTGCTACATGACCCGGGGCGACCGGGTCGTGACCTTCGCCGACGCCGCCGTCGTTCCCGAGCCCGACGCCGCGCAGCTGGCCGAGATCGCCCTGGCCGCGGCGCGCGACCGCCGCCGCATCGTGGGCGACGAGCCCGTCGTCGCGTTCCTGTCCTACAGCACCAAGGGCAGTGCCGCCGGGCCGCGGGTCGAGCGCGTGCGCGCGGCGGTCGCCGAGCTGGCGCGCCGCGTGCCCGACTTCGCCTTCGACGGCGAGCTCCAGGGCGACGCCGCCCTCGTCGCGGAGATCGCCGCCCGCAAGGCGCCGGGCTCCGCGGTCGCGGGGCGTGCCAACGTCCTCGTCTTCCCCGACCTTGACAGCGGCAACATCGCCTACAAACTGGTGCAACGCCTGGGCGGCTGGACGGCCATCGGGCCGATCCTCCAGGGCCTCGCGCGGCCCGTTGCGGACCTGTCGCGCGGGGCCACCCCCGATGATATTGTGGACACGGCGGCGGCGGCCATCCTGCAAGCGGAGGACGCATGAGCTTCACCGTCAAGAACGAGCACGGCGTGGTCACTCTCGGGGTCGACGGGCAGCTGATCGTCGGCAACCGGCACGAGCTCAAACAAAAGGTGCTCGACGCGCTCGAAGGAGGGGCGCGGCGCTTCGTCATCGACTTCACCCAGACGGGCTACATCGACTCCTCCGGGCTGGGCGTGCTGGTGTCGCTCTCCAAGAAGATCCGCGAGCAGGCCGGCGAGTTGCGACTCGCCGGGCTCAACGAGGATCTGCAGACGCTGTTCGAGCTGACGAAGCTCGACACCCTCTTCACCATCACGCGGACACACCAGGAGGCGGTCGCCTCCTTCTGAGACGGCGGCGCCGCGTGAGCCCCCCGAGTCCCCCGAGCCGCCCCCGGCCCTCGGGTCCCCTGCGCATCGACATCCAAGGTGGCGAGCCCTCGCGGCTGCGCCTCGACGTGCCCAGCGACGTGGAGTACGTGGGGGAGGCCGTGGATCTCGTGGCCGGCCACTGCCTCACCGGGACGCTGTCGCCGCGCCGGGTGCTGTTCAACCTCCGCACGGCCCTGGCGGAGGCGCTGACCAACGCGATCGTGTACGGCAACGGCGGCGATGTTGCCAAGGTCGTGCGGGTGCAGGTCGAGCTCGGGCGGGACGCCATCCGCATCCGGGTCTCCGACGACGGCGAGGGGTTCGATCCCGCCGCGCCGCCCGACCCGACGCGGCCGGAGAACGTCGCGCGCGAGGACGGGCGGGGCTTGTTCGTCATGCGCCATCTGGTGGACCGCGTCGACTTCAACGACCAAGGGAATTCGATCTGCCTCACGCTCCAGGCGGGCTGAGCCGGCTGGACCGGGTGCTCCCCGCGCTGGAGAGGCTGGCCGGCGTCGCGTTGCGGGTCTGGCGGCAGGACGGCCCCCGCACCACGTCCGTCGCCGGAGGCCCGCCACCCGCCGGCTGGACGCCCGCGCTCGCCGACCCGCCGACCGGACACGCCGTCGAGACGCCGGGTGGTCGCGCCTGGCTCGAGCCCCTCCCCGAAGCCGACGGGCTGTGGCTCGAGATCGGAGGCGGGGGACAGGGCACGGCGGACGCGCCGCTGCTCGCCCAGGTCGTCGCGGCCGTGCTGGTCTCCGAGCGCGAGGTCGGCCAGATCACCCAGGAGCTGTCCGAGCGCTACGAAGAGATCGACCTGCTCTACACGATCAGTGAGATCCTCGGGCATACGATCCGGCTCGACGAAGCGGCGCAGCGCATCCTGCAGGAGGTCGCCCCGGTGGTGCGTGCCCAGCGAGCCACCCTCCTGGTGCTCGACGAAGAGCGCCGCGTCCTGCGCATCGTCGCCGCCCGCGGTATGGATCCCAAGGAAGCGCTGCCGATCGAGCTCGACGACCCCACGTCGGTCGCCGCCCGGGTGTTCCGTGAGATGAAGCCGCTGAGCTACGATCCCGGAGCGGCGGGCCACGCACGCCCCAAGCGTCCCGAGCAGCGGGGGTACCGCGGTCACGCGTTCCTGTCCGTCCCCGTGATGTACGCCCCGCCCGGCGGCGCCCCGCGGGCCATCGGCGTCATCAACCTCACCGACCGGTTGGGCGAGGACGCCTTCTCGGCGGGAGACCGCAAGCTCGTGACCGCGATCGCGAACCAGATCGGCGCGGCGATCGCGAACGCCTGGCTGGTGCAGAAGGACCTCACGCAGCAGCGCGTGCGGCGGGAGCTGGAGCTGGCGCACGACCTCCAGATGCGGCTGCTGCCGTCGCCGCTGGTCGTCGCCTCCCGCGCCGACGTCGCGGCCCGCTGTCGCCCGGCGGAGTCGGTCGGCGGGGATTTCTACAACCTGCTCCAGCTCCCCGATGGGCGCATCGGCGTGATGATCGGCGACGTCTCGAGCCACGGGTTCGGTGCCGCGCTCATCATGGCGCTCGCCATGGCCGCCTCTGGCATTCACGCGGAGTCCGCGCTCGACCCGACCGTCGTGCTGCGCCGGCTCGAGGAGTCGCTGGCGGAGGAGCTGGCCCGGACCGAGATGTTCCTCACCACCTTCTACGCCGTGCTCGACCCGACCGCGGGCCGCCTGGTGTACGCCAACGCGGGCCACCCGCACGCCTTCCTCGTGTCCGGCGCGAGCGGCGAGGCGACCCGGTTGGCGGCCACGCGGGCACCCCTCGGACTCGATACCCAGCCGGGTGCCGACGTCGCGCTGGCCGCCCCGCGCCGCGCCAACGTTCTCTGCCTGTTCACCGACGGGATGGCCGACGCCCGCTCCGAGCCGGGGCAGCGCTTCGGCGAGGAGCGGATCCTCGGGCACGTCCGCGCCCTGCGCGATCAGCCGGCCCGCGACATCCTCGAGGCCATCTATGCCGACCTCGCCGCGTTCACCGGCGGCGGCCCCGCCTCCGACGATCGCACACTCGTTCTCGTCAAGGCGTGAGCCGCCCGCCGCGGCGACTCGGCCAGCACTTCCTCTCCGACCCCACCCTGCTGCGCCGGATCGCGGACGCCATCGATCCGCAATCCGACGATGTCGTGCTCGAGATCGGGCCGGGGAAGGGGAGCTTGACCCGCGAACTGCTCGCCCGCGGTCTGCGTGTCGTAGCCATCGAACGGGATCGCCGGCTGGCGGAGAGCCTTGGGAAAGAGGGAAGGGGGCAGGGGGAAGGGGGAACGCTCGTCGTGGTTACGGGTGACGCGCTGCGAATCGACTGGCACGCACTGGTCCCCGGCTTCACCCTTCCCCCTTCCC
>CAZVSO010000116.1:0-5680 GCA_964629425.1 uncultured Gemmatimonadaceae bacterium
ATCCCGCCCAGGACGCGCCCCGCGGGCGTCGTACGCCCCGCCGGCGCCGTCCCCCCCAACCTCCCAGCCGCCGTCACGTCCATCACCCCGGGGGTCGGCCTCGCCGACGAGCAGCGGGCGCGCTCGGCCCGCCAGCGCGCGGCCATGTTCGAGGTGGAGATCCAGAAGAAGCTCGCGATCTCGGCCGCCTGCCTCGTGTTCGCGCTCGTGGGCGTGCCCGTGGCCCTCCGCTTCCCGCGTGGCGGCACGGGCCTCGTGCTGCTCGTCAGCGTCGCGGTGTTCGCCGTCTACTACGTCGGCCTCATCGGGGGGGAGGAGCTGGGCGATCGGCTCATCGTTTCCCCCTTCGTCGCGATGTGGACCCCGAACCTGATCTTCACGTTCCTCGGACTCGCGGGCCTCCGGCTCGCACGGCGCCCGGGCGCCTCCGCGCACGGCGGCGCCTGGTCGGACCTGCGCGAGGTGTTCCGCCTCCCGCACCTCCCGGGGTGGCGACGATGAGAACCCTCGACCGCTACGTGCTGCGCGAGTGGAGCAAGATCCTCGGTCTCGTGATGATCGGGTTCCCGATCCTGGTCATCATCTTCGACCTCACCGACCGGCTGGACCGTTACCTCAACCGCGGCCTGACGAAGGGCGCGGTAGCCCTGTCCTATGTGTTCGCGCTGCCCGACACGCTGTTCATGGTCCTGCCGGCGGGCGTGCTGTTCGCGACGGTGTTCACCGTCGGCACGCTGGGCCGGAACTCCGAGCTGGTCGCCGCCATGGCGTCGGGCCAGTCTTTCCACCGGGTGGTCCGCCCCATTCTGCTGGCCGCGGGGGCGGCGTTCCTCGGCGGGCTGCTGCTGGGCGAGCTCGCGCCCGTGGCGACGAGCCGCAAGCTCGAGCTGCTGGGCGAGAAGGCCATCCGCTCGACCACGTCGCGCTACAACTTCGTGTACCGGGGCGACAAGGGCTGGGTGTACGCCGTCGGCTCGCTCGAGATCGGGTCCCGGCGGATGCGCGACGTGATCCTGGAGCGCGGCGGCGCGGGCCCGGACTACCCGACGATCGTGCTGGCGGCCAAGAGCGGCCGGCACAACGACACGACGGCGCGCTGGACGCTCGCCGGCGGTGCCCTGCGCTACCTGCTCGGCCCGGACCGGGAGCTCGCCTTCAGCTTCGACTCGGCGCAGGCCCGGGCCCTCAAGGAGCGCCCCACGGACCTGCTGGCCGAGCCCAAGTCCCCCGACGAGATGCGCTACGCCGAGCTGTCGCGCTACATCGACGCCCTGGCGCGCAGCGGCACGGACGCCAAGAAGCTGGCGGTGGAGCGGGCGCTCAAGATCGCGGTGCCGTTCACCTGCATCATCATCGCCCTGTTCGGCGCGCCCCTCGCCGTCACCTCGCCCCGCTCGGGCTTCGCCTTCGGCGTCGGCGTCAGCCTGGCGACCGCGTTCGTCTTCCTGCTCACGGTGCAGCTCACCAAGGCGATCGGCGCGGGCGGCGTGCTCCCGCCCACGCTCGCGGCCTGGCTCCCCAACATCGTGTTCGGCGCGGGGGCGGTATGGCTGCTGAAGCGGGTGAGAACATAGACGACGGCCCAGGACGGCCAAAGACGGCCGAGGGCGGCCGCGAGGTCCCCACACCCCCCCCGGCGAGACCCGGTGGCCGTCTTGGGCCGTCTTTGGCCGCGTCCTGGGTCGTCCTCGGCCGTCGTCGCCTAGAACACGTAGCGCAGCCCCAGCTGCAGCCGCCAACGCGACGCGTCCACCTGGACCCTCTCCCGGACCGGGAGGGCCAGGGTATAGATGCCGCGCTGGTTGGCCGTGTCATAGCCGCTCAGCCGCAGCATCGTCTGGTCCTGGAACCCGGACGTTTCCCGCACGACACCCCAATCATCGTTCAGGAGATTGGGCAGGTTGAAGACATCCGCAATCACTTCCAGCGACTGGCTCCCGAGGGTCGGAATCAGTTTCGCCAGCCGCACGTTGAAGAAAGCGCGCCAGGGGTTGCGGCAAGTGTTACGGGTCATGATCGCGCCGCGGTGCGAGCGGAGGCACTCCTCCCCGTTGATGAAGTTCAACAGGGTGGTGGAGTCGGCCGGATTCGCGAGCCGGATGTCCGCCGCATTGCGCGGAACGTAGATGATGTCGTTGTTGGAGACGCCGTCGGCGTTCGCGTCGCCGGACACGACGTAGGTGTACGGCGTCCCGGACTCCCCGATGTAGATCAGCGAGAACAAGAACCCGTACGGCAACGAGACCGTTCCGCTCGCCGTGAGCTTGTGCGGCACGTCGAACCCTGACGTGCGCAGCCGGCGGTCGTCCAGAATCCCGTCCAGCGGCGTGTTCCTGAAGTTCGACTGCGCCCGGCTCGAGGTGAGCGAGAACAGATCCTCGGTGCGGGAGTACGTGTACCCGACATTGAACTCCACGCCGTCGCTGAATCGCTTCTGCATCTGGGCGGTCAGGGAGTAGGAGCGGTCGTCGCTCTCGTTGCGGTGCGCGATGACGTCCCGGAAGCTGGCACTGAAACGCGAGGGAGTGGCCGAGCCCGTGGCCGTGATGGTCCCGTAGAGCGGGCGGCCGAACTCCCCCGCAGAAGCACCGACGATTCCGCGGAGGTTTGCATCCGTGAAGTAGAACTGGTTGACCCACTTCGTGTACACGAAATCGAGGGTGCCCACGACGCCCCAGGGCAGCCGGTGATCGACTCCCAGCGCGACCTTCAGGTTCTGGGGAAACTTGAAGTCGGGGTCGAAGGAATTGATCGTCGGAATCGGCGGTGTTGCCCCCGCACCGCAGGTCGTGGGCTGGCTGTCCGGGTTGACCGTGAATGCCGGCAGGCTCGCTCCCGTACAGATCAGGGTCGCCTGCTCCAGACCGGTGTTCGCAAAGGCATTCGACACCCACACATACGGCGGCCGCCCACTGAACACCCCGATCCCCCCCCGCACGAAGGTCGAGGCGTCGCCCGTCACATCGTAGCTGAACCCGAGCCGAGGCGACCAGAGCGCGTTACCGCTCGGGAAGTCCCCTGTGTTGATCTGCAGGCCCGTGGCCGTATCGAGCACGGGGTTGGTGGACGGGCTCCCCAGGATGGGGATATCCACCCGCAGACCCCCCGTGAGCGTGAGCTTCGGCGTGACGGTCCACCGGTCCTGGACGTAGAAGCCGTATTGCTGGACGTTGAAGTCCGCGATCGGCCCCTCGGGCTTCAGGGCGCCCGCCACAAAGCGCTCGAAGCGAAACGGCCGAACCGCCGCCAGAGAGTCCGCGTTGAAGAAGCTCCACACCCCGAATTTGGCTTCGAACAAGAGGTTCCGAAAGCCGAAGAACTCGTTGTGCGAACCGACGGTGACGAGGTGCGTCCCCTTCGCGAAGGTGACGTTGTCCGTCACTTCGAAGATGTCCTGGTCGAGGCTGTTGGCGTGCGAGAACCGATCGCCGCCGACGGCGATATTCGTGCCCGCACGGTCCCCGCCCACGAGGAGCAGCGGCGCCTGATTCGGCAGCGTCCGGAAATCTCTGATGCGCGAATAACCGAGAATCAGGTCGTTGGAAAAGCGGCCCGCCACCACGGCGCTCCACTTCGCCCGCGCGGTATTGGTCGTCGTGTTGAACTCGTAACCACTGTTTGACAGCTGATAGCCATCCCGGAACCCCGTGGCCGACGGAATCCGGATGAGGTTGTCGTCCCCCGCGTCCACGAAGTTGTACGACAGCTCGAGCTGACTGTTCGTCCCGAGCTGCGCGGTGAGCTTGGCGAACACGTTCTTGTCGGGGTTTGCGAGCGTGGGCGCCACGAAGGTGCCGGGATCAAACGCGTACTGGGAGGAGTCGCGGACGATCCCGGTCACCCGCTCGGCCGTTGCCCGGCGGATGCCGATGCCCACCGAGTCGGCGCCGTTGGTCGTGTCCGACCCGATCGTCAGGCCGCCGAATGGCGCGTCGCGCGCCTTCAGGTCCACCGCCGCGAAGAAATGGAGCCGGTCTCGCAGGATCGGGCCGCTCACCGTGAGCCCGTACTGCTTCTGGTCGAACTCCGCGATCTTGTTACCGGCGCTGTCCTTGCCGACCAGGCTCTGGTTTTGCAGGTAGCCGAAGGCCGAGCCGTGCCAGGCGTTGCTCCCAGACTTGGTGACGGCGTTGATCAACCCGCCCGTGAAGCCGCCCTGCCGGATGTCGAACGGCGCGATCAGGACCTGGTACTCCTTCACGGCCTCGATCGAGATGGGGCGCGCGTTGGCCTGGCCTCCCGGTGTGCCGCTGGCCGCCAGCCCGAACAGGTCGTTGTTGACGCCGCCGTCGATCTGAATGTTGTTGAACCGGTTGTTCTGGCCGGCAACCGATGTCCCGACCACCTGCGGCACCGTCTGAATGAAGTCGACGAAGCTGCGGTTGAGAATCGGCAGCCGGGCGATCGCGCTGTCAGACACGGTCATGGCCGCCCCCGTGCGGCCCGCGCCGATGCGCGGGTCGGGCTCCGCCGTCACGGTCAGGCCTGCCACCTCGATGGCGGCGCGGCGCATCGAGAAACCCTGCACGAATCGCTGGCCGAGAACCAGCCGCAGGCCCGAGGCGCTGCGGGGCTCGAACCCCAGCGCCCGCACATCCAGCGTGTAGGGACCGCCGACCGCGACGTTCTCGAAGAAGTACCGGCCGTCCGTGCTGCTGCGCACGGAGTAGCGCTGCCCCGTCGAGGTGTTGAGGAGCGTCACGGTGGCGTTGTCGACCGGCTCCCCGGTCTCCGAGGTCAAACGCCCCTCGACGGCGGCCGACGTGACACCTTGGGCCGCGACCCGGCCCGCGACCACGGAGACGCCCAGGACGCCCAGGACGACCAGGACGCCCAGGAACGAACAGGCACGCTTCATCGCTGGATCTCCCACGTAGCGGGGCTGGCGACAGGCGGAAACGGCACTGAAAATGTGCCCCCCGCCGGGAGGGTCGTCAAGCGACCGGACGGGCGTAACTGACAAGGGAGGTTGTTCACTGAGGCGCGCGCCGCTCGGGATGCGCGAGTGAAACTCGCGGCTCGGCACCTGCCCGTAAACGGGCGTGGCCGCGCCGCTTGAGCGGTTGCGGCCGAGGCCGCGAACAACGTCAGCGACCGGCTAGGCGGGCGGGCGCGGGAGCGACGCGCGCCGCAACCACAGGAACACCGGGATTCCCGAGAGGATCACGCCGACGTCCACCGCGAACGCAGCGGGTTGTGATACCAGATAGTTACCGAGCAGAAACAAAGACCCGACCAAGAACAGCAGCGGCACGCCCGGATAGCCCCAGGTGCGATACGGGCGCTCCAACTCGGGGCGCCGGCGGCGCAACACGAACACCGCCGCCACCGCGAGCGCGTAGAACGGCCAGATCCCGATCACGAACTGGCCCGCCAGCTCACCGAAGGTCCGTACGAGCACGAAGATCATGCCGAGTGCCGCCGCTAGGAGGACGGCCACCGTGGGGGTCCTGGTGCGCGGATCCACGTGGGCGATCAGCTTCGGGAACAGTCCATCCTCCGCGGCCGCGAAGAAGATTCGGGGCGAGGTCATCATCGACCCGTTGAGAGTGCCGAAGGTGCTCACCGCGATCGCCGCCGAGACCAGCACGACCCCTACGGGCCCGACGAGCAGCTGCGCCACGTCCGCCGCCACCAGATCGGCGGCCTTCATCTGGTCGATCGGGATCCGGTAGAGGTA
>CAZVSO010000116.1:5711-9322 GCA_964629425.1 uncultured Gemmatimonadaceae bacterium
GCCGATCAGGAGCGCCCGCGGCAGCGTGCGCTGGGGGTCGCGCACTTCCCCGCTGACGAACGACAGGTCAGCCCACCCGTCATAGGCCCAGAGAATCGCCACCATCGCCAGCAGGAACGGGGAGATGCCCACGGCGCTGCGCTGGGCCAGCACGCCACCTTCCACGCCGCCGCCCCCGAGCACAAAGCCGAGCACCACCAGCGCGGCCAGGGCGCCCACCTTGAACGCGGTGCTCAGATTCTGCAGCACTGCCGCCCGGTGGATGCCGAAGTAGTTGACCCCGGCGACGATCGCGATGTACGTCGCGCCCAGCAGCTGCTCCGCCCGCACCGCCCCGCCGAGCATCGGGCCCATAGGATCCACGCCGAGTGTCCGCAAGGTGTACGCGGACGCGGTGATCCCGATCGCCCCGTAGGCGGCGGGACGGATGATGAGCAGCTCGGCCCACGCAAACAGGAAGGCCGCGAGCGGGCCGAACGCTTCGCGCAGGAAGACGTAGATCCCGCCCGAGCGCGGAAACGCCGCCGCCAGCTCGGCGTAGGTCAGGGCACCGCACAGCGCCACCACCCCGCCCAGCACCCAGGCCAGGAAGAACAGCGGCACGTCGCCCACGCGCTGCGCGACCTCCGCGGGCGTGCGGAAGATCCCCGACCCGATGGTCGAGCCCACCAGCACGGCGACCGCGCTCCACAAGCCCAGGCGGCGCGGCAGCCGCTCCCCCCAGCGATCCGGCGGTGCAGTCATGGCTCGCGTGAATATACATTTCAGCGCCGATGCCGCGACGTTTCACCATGCTCGCCTGGCTGGCCGCCGCCAGCACCTACCTCCTGATCATCCTCGGGGGGGTTGTTCGTATCACGGGCTCGGGGATGGGCTGCGGCGACGACTGGCCGCTGTGCCACGGTGGGCTGCTCCCCCCGCTGGACGACCTCGGCACCGTGATCGAATGGAGTCACCGGCTGGTCGCGGCGGCGGTCTCGACGCTCGTCGGGGCGCTGGCGGGATATGCGTGGTGGCTAGGACGGGAAGCGGGAAGCGGGAAGCGGGAAGCGTCCCCACGACCCCACGCCCCCACGTACGCTGCGTACGCAGCGCTCGGGCTCCTCGTCGTCCAAGTCGCCCTCGGCGCCGTGACCGTGCGGCTCGAGCTGCCGCACTGGACCGTGGTGCTCCACCTGGCGACGGCGATGCTGCTGCTGGCCGCCCTCCTGGTCGCGGCCCGGGGCGGCATGCGCCTGCCGGGCACCGCCGCCGCGGTCGCGCTGGGACTCGGCTTCGCCACCGTCGTCCTGGGGGGCATGACGGCCAAGATGGGCGCCGCCAGCGCCTGCCTCGGCTTTCCGCTGTGTAACGGCCAGCTCCTGCCCGACGGCAACTACCTCCAGCACCTCCACTGGACCCACCGCCTGCTGGCGTACGGCACCGCGGCGTACGTGGTGGTCTGGGCGCTCCGCGCCCGCGCGTTGGGCCCACGGATCGTGCTCGCGCTGACGGTCCTCCAGATGGGCGTCGGCGCTACCATGGTCCTGCGCGCCCTGCCCCCGGCACTCCAGGCCGTGCACGTCGCCGTGGGCACGGCAGTGTGGGCGGCCCTGGTGCTCGTCGCGCTGCGCCCGGTCGGGACCCCCGCGCCCGGGCAGGCCGCGCTGCACTCCATCCTCCGGTGACCGCCATCCAGTCGCCCCGGCCGCTCGTGCGCCTGCTGCCGCGCATCCAGTCACACCGCGGCAAGCTGGCCCTGGCCAGCGTGTGCCTCATCGCGAGCGCCGCGATCAGCCTCGCGTTCCCCCAGATGGTGCGCCACCTGCTCGACGCCGCGTTTCAGCTGCGGGACCGCGAGCGGCTCAATCAGATCGCGCTCCTGCTGGGCGGGATGTTCGTCGTTCAGGCGGGGCTCAACTTTTCACAAGCGTACCTCCTGTCGGCGACCGGCGAGCGGGTGATCGCGCGGCTGCGCCAGGACCTGTTCGACCACCTCCTCACCCTCCCGCCGGGCTTTTTCGCCGAACGCCGCACCGGTGAGCTCACGAGCCGGCTCGGCGCAGACATCGGCACGCTGCAGAGCGTGGTGAGCCACCAGATCTCCGAGCTGTCGCGCCAGACGCTCATGCTCCTGGGCGGCGTCGTCCTCCTGACCCTCACCCACCCCCGCCTCGCGGCCACGACGCTCGCGGTCGTGCCGGTGGTGGTCGGCACGGCCTTGTTCTTCGGACGCCGGCTGCGGCGCATCAGCACGGGCGTGCAGGACAAGGTCGCGGAGGCGACGGCTGTTGCCGAGGAAGCGTTCAGCCAGATCCGCACGGTCCAGAGCTTCGTGCAGGAGGGATGGGAATCAGGCCGCTACGGAGCACGGATGGCGGAAGTGATTCGCGCGGCGCTGCGCCGCGCGCTGGTGCGGGGCGTGTTCTTCGGCGCCATCACGTTCGCCACTTTCGGCGGCATCGCCGTGGTGCTGTGGCAGGGGGGGCGTCTGGTGCTCGAAGGCACGCTCACCGCGGGCACGCTGGTGTCGTTCCTGCTCTACACCATCACGGTCGCCGGCGCGGTGGGCACGCTCGCGGGGCTGTTCTCGAGCTACCAGGAGGCCGTGGGGGCCGCTCGCCGGGTGTTCGAGCTGCTCGAGCTCGTGCCCGCGGTCGCGGATCCGCCCGCGCCGCGGCCGCTGCTCCAGGCGCTCCGTGGAGCCGTCGTCCTGGAGCGCGTGAGCTTCCGGTATCACGCCGACGCACCGCTCGCGCTGGACGACGTGTCCCTGTCGCTCGCCCCGGGAGAGATTGTCGCCCTGGTGGGGCCCTCGGGCGCCGGCAAGACGACCCTCGCCAACCTGCTGCCTCGCTTCTGGGACGTGACGGCGGGGCGGATCACGCTGGACGGGGTGGACATCCGCAACCTGTCGCTCTCTGAGCTCCGGGGCGCGATCGGCATCGTGCCGCAGGAGCCCGCGCTGTTCAGCGGCACGGTGGCCGAGAACATCGCGTATGCGCGTCCCGGAGCACCGGCGGCGGCGGTGGAGGCGGCGGCCCGCGCGGCGCACGCGCACGAGTTCATCGAGCGGCTGCCGGCCGGCTACGGGAGCGTCGTGGGTGAGCGGGGCGTGAAGCTCTCCGGCGGCCAGCGGCAGCGCGTGGCGATCGCCCGCGCGCTGCTGAAGGATCCGGCGGTGCTGATCCTGGACGAGGCTACCTCGAGCCTCGACGCCGAGAGCGAGCGGTTGATCGAGGAGGCGCTGGAGCGCCTGCTCAAGGGGCGGGCGACGCTGATCATCGCGCACCGCCTGTCCACCGTGCGCCGCGCCGACCGGCTGTGCGCGCTCGACCACGGCCGGCTCGTGGAGGAGGGCACCCATGAGACGCTGCTCGCACGGGGCGGGCTGTACGCGCGGCTGTACCAGCGGCAGTTCCGGGACGAGGAGGTGGCGGTGGGGCGGGAGGGGCTGGCCGGTGGGGTGGGTTAACCCCGGGGCGACGCCCCGGGGTTCACCAGGGCCCACCCCCCACACCAACTCAAAGGCCCCGAGGATCCTCTCCCGGGGCCTCTCTACTCAGCGCGAGTGCCCTGCTACGGAACGGTGATGTCGACGCGATAGATCGGCGCCGCCACAGCCGGTGAGA
>CAZVSO010000117.1:0-9297 GCA_964629425.1 uncultured Gemmatimonadaceae bacterium
TGCTCCTTGCCCTCGAGGAAGTGGATGTCATCCACGAGCAGGAGGTCGATGTCGTTGCGGTAGCGGCGCCGGAACTCCGACATCGTGCGCGCGTGGATCGACTCGATCACCTCGTTGAGGAACTGCTCGGCCCCCAGGTAGACGAGGCGCGTGTTGGGGTTGCGCAGCAGGACCGCGTGCGCGATGGCCTGCATCAGGTGGGTCTTCCCGAGCCCCGTCGCGCCGTAGATGAAGAGCGGATTGTAGGTCTTGCCGGGCGCCTCCGCCACCGCGTGCGCCGCGGCGGCAGCCAATTCGTTCGACTTGCCGATGACGAACGACTCGAAGGTGTAGCGCTCGCTGAGCGGCGTCGTCACGGCGGTCGACTTCTCCGTCGTCGCGGCCCCGGTGGGCGTAGGCACCCAGAAGTCCATTTGCGGCCGCCGCTGGCGGTCTTCCTGCACCTGGAAGACCACGCTCGTCGGCCGGCCGAGCAAACGCTCGGCGGCGCGCGCGAGCAGCGGCGCGTACTTGGACTCGTTCCACTCGGCAGCGTAACGGTCGGGCGTGGCGAGAACCAACCGGTCGTTATCCAGCGCGATCGGCTCGGCCGGCTCGAGCCAGCTCCGCACGGTCGCATCGGGGAGTTCGCGCCGCGCTTCGGCCAGCAAGCGCTTCCACGTTTCTCGGACTGACGGCTCCATTGCGAACGAAGAAAAAGGTGGGACGTTCTGCAAGGGCGGAGCGAAACTACGGACCGCCTGTGAGATTGTCAACCTTGACCGGCCCGCTCGCCCCGGTGTACGTTTCGCCCCCTCGCAAGGAACGCACGCATGGGTCCGACCTATCGCCCGCGCAATCGCCGACGCGTGAACAAGCACGGCTTCCGCGCGCGGATGAAGACGAAGTGGGGACGTGCCGTCCTGTCACGCCGCCGGAAAAAAGGGCGCAAGCGCCTCGCGGTTTCCCTTCCATCCAAACACTGGAGCAAGTAACGCGCGAGCGGTTCCCGCGCCGCGCGCGGCTATCGGACGTCCAGGCGTGCTGGGACGCGGGGCAGCGTCGCCGGACCCGCTTCCTCGAGGTGGCGTGGCGACCAAGCCACAGCGCGCGCGCCCGGACCGCGATCGTCGTGCCGCGCTTCCAGCACACCGCCGTGGCCCGCAACCGGTTGCGACGCCGGCTCCGCGAGCTGTTGCGCCGTGGCCCGCTCGCCACACTGCCGGCTGTGGATCTCGTGCTGCGCGCGCGCCGTACGGCCTACGACGCCACGTTCGCCGCGCTTCGCGCGGAGCTCACGGCGTGCGTGAGGGAGATCACGTGAACGTCGGCCACCTGCCCCGCCGCGGGGCCCTCGCCCTCGTGCGTGGATACCAGCTCACCCTCTCCCATCTGGTGTTCACGCAGTGTCGGTTCATGCCCAGCTGCTCGCACTACACCTACGAGGCCATCGAACGCCACGGCGCCGTCCGAGGCATCTGGCTCGGCGTGAGACGCATCCTGCGCTGCCACCCGTTTCGTCCGGGCGGCTACGACCCGGTGCCCTAGTGCCGTTCCAGCTGGTGCCGAGGTCGGCGGCCGCGCGCTACCCATACTCCGGGGCCTCCCGACTTGCCGCGTCTCGGCAAGGCCGGTTGGAACGGCACTAGCAGCCGCCCGTGGATCGACGCCTCCTCCTCGCCATCCTGTTGATGATGGTCGTGGCCATCGCCCCGACCTTCTTTCTCAAGCGCCCGCCAAAGCCGGTCGGGCGCTCGGCCGGCCCGCCGGACACGGTGCCGGCGGAGCCCCGGGCCCCGCTGCCACCGCCGACCGCCCGACCGCCCGCCCGCCCGGCCGCCGGCGAGGCCGCCGACACCGTCTGGGTCGCCACGCCCCTGTACCGCTTCGGCTTCAGCACCCGGGGCGCGCAGCTCGTCGCGGCCCAGCTGCTCACGTACCGGTCCTTCGCCCCCGGCGACTCGGCCCGGCCGGTCGACCTCGTGCCTGCGGGACGACCCCTGCTCGTCCACCGACTCGTGGCGGGGAGCGACACGGTCTCGCTCGCCGACTGGAGCTTCACGCCGAGCGCGCGTGAGCTGCGCGTCGCCGACCGGGGAGTGCTGAGCTTCACGGGGACCCGGGGCGGCGCCGCGGTCACGCTCACGTACCGGTTCCGGCCCGACGACTACCTGTTCGATGTCGAAGGCGAGGTATCGGGACTAGGGCCCACGGGGGCCCTGCTCGTCCTGGGCCTGGGCGACGGGGTCCGCTCCGTCGAGGCGGACTCGATGGACGACTATCGCAACTACTCCATCGTCGCGAAGGCCGCGCGCCCCGAGCGAACGGACTTCCGGTCGCTCGACCCCGGGGAGCGCGTGGAGCTGAACGGTCCGTTCGAGTGGGTGGGGATCAAGTCGAAGTACTTCTTCGTCGTGGCCCTCGCGCTCGAGGAGCATCGGCCCAGGTTCGGCGGCGCGCTGGCGATCGGGGGTCCGCGTAACGGCAAGGCGGCCGCCCGCGCCGCCGTGGCCGTGACGCTCGCCGTGCCGCAGGCCGGCCAGTTCGGCTACCAGGTGTACGCCGGCCCGCTCGAGTACCGCCGACAGGCGCGGATCGGGCACGGGCTCGACGACGCCAACCCCTACGGCGGGATCCTCCGCGGCATGATCCAGCCGGTGTCGGTGGGGGTGGTGGCCGTGCTCCTGTGGATGCACGAGCGGCTCAACCTCGCCTACGGCTGGGTCCTGATCATCTTCGGGCTGCTGGTGCGCCTGCTGCTCTGGCCCCTCAACCAGAAGGCGATGGAGTCCTCGGTCCGCATGCAGGCCGTCGCGCCGCTCCTCAAGGCCACGCAGGAGCGCTACAAGAACGAGCCCGAGCGGCTGCAGCGCGAGATGCTCCGCTTGTACAAGGAGCACAAGGTGAACCCCGTCGGGGGCTGCCTGCCGATGCTCCTGCCGATGCCGGTGCTGTTCGCGTTGTTCTTCGTGTTCGCCAATACGATCGAGTTCCGGGGGGTCCCGTTCTTCTGGCTGCCCGACCTGTCGCGGGCGGACCCCTTGTACATCATTCCCCTGGTCATGGGGCTCTCGATGTTCGCCCTGTCGAAGATCGGCCAGATCGGCGTCCCGCCCAACCCGCAGACGAAGATGCTGCTGTACTTCCTGCCGGTCATGATGACGGTGATGTTCCTGAACTTCGCGTCGGGGCTGAACCTCTACTACGCCGCGAGCAACATCTTCAGCCTGCCGCAGCAGTATCTGATCGCCCGGCGCCGCCTGCGCCAGGCGCCGGTTGCGAAACAGGTGACCTCGTAGCGCCGGAGCCCGCACAGGGGGTGAGGAACCTCCCCAGCAGCGCGTCCCCGTACTCGGTCAGCACGGATTCCGGATGGAACTGCACGCCGACCACCGGGTGGGTCTCGTGGGCGAGCGCCATGATCTCCCCGTCCTCCGCCGTCGCGGTCACCCGCAGACAGGCGGGCAGTGAGTCGCGACGCACCGCGAGCGAATGGTACCGCGCCGCGGCGAACGGGTTCGGCAGCCCCGCGAACACGCCCAGCCCATCGTGCCGGATGGCCGACGCCTTGCCGTGCATCGGCCGGCCCGCCCGAGCGATCTCCGCCCCGTACGCCGCCGCGATGCACTGATGCCCGAGACACACGCCGAGGATCGGCACGACCGGCGCGAACCGCCGCACGAGCGCGACCGAGATCCCGGCTTCGGCCGGCGTGCACGGGCCCGGCGAGAGGATGATGTGCGACGGGGCGAGCGTCGCCACCTGGTCCAGGGTGATCGCGTCCTGGCGCCGCACCACGGGCTCCCACCCCAGCTCGCGAACCGAGCGCGCCAGGTTGTAGACGAACGAGTCGTAGTGGTCGACGAGCAGGATCATGTCACGTCCGGCAGGGGCTCGAGTGCGATCGCGAACGCCGCCGCCTTGTCGAGCGTCTCCTGGTACTCGGCTGCGGGGTCGGAGTCGGCGACGATGCCGGCCCCCGCGTGGAATACCACCACGCCGTCCCGCGCCACCGCCGTGCGAATGGCGATGCTCGTGTCCAGCGCGCCGGTGACCGAGAGGTACCCGATCGCGCCGCAGTAGACGCCTCGAGGGGCGCGCTCGAGCTCCGCGACGATCTGCATGGCCCGCACCTTGGGCGCGCCGGTGATGGAACCCCCCGGAAAGCACGCCGCCAGGAGATCGAGCGCGTCCCGCCCCGCGTCCAACTCGGCCGTCACGGTGGACACGAGATGGTGCACCGGCGGGTGTCGCTCCAGCACGCACAGCTCGGGCACACGCACGCTCCCGGGCCGGGACGCGCGCGACAGGTCGTTCCGCACGAGGTCGACGATCATGACGTTCTCGGCCCGGTCCTTGGCGCTGGCCGCCAGCGCGCGCGCCAGCGCCTCGTCGTCGGCCGCAGCGGCGCCGCGGGGGCGGGTGCCCTTGATCGGCCGGCTTTCAATCGTCCCGGTCATGGGATCTACGCGCAGGAACCGTTCCGGCGAGATGCTGGCGACCGCGAAATCGCCGCAGCCGAGGAACGCGGAGAACGGTGCCGGGGATGCTCGACGCAACCGCCGGTAGAACTCGATGGGCGAGCCCGGGAGCGACGCCTGGAACCGCTGCGCCAGATTCGCCTGGAAGATGTCGCCCGCCAGGATGTAGTCGCGGACCCGCCGGACGGCCGCGATGTACTCGTCGCGCGTGAAGTTCGAGACGGGGACGGACGGGGGCGGACGGGGGCGGTCGGGGACGGGCGGGGGTTCGGGCACCGGGGCGGCGCTCAGTCGCTGCCTCACCCACTGCAACCGCTCTGCCGCCCACCCGTCCCTCGTCCCCCGTCCCCCGTCCCGGATTCCTGTCGAGATGATCCAGGCCCGTCCCGCACCGTGGTCCCACGCGATCACCCAGTCGTACAGGCCCAGCACGGCATCGGGGACCGGGACGTCGTCGCGCCCGGGGCGCGGCACGCGCTCGAGCGACGCGCCCCACTCGTAGGCCAGGTAGCCGGCCACCCCGCCCTGGAATGGGGGCAGCCCCGCGAGCGGCGTGGCCGCGTGAGACGCCAGCGCGCTGCGCGCCCAGGTGAGCGGATCGGGCGCGCCACGCTCGCTGCGCAGGACCGCGACGGGATCGGCGGCGATGAAGGAATGGGCCCCGAGGCGGAGGGAGGGGGCCGCGCTGTCGAGGAACACGGGATGCGGCAGATCCGCGAGGCGGCTGAACGTGGCCAGCGGGTCGGGAGCGGGAACGAGCTCCTCGACCAGCGGTGTGCTCACGGAGACAGCGCTTCGCGGTACACAGCCGACTGGCCGAAGTTCTCCTCGACCTCGAGCTCGATGGCCGTCAGGTGCCTGGCCCCCGTCGCCCGCAGCTCGTCGAGCACGCGGCCCGCGAGGTACGCTGCCAGCATCTCGGCCGTGGTGTTGGCCACGGGGAGCAGCACGCAGTCTGCCGCGGGGAAGACGTAGCGCCGCTCCCCTCCGTACGCGACGGCGACCCGGTCGCCCTCGGTCGCCACGGTGAGCTTGGGGTTGCCGGTGGGGAGCAGCACCCGATGGTCGAGCTCGTCGGTGAGATGCTTCATGAGGCGCTTCAGCGCGATGAAGTCGAACACGAACCCCGTCTCGTCGCCCAGCCCGCCTTCCACCACGAGCCCCGCGCGGTAGTTATGGCCGTGGAGCGCTTCGCAGCGGTGCCCGGGGAGCGTGATGAAGTGCGCGGCGGCGAAGACGAGGTCCTCTTTCGCTACCGTCACCTTGAACTCGCCGCGGGGTGCCATAGAGCGGAGTGGAAGATAACACGCGCACCCGCGCGCGATTACGGGGGCGGCGACTCCTCCTGTCCGGTGGCCACGCGCCACACCTCGTCGGCGAGCCACTGGAGGCGTTGCTGGGCGTAGCTCAGCTCTTCCGGGGTCATCTGCCGGGACCGGCGCGCCACGTCCCGAGCGTGCTCCAGCAGCTCGTCCACGACTTCGCGCAGCGTCGGGTTCCGGCGCCGCTCGAACTTGGGGCGCTCGCTCATGCGGTCTGCGCTCCCTCCGCCCCCGGGCTCCGCGCTTCGGCTTCCCGGAACTCCTCGGCGGTGGCGC
Source organism: uncultured Gemmatimonadaceae bacterium (assembly GCA_964629425.1). GTDB lineage: Bacteria > Gemmatimonadota > Gemmatimonadetes > Gemmatimonadales > GWC2-71-9 > CAZVSO01. The sequence goes on from CAZVSO010000117.1 coordinate 6,059, forward strand.
GGACCGCCGCCGCCACCCCGTGCTCGGCGACATAGGGCTCGATCATGCGGAGGCCGAGGTAGTAGCCCGAGCGCTCGGGGAGGATGCGACCCTGAAGCTCGCGCGCCGTGGCGCTCATGCCGCCCGACAGAAACCGCAGCCGGAGCCCGAGCCCCGTGTCGTCCAGCTGGGTGGCGCTGGCGCGCCGCAGAAACGCGTCGAGCTCCCGCACCCGCCGGTACTGCCGCCGGGCGTAGCCGAGGTACTCCCACGGCTCGAAGCCGGGCGCCGCGCTCTGCGCGGCGGCGATGGCAACGCCTTCGTTCGTCAGCAGCTCGCGCAGCGTCGCGCGGCTCCCGGCCTCCCACCCGTCGTACTCCCCGCTCCACTCGCGCACCAGCTGCCGCAACATCGCCCGACTCGTGGGCGAGGTGTAGCGCACCGCGTGCGCCACCTCGTGCGCGATCCAGAGCGGCAACAGTCGCGGCGAGAGCCCCAGGCCGTAGGTCTGCGGGTTGGGGCGCCCCGTGAAGTGCTCGAGACAGACGAACGCGATCCCGCGCCCCTTCACGACGAGCTCGCCCGCGTTGGCGCCGCCCACGCCGACCATCAGATAGAGGTCGACGGGGCAGTCGGCGGCGACGCGCTCGCGCGCCCGCAGCAGGGCCTCCTCGGCCACCGTGACGACATCCACACGCTCGAGCAGGCGCCGGAGATCGCTCCGGTCGGCGCGCACGGCTGCGGCGATCACGTCGTCGGCGTGGCGCGACCCCAGGTCGAGCACGTAGTTGTGCCAGTAGCTCGCGAGCACCGCGCGGTGCCGGTCGAGATACTCACCGTAGGCCGCGACGGGATCGGGCGCGGCGAGGCAGGCGAAGAACTCCGGCACGAGATTGACGAGCATGGGACGGGCGCACCGACCAATCTGCCCGCCCCCGGCCACGCTGACAAGCACGCCTCAGCGGATTGTGATCTCGAGGTCCACCGACTCCGACTTGACATTCCGTCGGAGGTCGGTCACGGTGAGCCGGACCCGGTAGCGGCCCGCGGGGACGCGGCCCGGCTCGATCACCAGGCGCTCGGCGACCACGAGTGTGGCGGGGACCTCGCGCACGAACTCCAACGCGACCTCCTCCGGGCCGTGCAGCAGGCGCCCGGCGAGCGAGCGGACCCGGGCAAAGCTGTATCGCACCCGGTAGCGGGCCCGCCCGTCACGGTCGGCCGCGAGGCCGTACACCTCGGCGTACCCGGAGAGCGGCGCATCGGAGGGATACGTCAGTGAGGCCGGCATCGCGCCCAGCGCGGTCTCGCGGTCGGTCAGCGAATCGACGCCAGCGAGAACCAGGCTCGAGAGCCCGACGTCATCGACCGGGAACCGCGGCACCGTGATGTCGCCGCGCAGCCGGCCGAGGACGCCGGCCGAGTCGACGTCCAACCCGAGGTGGTAGCGTCCCGGCGGCACGCTGAGCGCGAGGGGGCCCGGCCCGCGGGCGCGCGCTACCATCTCGCCCTCCCCGTCCCACAGCGCTACCGCGGCGGGCTCGGGCGCGGTGCGGTAATAGACGTCGGTCAGGCCGAGCTCCGCGCTCTTGAACATCGCCGCCCAGACGCGGGCCTCGAGCGCTGCCGGGACGGTGGTCCGATCGGTAGACAAGAGGTAGTGGATGCTCGCGACCTGGGCGCGGGATACCGGCGCGAAGAACCGGTCGAGCCCTGCGCCCGGCTGGTAGGCGAATCCCACGCTCGCCCGGCCCTGGGGCGTGCGGTAGAGCCAGCCCTCGTAATCCATCGGGCGCAAGGTCGCGATCGGGAGCGGCCGCAGCGGGTCGAGGATCCCGATCTGCATCACGTCGGGCCGGCCGTGACGCACCCACAGGAGGCCGCGGGCGTCGAGCATGGCCGCGTGCATCGTGGTCCGTCCGGCGGCGGCCGTGTCGGTCACGGCGCTCGGGCGTGGACCCTGGCGGATCGCCGCCTCCAAGCGCTCCGCAGGCTGACCGGGGAACAGGGCCGGCTGCAACGCAGCCAGCGCCGCCAGCTCGTCCCGCCACGCCTGGTCCTGCAGCGCGCGCCAGAAGGGCGAGCGGTGGTACAAGGTCAAGGGATGGGTGAGGCGAAACTGCCGCCGTGCCTCGGCCAGGCGCCCGAAGTGCTCCGCGATGCGCTCGTTCTCGCGCGTGACCAGGTTGGGGTCACGCGACCCCCAGAACCACTTGAAGAAGCGCCGCCGCCCGCCCGGGCTCGTGGAATCGTGCCGCTCCCGCTCGGCGGGCGTAGCGATCATCCACACGGCCTCCCACAGCACGCCCTTCGAGTCCTGGTCAGCGTGCGCCACCGCCGAGTCGTACCAGGCGTAGCCCGCCGAGTCGCGCCCGCCCTCGAAGGCGGCCCGGGCGCGCAGCTGCAGCGCCGGGACGTGCCGCGGGCGGCGGGCGAGGACCAGGGCCAGCAGGGAATCCGAGCGATTCGGCTCCTCCAGGGCGAGGGCGAGCCGCGCGCGGCGCTCCAGCGCCACCGGGTGGTCGCCGTGCCGGGCCAGCGCCCGATCGGCGCGCCGCCAGATGTCGCGGTTCTGAAACAGCCGCTCGAAGCGGGCCCAGGCGTCCCGGTAGTCGGGATCGAGCGCCAGTAACCGCAGCAGCGCCTCGCGCGCGATCACTTCGCCCTCGTCGCTCCCCAGGAACCAACCCACCTCGACCTGCCGGTAGAGGGGGTCGGGGTTGCCGGGCGCGAGGCGAGCCGCGATGCGAAAGTGGTCCAGGGCGGGGTAGCGGCCGATCACGGGCCGGGCGAAGTGGATGCGGCCCAGTGCGAGGTGTGCGTGCGGATCGGCCGGCCGACGCGCGACGACCCGCTCGGCGAGCGCACGCGCGCGCGCCAGATCGCCGGCGGCGAGCAGCGATTCGGCGCGGGCCAGGTCGGGATCCTGCGCGGTCAGCGCGAGCAGCAGGTGGAGCACGGGCGGAGCGTCCCGGAGTCCTCAGGTCTCCTTGCCGCGCATCCGGCGGCTCATCTCGGCGAGGAACTTCCGCTCGGCAGGGGTGAGGCTGCCCATCCCCTGGGCGGAGATCTTGTCGAGCACGCGGTCGATTTCGGCCTGCGGAGCGTCGCCGGAGCGCGGCCGCGGCCTGGTCGGGACGCCTGCCCGGCCGGCGTCGGGTCTGCCGCTCCGCGCGGCCCGGGCCGCCGGGTGCACCAACACGCCGGGTTGCGACGCCCGGCGCACGTGCCGCTCGGCGCGCGCGAGCCGCAGATCCTGC
>CAZVSO010000118.1:0-9239 GCA_964629425.1 uncultured Gemmatimonadaceae bacterium
GCCCGCACGTCGGCGAGGTGGATGTTGCCGAAGACGACGCCTGTGTAGCCGCCGCGCGCGAGCTGCTCGAGGGCGGCACAGAACGTGGCCTCGTAGCCGTCGGCGGGCGTGGGGTGCTGGTGGATGCGGAGGCCGAGCGAGAACGCCTGCGCTGCGATGAGCTCGTGGCGGGTCGCGTGGAAGCGGACACGCCCGGTGGCCTCGTCGTAGATATTGACGAGCGTGGCCACCTCGAGGCCTTGGCGGCGGGCGCGGGTGAGGGCGAGGTAGGAGTCTTTGCCGCCGGACCACATGAGGGCGTACATCAGGCGGATGGACGGATGGTCGGATGGGCGGATGGAAGTGCGGTCACCATGGTGACTATCCGCCCATCCGACGATCCGCCGCTTCTCATCGCGGCCGCGACTCCTCGACCAGGCGCTGGAAGCGGGGGTCGGCACGAACGGGATCGAACTCGGGCTCTCTCAGGAACATCCAGAAACCGGGCTCGCGCCACCGCAGCTGATCGAGCGTGTCGAGGAACCGCCGGTGTTCACCAAGGGCGATCAGCACCATGCCGGGCCACAACACGAGTGACGTCTGCCGATCTGCAACTTCGCGCACGAGCCCTTCCGCTCGGACGCGCGCCGTCAGCGTGTCGCCGGCCATCAGGGTCAAGAGCGCCATCACTGACTCCCCATACAGCCGGTCTTCCGGCGGGGCGAGCCGCATCGCCGTCTCCGCGTCGGCGCGCGCGCCGGCGGTGTCGCCACGTTGTACGCCGATGAGTGCCCGGACGGCGTATCCCTGGTACAACCCCGGGTCTACCGCGAGCGCACTGTCGATCCAGCGTCGTGCCTCCGAATAGCTCCGTGCGCTGAGGTACAGGCGCCCAAGCGCCCACAGCGTGATCGCCCGTTCCGGCTCGATCCCCAGCGAGCGGTGGAGCATGGCCGCCGCTGCGGAGTCTTGTCCGAGGTCGCCCAGCAGCACGCCGTACCGGAGAGAAGCCTCGGCGTTGTGAGGATCGAGGGAGAGGGCTCGGGCGAATGCTTGCGCCACCTGGTCTCGTGTACGCGGGAGGCCGAAGCTGGATAAGTAGCCGCGCGCCATCCAAGCATCGGAGGCTGTGCTGTCCTGCTGCAAGGCTCGGACGACCGTGGCAAGGCCGCGAGCCAGCAGCGTGTCGCGCGGGTGCCCTCCATAGTTCCAATCCCAATCGAGGATCTGACCGTAACTCATCGCGACTCGGGCCAGTGCGGCGGTGAAACCGGGGTCCAATCGGATCGCTGCTGTGTACTCCTGGATTGCCAGGGCCGCCCCGCGCGGGTTCCGCTGGGAGAAGTGGTAGTTTCCTCGGAGGAAATGCTCGTAAGCGTCGGGCCTGGAGGTTGGTCGCGCGGCGAGCGAGGCGCGTTCTGCCGGCAAGAGTCGGCCGGCGATCGCGCTCGCCACCGCGCGAGCGATATCTTCCTGGAGCGCCAGCAGGTCGGCGTCGGTGCGGTCGTAGGTGCTGCCCCACGCACGGTCCCCGCTCGGGGCACGCAGCAGCTCGACGGTGACGCGCAGCCGGGTGCCGGCGCGTCGCACCGTTCCGTTCACGAGGTGCGCCACGCCGAGGGCGCGCCCAAGGGTTGCGACATCTTGGGTCGAGCCTCGATAGTGGCGCACTGCAGTGCGGGACTTGACGACGAGCCGGTCGAGCTGGCCGAGCCGGGCGATCAGCTCATCAGTCAGCCCGTCCGCGAGATACGCGTCGGCGGTGTCGGGCGAGAGGTTGTCGAAGTAGAGGACCGCGACGCTGTTGGGAGGCGGGGCGGGCGTTGTGGCGCGGGCAGCGGGCTTTGCGCACGGCGGCGGGGAGCCGTCGGGGCATTGGGCGGATAGGTGGATGGTTGGATAGACGGATAGGAGGGCGGTCACGATGACTGTCCGCCTATCCGCCCATCCGCCTATCGGCCGCTTCATCGCACCGCCCGCGCGCAGCGGAACCCGGTGTTGCCGAGGTGGCTCAGCCGCCGGTCGTCGGGCACGGTCCCCGGCAGCGCGCCGCGGTGGAAGGTCGTGGCGACCTCGGCCGGGGAGTCGAACGCGCCGCCCCGGATGACGTATTGTGGCTCGGCCCCCGCGCCGGCCGGCCCCGGCGTGGCCGTCCACTCCCAGGCGTTTCCCGCCAGATCGAGCGCACCCGACGGCGCGGCGCCCGCCACAAACGACCCGACCGGCAGGAGGCCGCCCTCAGGATTGGCCGCGTTGGCGCGCGCGGGGTCCCAGCGCGCGCCCCAGGGGTAGGGTCGGCCATCCGTGCCCCGCGCCGTCGCCTCCCACTCCGCCTCCATGGGCAGGCGCGCCGCGGAGTCGCGCCAGAGGCAATAGGCCACCGCCTCCCACCACATCGCGCCCGTGACCGGGAGCTGGACCGATGGCGCCGTGGTCCACGGTGCGGGAGCACCCGACGCGACGAACCGGGTGTAGTCGCCGACCGTGACCTCCGTACGGTCGAGGTAGAACGAGTCCACAGACACGAGGCGCTCGGACTGACACAGCCTGCACGTCCCGCCGAACAGCCGGTACTCCCCGCCGGGCACCAGCACCATGCCCGACGGCGGCGCGGGGACGCCGCCGCCACTCCCCGCCCACCAGCCGGTCACGTTGCCCCAAACCGCGGCGCCAACGATAGCGACCAGGGCTGCGAACACCGCGCTGACCGTGATGAAGGGGCGCCGCCAGGCCCGCCCCGCGCCGCGCGGCCGCTCCTCCGTCGGGCGCACCAGCATATCCACGAACGCGCGGGCCGAGGGCGGCCGATCGGCGGGCATCTTCGCGAGGCCCGCCGCCAACGCATGCTCGATGTGCGGCGGCAGCTCGGGACGGATGGTGCGAAGTGGGCGCGGCCGATCGGTGAGCAGCCGCGCCATGACCGCCTGGGCCGTAGGTCCAGTGAAGGGCGGCTCGCCGGCCAACATCTCGTAGAGCACCGCCGCGAGGGAGTAGACATCGGTCCGCGCGTCGAGGCGCCGATCGCCGGCCGCTTGCTCCGGGCTCATGTAGTGCGCCGTTCCGACGGTGATGCCCGTGGCGGTCAGCGAGTCGACCCCTGCCGGCCCGGTGGTCGACTTCGCGATCCCGAAGTCCGTCACCACGGCGTGCCCCCGGGCCAGCAGGATGTTCCCCGGCTTCACGTCGCGGTGGATGATGCCGCGCTCGTGCGCGTACTGCAGCGCGTCGCCGACCTCAGCCGCGATCCGCACCGCTGCTTCCAGCGGCAACGACCCCTCGCGCCGCAGACGGTCCGCGAGCGACTCGCCCTCCACGTATTCCATGACGTAGTAGAGGCATCCGTCGGCCTCGTCGGCCTCGAACACCGGCACGATGTGCGGGTGCGAGAGCCGCGCCGCGAGCTGGACTTCGCGCTGGAACCGCTCCGGCCCGAGATGCTCGCGGGTGGCCGGGGCCAGGACCTTGATGGCGACCGCGCGAGCCAGCTTGGCGTCCGTGGCGAGATAGACCGTCGCCATGCCGCCGCGGCCCAGCTCGCGCACCACCGTGTAGCGGCCCGCGAGGGCGCGAGCCACGCGCTGAAACAGGGGGTCGGCGGCCGTCACGGAGCGGGCGCGACTGCGCTGCGCATCGCCTCGGCCGTCTGCCACCGCTGGTCGCGCTCCTTGGCGAGAGAGCGGTGGATCGCGGCCGCGAGCCCAGCCGGGACACCCGGGCAGAGCGTGCGCAGGTCGGGCGGGTCGCGATGCATCTGCATGTCCAGCACCGCGGCGGCACTGGGGGAGGAGAACGGCGGCCGCCCGGCGAGCGCTTCGAACAAGACGACGCCGAGCGAGTACAGGTCCGTCCGCCCGTCGACGTCCGGCAGGCCCGCTGCCTGCTCGGGGCTCATGTACTCCTCGGTGCCGACCACGAACCCGCTGCGGGTGACCCGATCCTCCCCCGACTGCGCGATCGCCCGGGCGATGCCGAGGTCCACGAGCACCGCGCCGTCGGGTGAGAGCACGATGTTGTCGGGCTTGATGTCGCGGTGCGCGATGCCGTGGGCGTGGGCGTGCGCCAGCGCCTCGAGCACTTCGCAGCCCATGCGGGTCACCCGGTCGGCCGCGAGCCTGCGTTCCCGGCGCATCACTTGCCGCAGCGTGTCGCCCGGGATGTAGGGCATGACGAACCAGAGGAGGTAGTCGGTCTCGCCACTGTCGAGCATCGGCGCGATCCGGGGGTGGTGCAGCCGGGCAGCGTAGCGGGTCTCACGCACGAAGCGGTCGGCGGCGACCGACACGCTCAACTCGGGGTGCAGGACTTTGATCGCGACCTTGCGGCCCTCGTGGTCGTAGGCACCGAAGATGGCCGCGTTGCCGCCCCGGCCGACCGCCGTGATGATCGCGTACCGGTCGCCCAGCGCCTCGCGGAGTCGCTCGATCAGATCGCGCGCCGGCACGGTCCCGCACGTCTCCTCTCGACGTCGCGCCTGGACGTCTTTCCTCGACGTTTCACAGACTGAGCCAGCACCACTCCTTCGTCAGTGGCGTCGTGTTCATCTGCACGCCCCGCTCCTTGGTGATGAGCAGGTTGTTCGAGTGGTTGTAGCCATACCCGCCCGCGGGATCGTACAGCCCCGGCTCGTTGGAGAACATCATCCCCTCCGCCAGCACCGTCGCGTCGCCCAACGCGATGTACGGGCGCTGGTGCCCCTCCATCCCGGCCCCGTGGGCGGGGCGGTGGTACAGGAACCGCTCGAGCCCGGCGCGGCGTGCGATCTCGTGCACTTGGGCCGCGACGGTCCGGCACTCGACCCCCGCCTTCGACAGCTCCTGCTGGGCCAGCGTCATCTCGGTGTGCACCTCCCACATCTTCCGCTGCGCGTCGGTCATCGGCAGGATGTGGCAGGCGCGGTACCCTTCGCCGCCGTAGCCGCCGATCCGCACCATGATGCCGGAGAACTGGATCGCGTCGCCGCGCTTGATCTTGGAATGGAAGAACTGGTTGGGATGCGGGTAGGCGGTGCCCACGCCGGTGCGACATCCCACGCCGATGCTCACGCCGACCGCCGAGTGAGGGCGCCCATCGCGGGGCAGGTCCGCCAGCACCAGATCGGTGCCGTAGGCCGTGGCCGCGTGGCGCACGTCGAAGTCGGTGGCGCTCGTACCGTGCTCCAGGACGTAGCGGCGGCAGAACTCGAGCATCCGGTCGTGGTAGGCGATGGCGCGCTGCGTCAGCGCCACCTCTTCCGGCGTCTTGATCACGCGCATGTTGAGGAGGAGGTCGCCGCCCGGCCGGAACGTGGCGCGCGGCAGCGTCTCCCGGAACTTCTTCAGCGTGCTCTCGGGCGCGTCCCAGTCGAGCCCGATGGTCTTGCCCCCGAAGCCGCGCCGGTCGAGCCCCTTGAGCATCCAGGTCCACAGGTCCACCGTGCCGGCCGGGGCCGCGACCGGCCCGGTGCGGGGATCGTTCCCCGCCTCGGCGTGGGGGTAGTCGAAGTAGTACTCCGCGTCGCCGATCCACCAGCTCGTCACCAGGTCGCGGTCGAGGCCCGGGACGAACAGCGTCGGCTGTCCCACGGCCGGCACCCACAGCGCCTCGGGGCGCTCGGTCTGCGAGTGGAAGTAGCCGGACAGGTAGACGGTGTTCCACTGGTCCTTGCACAGCATCCCGTCGAGCCCCGCGTTCTGAAGGGCACGTTGAAACCGCGCCACGGTGTCACGGTACCACGCGACCGGCAAGCGGTCGGGGACGTCCGGCACTCCGGTGGCGGGGTCGCGCCCCGGCGCCGTCCACCACCAGGGGAGCGCCCCGATGGCGTCACGGGCGGGAGTCAGGGCGGCGGTCGAGGCGAGGAGCGACGTGCGCACGAAGTCACGGCGACTGGGCATGGGAGCGAGCCTCTCGGGGTCGCGCTAACAATAGGCCCCGTCGCGGGTTGCTGCCAGAGAGGTTAGCTTGGCGCGCCATGAAGCGATGGATGGCAGTCGCGCTGGCTGCGCTGCTCCCGACATCAGCCGCGCCGGCTGACCGCGCCGCTCAGCCCGCCCCGCCGGTCACTGCACCGAGCCGGGACACCGCGGGCACCCGCCTCGTCCTCCTGGGCAGTGGCACGCCCAACGCCGACCCCGACCGCTCGGGGCCGGCGCTGGCGGTGGTGGTGAACGGGGCGGCGTACCTCGTGGACGCTGGCCCGGGCGTGGTCCGCCGAGCGAGCGCCGCCCAGCAGCGTGGCATCACGGCCTTGGCCGTGAAGAACCTGCGCATCGTCTTCGTGACCCACCTGCACTCTGATCACACGCTTGGCCTGCCGGACCTGATCTTCACGCCCTGGGTGCTCGAACGGGAGGCGCCGCTCGAGGTGTATGGGCCGCCGGGCGTGAAGGCGATGACGGACCACCTGCTCGCGGCCTACGCGCAGGACGTGCGAATCCGGCTCGAGGGTCTCGAGCCGGCCAATGCAACGGGCCACCGGGTGCACGCCCACGAGATCGCGCCCGGGGTGGTGTACCGGGACTCGAACGTCACCGTGACGGCGTTCGCGGTGCCGCACGGCTCGTGGCCGCAGGCGTTCGGCTACCGCTTCGACACGCGCGACCGCCGCATCGTGATCTCGGGAGACACGCGGGCGACCGATGCCGTGGTGGATCAGTGCGCCGGGTGCGACGTGCTGGTCCACGAGGTGTACGCGCAGGCGGGGTGGGAGCAGCTGCCGTCGGAGTGGCAGCGCTACCACGCGAGCTTCCACACGTCGGCGGTGGACCTCGGCCGACTAGCTGCGCACGCGAAGCCGAAGCTGCTGGTGCTGTACCACCAGCTGCCCTGGCGTTCGACGCGGGAGCAGATCGTGCGCGAGATCCGGCAGCACTTTGCCGGGGCAGTGGCGTATGGGAACGATCTGGAGGTCTACTGAGAGCTGAAGTGCGTAGTGCGTGGTGCGTGGTATGCTGCGGTCTGATTCAGGCCGACGCGTCCGCGGGCGAGCCACGGTCACAAACCACGCACTACGCACCACGCACGTGGTTCTAGCGCATGCCCACCCTCGAAGCGATCCACGGCGATATCACGCAGCAGGCCGTCGACGCGATCGTCAATGCCGCGAACACGACGCTACTGGGCGGGGGTGGTGTGGACGGCGCGATTCATCGCGCGGCGGGCCCCGAGTTGCTCGAGGAATGCCGCCCCATCGGCGGCTGCCCCACCGGCGAGGCGCGGATCACGAAGGGGTACCGGTTGGCCGCGCGGCACGTAATTCACACCGTGGGCCCGGTGTGGAGCGGTGGGAGCCGCGGCGAGCCCGAGCTGCTGCGGAGCTGCTATGTCAATTCGCTTGCCCTCGCCGCGCAGCACGGCGTGAAGTCGATGGCCTTCCCCTCGATCAGCACGGGCGCGTATGGCTATCCGATCGAGCAAGCGGCGAGGATCGCGGTCGCGACGGTGCGCGAGTTCCTGAGGGGCACGACGGCGGTGGAGCTGGTGAGGTTCGTCTGCTTCAGTGAGCGGGATCTCGAGGTGTATCGCCGAAGCCTCTAGCCTTCCCCGCGCAGGCGCTTGAGCGCTGCTTTCGCTTCCTCCACAAACGGCTGTAGCTCCGGGTCCGCGTGGATCCACGCGTCGGCGACGAAGCGATAGGCCTCGATCGCCGTGTCGCGGTTGCCGAGCCGCTCGTGCACCCGGCCCCGTTCGAGCTGGCGGATCACGTGGGCGGGATCGACGAAGGTCGACGGCTCCCGCTCGAGTAGCTGCGCCGCCTCGCGGTCGCGGCCGCGCGCGGCGAGGAGCTGTGTGCGGGCGAGCTGCACCTGGTAGCACGCTCCACCTCCGCAGAGCGAGTCGGGCAGGGCCATGAGGCGCCGGAGCGCCTCGGCGGTGTCGCGGCGCGCCAGCGCGAGGTAGGCGCGCGCCGCCTCGGCGTTGTAGCTCATGCCCGGACGGAGAGGAGGCCACGGCGGGTGCCGAGCGAGGGAGTCGAGGACGCGGACCGCCATGCGCAGCATCGCCGTGTCCCCCCGCTGGGCCCACCATGGCAGGGCGTACTGCGCGTTCTGGTCCCTGGTCCGAGCCCACTGGGCGAAGATGGCATCGGCGGAGTCGGGCGGAGTCGACCCGACGAGCGCGCGGAACAGCAGCACGAAGCCCGCGAAGGTCGGAGGGACCAGCTCGGCGGCCTCGCGGAGGTGGCCGCGATACGCCAGGGTCGCGGTGTGCAGCCCGCGGAGCGGGAAGCCGCTGTACTGGGCCGAGTCGCCGGCGGCCCGCCGCGCCTCCAGGACGCGGAGGGCAGTTTCGGCGGTGTCCGCCCAGCGGGCGAGCCCGCCGACGAGCGCGTGCCGCACCACATCCATGGGCACCGTGTCGATCAGACGGCGGAACTCGTCCGACCCGAGCTTCGCGGGGTCGAGCAGGCCGGCGATCAGGCGAATCCCGCGGGCGTTGATGTCCTTGGGGTCGAGCGCGAGGTACGGCCGGATGTAGCGCTGTGCCAGCGCCGCGCCGCCCAGGTTGAGCGCGAGGTCCACGGGGTGGATGTAGGACGGGCCGAAGGCCGAGTCGAGCGCAATGGCGCGGTCGAACGCATCGAGCGTCTCCCGCCGGCTCGCGCCGACCTTCGGGGCGTACCCGAAATGAAAGCGCGCATCGCCCAGCGCGTACCAGACCTCGGGATCGTCGGGGTAGCGCCGAGTGGCCTCGGCCAGGGTGGCGAAGAGCCGCCGGGCGTGCGCGTACCAGAGGGAGTCCGCCTCCCCTGTGTACAGCACGGCGCTGAGCGAGTCGGCGGCCACGAGGAGGCTGTCGCGCGGCGCGAGGCCGCGGTTCAAGGCGCCGGCCCGCAGGTGCAGCGCGCGCGAGAGAGAATCGAGGCCGGCGCGCTGCCAGCCGGCCGCCACCGCCATGCGGTGCAGCGCCAGCGCGAACGTCGAGTCCAGCGCGATCGCCCGCTCGTAGTAGGCGATCGCCGAGTCCCAGTCGGTGCGGCGGTAGAACTGCTCGCCCTGGAGAAAGGCTTTGAGGGCGGGGAGCGACGTGGAACGGAGCGAGGTGAGGCGGACCGCCCCGATCGGGCGGGTCCGGCCCAGCTCCCGCAGCAGCCGCATGGCGAGCGAATCGGCGAGACGGTCCATGCGGTCGCTCACGTCGGGCACCTGGAACTCGCCCATCACGCGCGCGCCGGCGACGTCGTACAGCGTGGCGCTGAGGCGCACCGAGTCGCCGCCCGTCCCGACGACCTGCCCGAAGACCGCGAGCCCGGCGCCCGTCGCGCGGCCCAGCTCGGCCGC
>CAZVSO010000119.1:0-9225 GCA_964629425.1 uncultured Gemmatimonadaceae bacterium
CCGCCCCCCGCTCCGCCTCGAGCGCCGCGCGATCGGGCAGCGCCGCCTCCAGACCCTTCAGCTCGCTGCCGAACCCCTTCTTCTCCTCGCGCACCCGCTCCTGCGCCAGCCGCAGCCGCTCGTAGCCCAGCACCTGCGACAGGAACGCCGCCCGGTCGGTCGGCCCCTTCTGGCGCGCCATCACGGCGAGCTGTTTCTGTCCCGTGAAGTAGGTGTTGAAGAACTCGTCGTGCCTCATCCCGAGCGCCCGCTCGAGCCGCTCGGTCACCTCGCGGGGCGCGTTGGCCAGAACCCGCCCGTCCTCGTACAGCTCGGCGCCGTGCAGCCCGCGGGCCACCCGGTAGGCATGCTGTCCGATCTCGAACTCGAGCTCGACGCGCACACTGGCGCGCGGCTTGGCGCGCAGATTCCGGATCGAGTCCTTGTCGCCGCGCACCGCGGTCGTGCCGTAGATCGCCCACGCGATCGCCTCGAGCAGCGTCGTCTTGCCCGACCCGTTCGGGCCGATGACGCCCGTGATCCCGTCGCCGAGATCGATGTCGGTGTCCGCGTGCTGGCGGAAGTTGACGAGCTTGAGACGCCGGATCTTCATTCCGCCCGTCCCTCGTCCCCCGTCCCCCGTCCCGCCTGTTCGACGTACTCCACGCCCAACCGGACGAACTCGTCGCGGTCGATCTCGGCATCGAGCAGGCGGCGAGCGAGGGATTCCCGCACCACCTCAGGGAGCGTTTGGCGGCGCCCCCCCGGGGCGCCGATGCCGACCCTCCGCCGCTCCTCGGGTCGGCGCAGGTCGATATGGAGGTTCAGCGCGCGCGCCTTGTAGCTCCGGATCGCGGCGTGGTCCAGATCGCGCGCGGTGGTGCGGGGCACGTCGTACACCACCAGGCGGGCGACCAGCTCGTCGATCGACGGCTTGACCGCGGCCACCCGCTGGGCGATCTCCGCATCCAGCTCCTTTGCCGACAACCCGGCCCCGCGCACCGGCGGAAGATCGAGCAGCCGGCGCGGCGCGGCGATCGGCCGGAACGTCACGCGGGCCTCCGGCAGCTCGACCAGGAGATAGCCCTTCCCAGGCCACCCGTGCGCCGCCTCGTCGCGCAGCTCGCCCCAGGGATTGGAGCTGACGTACTCGAGGCTTCCCGCGTACCACGCGTTGGGCGCCACCTCGTGCGCCACGTGGAAGTGCCCCAGCGCCACATAGTCCCACTGCGCCGGCGCGAGGTCGTGCCGGGTGAGTAGCGCGCCGCCGTACTCCGCCCACGTGCGGTCGGGACCGATCACGCCCTCGACCTCACCGTGCACCAGGAGGATGTTCACGGCCGCGCCGCGCTCGGGGCGCAGGGCGGGCCGGTCCCCGCCCGCCAGGGCCTGGTGCGGGACCGCGAGCACGGCGCAGTCGCGCCGAGAGAAGGTGATGCGCCGCGGCGCGTCGCTCACCACTTCGACGCCCAGCGCCGCGTAGAGCTTGAGGATCGTGCCGGTCTCGCTCGAGCGCGGCGTGTCGTGGTTCCCGGCGATCAGCACGACCGGCGTGTCGGGAAGCGCGACGCGCAGCCGCTGGATCTGCTGGAACAGGAAGAGGATCGCAGGATTGGTGGGCCGGACGGAGTGGAACACGTCCCCCGCGATGACGATCAGGTCGGGACGCTGCTCGAGGAGGTCGTCCACGGCGCGGCGGCACGCCTCCGCCACGTCCGCTTCCCGCTGGTTTCCGCCCTTCGGCGTGGAGCGGTCGAACTGGCGGAAGCCGAGATGGAGATCGGCGAGGTGGGCGAGCTTCAGTAGGGGTCGTCTGTGATCGGGGCGAGGGGCGCCACCGCCGCGCGCTCGCGCGGCATGACACCGAGCGGCACCCGGGTGCCCAAGGCCTTGCGGAAATACGCGAGGACGTCGTCGGGCCGGGCGCGCCGCACGGCGGCGAGGGCACGGCGCACGTCGTCGGGCCCGCGGTCGGCGATCAGGTCATTCACCGCGTTCGGCCGGATTCGCGCGTCCAGCCGCACGAGCTGGCGCACGACAGCCTGCTCGAACGGCAGGTCGGTGGCCGGCGGGTAGCGCTCGACGCCGTCGCGCCCACGCAGCACCGCCGGTCGCGGGAACCGCACGAAGATCGGCTGGGTGAAGTGCGGGTGCCGGACCATGAGCTCGCCGATCGGCAAGGTGGCGAGCTTGATCTTGGTGGCGGGCGAGAGCACCTGGTAGCCCGGGGTCGCCAGCTCGTCGGAGTCCATGCGGCCGAACAGCTGGGTCCCCGCGTTGCCCACGACCCGCCGGTGCACCTGGGAGCGGAACTGCTCCGCGCCGAACAGGACCAGGCCCAGGTAGCGGCCGCGCTCGGAGATGTCGAGCAGCATCTTCTTGACGTAGGTCTCGGGCCCGTCGCCCGGGGCGTACTTGTTGAGCTCGTCCACGAACACCACCACCGCGTCCACGCCGAGGTCGCGCCGCTCGAGGTGCTCGCGCAGCTTCGACACCACCCGCGCGAACACGAGGTCCTGCCCCAGTGGATCGACGTTGGCGACGTCCACCACGTACACGGTCCGGTCCGCGAACTCGCCCCACGGGAGGTCGCTCGACGGGCCGTCGTCCGCCACCAGGCCCTTGCAGCGGGTCGAGATATTGGACAGCCGGTTGCGGACCTTGCGGATGGTGGCGACGTGGTGCGTGCGCCACATGTCGCTGCCGCCGCGCCCGCCGGCCGTGTGCTCCAGGCCGTCGAAGATGCTGCGGAACAACGCGTCCAGGTCGGCGAAGCTCTGCACCCGATGCTCGCGCCCGAAGCCGTCGTCGAACGTCCGGCCGAGGACGCGGTCGGCCAGAAAATCGATGAAGGCGTCGGCCTTGGCGTCGATGTCGTCGCGGTTCAGCAGCACCTCGGCGAAGTCCAGGACCTCGTGCAGGCCCCAGACGAGGGGCTCGACGGCGCCGACGAGATCGGGGTGCGTGCGCAGGGTGTTCAGGTTCACGCCGTCGGCCTTGAAGGGCGCGAAGTAGCGCACCCGCTCGAAGGGCGCGGGCTCGACGTCCAGCCGGGCGTAACGGCGGCGATCCTCGTCGCGCAGCTCGCCCGGCTGATCCAGGAAGCAGAGATCCGGTCCCTTCACGTTGAAGCACACCGCGGCGACCTTGCCCTTGTGCCGCGGGAAGTGCCGGAAGATGGCGGCCAGCAGGAACTCGACGGCGCTCGTCTTGGTAGCCAGTCCCGAGACGCCCGAGATGTTCAGGTGCGCCGCCTCGGGGCCGAGCAGGAAGTCGGCGTCGAGATAGACGGGCGCCTCGAGCCCGCCCGAGGTATACAGCCCGATGGGGATCGCGGTGGGTGCGGCGCAATGGAGGTAGGCGTCCATGCGGAGCGCCTGGGCGACGTCGGCGTCGCCCGCCACGAACACGCGGCCCAGCGGCACCGGCTGGAGCGGCTCCTCGGGCTCCTGCCGCAGGACGGCGGCGGTCCAGAGGCGGATCTCCTGGCGCACCGTCGGCGCCGCCGCGGCCCGCGCGGGATCGCCCTCCGCCCCCACGACGTCGTGGAGGGGTGTGGCGAGGTCGGAGTACGCAAAGGCGTCCGTGACCACGCCATACACCACCTTTCCCGTTTCCCCTTTCCCGTTTCCCGGTTCTTCGACCCGTACGATCGCCCCGATCCCCATGCTCGTCTCGGTGGCGGTCCAGAAATGGAATTGATGCGGCGTGCTAGGCTTCAGCTCGGTGGCGACGACGCGGCCGACCGGCAGGGGCTCGGACATCAGGCGCCTGCCCTCGGGAGGCGGGAGCCGGGCGCGGGCATCAGGTCTCGCGGGGTGCGGGCGTTCAGGTACGTCTCCACGTCATGTATAGGATACAACAGCCGGTCCCACCGCGTATCGGGGGTCGCCAGCGGCGCGCGCTCCGCGTACAGCCAGGCGGAAACGGCCGACGCCCCGGTGACCGTCTCGGGGTGGGCGCGGGCCTCGATGCGAAGCAACCCGTAGAGCAGATCGTTCCCCTCCCAAGGCCAGAGCCGCAGATACCAGGAATACACGGCGCGGTGCGCGTGCGAGCGGGGTGCGAACACGCTGGAGCGGTGGCGATCGGGAAGGGTCAGCGCCCGCTCCAGGTCCGCGCCCTCGAAGAACTGGGTCCCGTGGCTCTTGATCACTCCGAGGGCGCGGGGGTGCCCGGCCAGGCGCTCGGAGTCGGAGAGCAGCCCATCCACGACCAGCCACTCGTCGGGGCCGAGCCCGGTGACGCAGCGCTCGGCCAGCGCGCGCTCGACGGCCTCGCGCGCGCGATCTACCCGCACGTGGGCGGCCGTGAGGGTGCGCGACGGCTGGCCGACGTCGTCGGCCGGCAGGTCCACGATCTCGAGCCCGCTCTCCTCGAGCGCCCGACGGGCGGGCGCGCTCAGGCCCTCGCGCTGGGTGATCACGAACTCGCGGCTGTCGTCGGCCACCGTGGTGAGCCGGCGGTCGGGCCCGCGCCGTCGCGCGGCCGCCGCCACGTAGGCACGCACGATCGGCACGACGCCCTGGACGCCGACCACGCGCCACCGCTGGACGCCGTCGATGAAGCAGGTCGCGGGCGGGCCGGCGCCGGCAGGCTCCAACGGGTGGGCCCGCATCGCGCCGCTCTCGACCAGCGCGGCCAGCGCGACGTCGTCCCGGGGGGCCCGGCCCACGCTCGAGTCGGGAACGTAGGAGGCCGGCACGACGCCCGCCGCCCGCAGCGCCGCGACCCAGCCGGTCATTCCGCCACCTTGACCCCGACGACCAGCCCGTCGCGCACCGGGACCACGGTTGCCACGACCCGCGGGTCCGTGGCGGCGAGCCGGTTGAAGGCCCGCACTCCCTCGACCTGGGCGGAGCGGTCCCGCTCGTCCACCACAGCGCCGTGGAAGAACGCGTTGTCGCACAGCAGCAGCCCGCCGCGCCGCAGCAGCCGGACGCTCCACTCGAAGTACTGCGCCAGCGGCTCCTTGTCGGCGTCCACGAACACGGCGTCGAAGCCCGATGCCAGAGTGGGCAACACCTCGAGCGCCGCCCCTTCGACGACGCGGATCCGGTCCGCGAGCCCCGCGTCGACGAAGCTGCGGCGCGCCAGCGCGGCGTGGCGCGGGTCCCGCTCGATGGTGGTCAGGCGGCCGTCGGGCGGGAGCGCCCGCGCGAGCCAGACGCCGGAGTAGCCGCCCAGGGCCCCCAGCTCGAGCACGGTCTTCGCCGCCGTCGCGCGCAGCAGCACGAGGAGCAGCTTGCCTTCGTCCGGGGAGATGTGGATCGGGGGGAGATTCGCTTCCGCGTGGCGCGCGCGGATGCGCGCGAGCACGGCATCCTCCGCGGCGAACAGCTCGGTGACGTACTGCGCGAGCCGCTCGTCCACGGTCAGGCGGCGCCGCTCACGTTCCCGTCTCGACGTCGGGGAACGGCGGCACCTCCAGGAGCCACAGCCCGGCGAGCCGGGACTGCTTGTCCAGCTCCACGAGGAGCAGGTCGGCCAGGCGCACCACGGTGCTCGGCCGCTTGGCGCCCACCCGGATGTGGAAGACCGACTCGGCGGTGTTCTTTTCGACGGTGAGTCCCGTTTCGACCTCGACGGCGGCGATACCGGGCTGCGAGCGCCGGCTCGGGAACACGATGCGACCGTCCTTCTGCGCCTCCGGCGGAGCGAGGGTGGTGACGGTCCGGATGTCGTCCGGCCAGGTGACGAAGTCCATGCCGCGGAGCATCCCGCCCGCCACGTCCAGCACGACGAACGACCCGTCGTTCCCCTCCAGGTCAACCGTGCCGTTGAGGCCGTTGCCCTTGGGGAGACCCTTGCAGGCGACCGACAGGATGTCGGTTTCCGGATCCCAACGGTAGGTGACCCGGGGCAGCTTGCCGTCGAGCGGCTCGACGTGCGTCTCGAAACGCATGGGACCTCGCGCCTTTCCAACAAGTGCGTGGGGCGGGTAATATAGGCCGCGCTCACGAGAGGAGCCAGGACGATGGAACGGCGGGAATTCCTGACGGTGGCGGGCGGGGCCCTGGTGATGGGGCGGATGGGCGGATCGGCGGATGGGCGGATCGCCGAGCGCGCTCCCGATCCGCCTGTCCGCCGATCCGCCCAATCGCCTGCGCTGCCCCCCGAGGTCTTCCACCGGCGCCAGGAGCGCGCCCGGCAGGAGATGAAGCATCGCAAGCTCGAGATGGCGATCGCGACGCCGGGCACGAACTACAGTTACCTGACCGGCTACCAACCAGGACGGAGCGAGCGGCTGATCGCGCTGCTCCTGCCGGCGGTGGGCGACCCGGCGATCGTGTGCCCCGCCTTCGAGGTCGAGCGGATCAAGCGGCAGAGCGCGGTCGCGGAAATACTGGGGTGGGAGGAGCGGGACGATCCGTACACGCTGGTGCGCGACACCGCCCGCCGGCTCCGGGGGCGCGGCAACGCCAAGGTCGCGCTCGAGCCGACCACCGACTACCACACGTTCCGGCGGCTGGCCGGCGCCCTGTCCGGCTGGGCCTGGACGGACGGCACGCCCCTGTGGGAGCGCCTGCGGGTCATCAAGTACCCCGAAGAGATCGCGCTCATCCGGCGGGCCGTGGAGATCACCGAGGCGGCGATCGCGGCGATCTTCACGCAGCTCGCCGCCGGCATGACCGAGCGGGAGGTCGCACGCCTCCTGTCGCGGGAGATGGAGCAGCGGGGCGCGCCCGGCGGCGGGCTCGTCCAGTTCGGCGCGGCGAGCGCGGTGCCGCACGGCGGCCCGGGTGACGCGCCGCTGGCGCGCGACACGGTGGTCCTGATCGACGCCGGGTGCCGCGTCGGCGGGTACACGTCGGACGTGACCCGCACCATCTGGTTCGGCGACGCACCGTCGGACGAGTTCCGCCGGGTCTTCAACCTCGTCCACGACGCCCAGACCGCCGCCATGACCCTCGCCGCGCCGCTCCGGACCCAGTGCCAGCAGCTCGACCAGGCGGCCCGACAGGTCATTACGGCCGCGGGGCTCGGCGCGGCCTTCACCCACCGCCTGGGCCACGGCATGGGCATGGACGGACACGAGGTGCCCTATCTGGTCGAGGGGAACGGCACGATCATCGAGCCCGGTATGGTTTTCACGATCGAGCCGGGGATCTACCAGGTCGGGAAGTTCGGGATTCGCATCGAGGATGACTGTCTGGTTACCGAGAGCGGGCTGGAGGTGATGTCTCACCGGCCTTCGAAGCTTTGACGGGGGACGGGGGACGAGGGACGGGGGACGGGGGACGGGTGTAACCCTTCCCGCCGGGCGAGACTGTAGATCAGGCCGATCAGCAAGCCTACCTCCCGGTTGGCAAGCTTGAGTGCCTCGGCAACCCGCTCTGCAGACGCCAGCTGCAGATCCTGAACCAGCTCCAGGTGTGTGCAGAGCTCGGTACTCGACCCGAGCGCAATCCGCAGGAACCGCATGAACTGCGGCGTGGTCCCCAACGCATAGCCTTCAGCAATGTTCGCCGGGATCGATGCCGCAGCGCGGCGAATCTGGTCCGCCAGACCGAAGTGTCGGTTGAGGGGCCCGTCCAACGTGAGACGGTAGGCGGCACGTGCTACCAACCTCGCACACGTCCAGGCCTCGAGCGAGTCGAGCTTGCGCATGGATCCGACGGTACGACTGTCGCCCGGAAGAGGCCTAGGTCGAATTCATGCGCGATGAATCGTCCTAGCGCACCACCCGTCCCTCGTCCCTCGTCCCCCGTCCCCGGGTCTAGTCCGACAGCTTCTTCCCGAACTCCACGATCCGGTCCAGCGCCCTCGTCAGGTCCGCCGTCCCAGCGGCATACGAGAGTCTCACCCACCGATCGTCCCCGAACGCCGCGCCGGGGACCAGGGCGACGCCGCGCTCGGTGAGCAGGCGCATGCAGAAATCGGTGCCGCTCGTCTTGCCGAGCGAGTCCACCCGGAAGAAGAAGTAGAAGGCCCCGAGGGGCTCGACGAACTCCACGCCCGGCAGTTCGCCGCGAAAGCGGCGCACGACCAGGTCGCGGCGTTTGCGGAACTCGGCCACCATGCGATGCACGTCGGCCTCCACCCGCTCGTCCCCGAGCGCCGCCGCCGCGGCGTACTGGGCGGGGTGGTTGGCCCCGCTGGTCGTGTGCGACTGGAGCGCACTCATGGCGCGGGCGACCCGGGCGGGGGCGAGTGCCACGCCGATGCGCCAGCCGGTCATCGCGTAGGCCTTGCTCACCCCATAGATGACCACGACGCGCTCGAGCAGGTCGTCCGGCAGATCGAGGAACGACGGGGCGGGCCCCGAGCCGTAATGGATCCGCCGGTAGATCTCGTCCGCGATCACCCACACCTTCCGGTCCCGCGCCCATTGCGCGATCGCCTTGAGCTCGGCGTGCGTGTACACCGACCCGGTGGGGTTGCAGGGCGAGCACAGAATCAGCCCGGTCGCGGCCGGGAGCATCCGCTCCAGCTCCCGCACGCTCACCTTCAGCCCCCACTCCGCATCGCCGGAGACGAGCACGGGCCGGGCGCGGGCGAGATGCGCGATCTGGGGATACGACACCCAGGCCGGGGCCGGGATGGCGACGACGTCGCCCGAGCCGAAGAGCGTGAAGCAGGCATTGAACAAGGACTGCTTGGAGCCGGTCGATACGACGACGTGGTCGGCGTTGACCGGGCGCCCGCCCGACAGCAGCGACAGATGCTTGGCCGCCGCCGCTCGCAGCTCCAGGATCCCCTCGTTCGCGGGATAGTGTGTCTTCCCGTCACGGATCGCCCGGATGCCCGCCTCCGAGGGGAGCCCGGGCGTCGAGAAATCGGGCTCGCCGGCGCCGAGGTCGATCACGTCCTCGCCGGCCGCGCGGCGGCGTTTCGCCTCCTGGGACAGCGCGATCGTGGCGGAGGTCTCGAGGTGCTGGATGTTGGACGAGAGGGAGAGGGAGGGAGGCGCACCCCCGCTCATGGCCGGATCGCTCCGTAGCGCTTGAGGATGGCGACGGTCGAGTCGAGCGGCAGCGCCGCCGCCGTGCCACGATAGCCCCGCACGGTCTCCGCGCGCAACAGGGAATTGTAGATGGCCTCCTCGGTGGACTCGATGACGGCCTGAAAGAGGGGTGACATCGCGTCGTTGGTGACGACGGGGACGGTATCGACGAGAGGGACGGGGGACGGGGGACGGGCGATGGGTCGCGCGGTCGAAAAGGCGATGACGTAATCTCCGCTCCCGTTCGTCATGCTGCTGCCCGTGCGAGCCAAGCCCGCCAGCGCGCGGCGGCCGAGGCG
>CAZVSO010000120.1:0-9194 GCA_964629425.1 uncultured Gemmatimonadaceae bacterium
GGATGTCGAGCTCCTTCGCCAGCGCCTTGAGCGAGCGTGAGATGTAGGAGATCTCTTGCTGGCGACTCTCGGCCTGGCCGGGTCCCTGCATGAGCTGGAGGTAGTCCACGACGACCATGCCGATGTCGTGCTCCGCCTTCAGGCGTCGCGCCTTGGAGCGCATCGCCAGCGGGGTGAGGTTCGCGGCGTCGTCGATCCAGATCGGGGCCGTCCCCAGAAGGCCCGCCGCCCGCGCGAGCTTGGGATAGTCGTCGTCGCGCAGCTGGCCGCGGCGCAGGCGCTGCGCGTCCACCAGGCCCTCCGAGCACAGCAGGCGCTGCACCAGCTGCTCCTTGGACATCTCCAGCGAGAACACGGCGATGCCCGTGCCGTGCTCGATCCCGGCGTGCTGCACGCAGTTCAACACGAACGCGGTCTTCCCCATGGACGGCCGCGCCGCGATGACGACCAGGTCGGCTTTCTGGAAGCCCGCGGTGAGCCGGTCCAGGTCGGGGAACCCGCTGGGCACGCCGGTGACCGCGCCGTGGCCGCTCTGCAGCTGCTCGATGCGCTCCATCGCCGGCCAGATGAGCTCCTTCAGCCGGGCGAAGTCCTCGCTGCGCTGGAACTGCGCGACCTGGAACACGCGGTGCTCGGCGTTGTCGAGCACCTCGCGCGGCGCGCCCTTGCCGTCGTAGACCTCCTGGATGATCCCCGTCGCCGCCTCGAGCAGGCGGCGGAGCACCGCCTTGTCGCGCACGATGCGCGCGTGGTACTCGATGTTGGCCGCGGTGGGCACCACATCGATCAGCGCGCCCAGGTACTCGAGCCCGCCCGCGCGTTCCAGATCTCCGCGCCGTCCCAGCTCCTCGCGCAGGGTGACCGGGTCGATGACCTCGCCCCGCTCGGCGAGCGCGAGCATGGCCCGGAACAGGATCCGGTGCCCCTCGCGGTAGAACATCGTGTCGTCGAGCTGCTCGGCCGCCCGGAGGGCGGCGTCCTGATCGAGCAGCATCGCGCCCAACACCGCCTGCTCCGCTTCGTTGCTCCAGGGAGCCTGGCGGCCGGCGTACTCGCGCTCAGTCGAGGAGACGGCGGGCGATACGGACGTCATCCCAGGTCGGTCGCTTCCAGTTGGGGTTGCGCAGCAGGGCGGCCGGGTGGTAGGTGACGATCACCGGAATGCCGCGGAACCGGTGTACCTGGTTGCGCAGCGCGCCCAGCGACTGCTTGGTGTCCAGCAGGGTCTGCGCCGCCGCGCCCCCCAAGGCGAGAATCACCGTGGGCTTCAGCAACTCGATCTGGCGGAACAGATACGGCACGCAGGCCTGAATCTCGTCGTACAGCGGCACGCGGTTCTCGGGCGGCCGGCACTTGACCACGTTGCAGATGAACACCCGGTCGCGTGGGAAATCTATCGCGGCCAGGATCTTCGTGAGCAGCTCGCCCGCCCGGCCCACGAACGGGCGCCCCGTCTCGTCCTCGGTCCTCCCGGGTCCCTCGCCCACGACCACAAGCCGGGCGTCGAACGGCCCCTCACCCGGCACCGTGTTCGTGCGGCCCTCGCACAGCCGGCACCGCCTGCACTCCGCCACCAGTGCGGCGACGGCGTCGAGCGTCGCCGCTGCCTGAATCGGATCGTCGGTGAACAGATCGCCGGCCGGGGGATCGTACGACAGCCCGGGCGGTGGCAGGGCGGCGGTCGGCCCGACGGGCGGGTCCGGTGGCCGCAGGCGCGCGGGCGGCGCCCCTACCGCATCGTCGATCCGTCCGTCCGTCCGCGCGGGCATGGGCGCTGGCGCCGCGGCGGTCCGCACCACCACGCCGCTCCCCAGCACCCGCTGCTGTTCGAGGTAGGCCCGCGCCAGCGCCCGCCCGTCCGTCACGTCAACGCCTGCTGCACCACGTCGAGGATCCTCTCGGCCACCTCGCGCTTCGAAAGGAGCGGGAGCGCCTGCGGCTCTCCCGTCCGTCCTACGATGGTCACACGGTTGGTGGCGACTTCGAATCCCGCGCCGGGCTCGAGCGCGTCGTTCAAGATGATGTAGTCCAGATGCTTTTCGCGCAACTTGGCGCGAGCCCGCTCCAGCCCGTCGCCTGCCCCCGCCTCGAGCGAAAATCCCACGACGAGGCACCCCGCGGGCCGTTGGAGCGATCCCAGGATGTCGGGCGTCGCTTCGAGCTCGATGGACATCCGCCCAGCCCCGCGGGGGCGCTTGGTCCCGGCGGCCGCGACCGGGCGGTAGTCGGCCGGGGCCGCAGCCATGAAGAGCGCGTCCGCACGCTTCACCAGCACCTGCACGGCGCGCTGCATGTCTGCGGTCGTTCGGGCCCGGTGCACCGTCACACCCGCGGGCGCCGGCAGCTCGGTGGGGCCCGCCACGAGAATCACGTCGGCCCCCCGGCTCGCGGCCGCCTCGGCGAGCGCGAACCCCATGCGTCCGCTCGACGGGTTGGTGATCACGCGCACCGGATCGAGGTGCTCGCGCGTCGGCCCCGCCGTCACGATCACGGTGCGCCCGCGCCACGGCCCGCCCGCGGCCAGCAGCCGCTCGGCGGCGGCGAGGATCGCCTCGGGCTCGCTCATCCGTCCGGGGCGATCGCTCGGACCCTCGGCGAGCGTACCGACCTCGGGGCCGACGAACTGCCAGCCGCGAGCGCCCAGCGTCTTGATGTTGGCCAGGGTTGCCGGATGCGCGTACATCGCGTCGTTCATCGCCGGCGCCACGAGCACGGGACCCGTGCGGGCGAGCAGCAGGGCGGTCAGGAAATCGTCCGCCATGCCCATGGCCGCGCGCGCGAGAACGTTGGCGGTGGCGGGCGCCACGATCGCGAGGTCCGCCTCACGCGCCAGGCTGACGTGCGCGAGCGCCCGGTCGCGCTCCCACAGGGAGCTGAGCACCGGGCGCCCTGTCAGCGCCTCGAACGTGAGGGGCCGGACGAACTCGCCGGCGGACGCGGTCAGCACCACGTCGACTGCCGCGCCGCCCTCGGTCAGCCGCCGGGCCAAGGCGCAGCTCTTGTAGCAGGCGATACCGCCCGACACGCCGAGGAGCACGTGCCGGCCGGCGAGCGCCATCAGACCTCCTGCCGCCGCCGCCGCACGAGCTTGAACCGCAAGCCGCCCTTGACCAGCTCGTTGAGGGCCCGCGTGGTCAGCTTCTGCTCGAACTGCACCGAGCGGTCGCGGGGGAACTCGTTCACGAAGCGAGCGAACTTGGCGGCGACCAGCACGCCCAGGTACTTGTTCTGGGTGTGGACCGCGACTTCAACGGGAGTGATGATGTGCATCCCTGCTCCTTGATTCAGGGCTCGCGACGCAACCGAGCCGATTCCCGGCCGAGCGCTGCTGCGAGCGTGTTCACCATCTGCACCAGACCCTCCGGGTCGGGGGGCCGTGGTGCGCGTCCATCCAGAACGGCCCCGACGTCCGCCACCGCAGCGTCCAGGGTGTCGTTGACTACCACGTGGTCGAACCGCGGGACTTCCCGCAGCTCCTCCACCGCGCGCGCCAGGCGCCGGGCGAGCACCGGCCGCGGCTCCGTCTCACGGTCCCGCAGCCGCTCCAGCAGCGCGGCCGCTGAGGGCGGCAGCACGAACACGCTCACCGAGCGCGGCGGCGGATACGCGGCCCGGACCTGCCGCGCTCCTTCGATCTCGATGTCGAGCAGCGCGTGCCGCCCGCCCGCCAGGATGCGCTCGACCTCGGCGCGCAGCGTGCCGTACCAGTGGCCCGCGTACTCGGCGCACTCCAGCAGCTCGCCGGCGGACCTCCGCCGCGCGAATTCCTCGCGCGACACGAAGTAGTACGCCTCGCCGTGGCGCTCGCCGGGGCGCGGGGACCGGGTGGTGGCCGACACCGAGAACCCGACGTCCGGCCGGGCCGCCAGAAGGGCCCGCGTGATCGTCGTCTTGCCGGCGCCCGAGGGCGCCGACAGCACGACGATCTTCGGCGTCACTCGAGGTTCTCCAACTGCTCCCGGAACCGCTCGAGCTCGCCCTTCATCGCGATCACTGCCTGCGCGATCGCGGCGTCGTTGGCCTTCGAGCCGATCGTGTTGGTCTCGCGCAGCAGCTCCTGCCCGAGGAACCCCAGATGCTTGCCGACCCCGCCCCCACGCTCCCCCGCCAGCGCCTCGCGGCAGGCCGCGATGTGCGTCCGCAACCGCACCAGCTCCTCGGAGATGTCCACCCGGTCCGCGAGCAGCGCGACCTCGACGGCGAGCCGCGGCTCGTCCAGCGTCACGCCCCGCGTCAGCTCCGCCACCGCCGCGCGCAGCCGCTCGTACTCGGCGGCGAGCCGGGCCGGCGCCCGCTCTTCGACCAGTGTCGCTCCGCGCTCCAGCGCGCCGAGCCGGGCGGCGAGATCCGCTGCGAGCGCGCGACCCTCGCGCTCTCGCATCGCCACCAGCTCCGACGCCGCCTGCTCGACGAGCGGCGCGAGCTCCGTCCAGCTGGCGGCCGCCCCAGCCCCGTCGCCCCGCACGCCGAGCACGTCGGGCTGACGCGCGACGAGGCCGAGATCGAGGTCGCCCTTGAGCTTCAATTGCTTCTTGAGCTCGCGCAGCGCGGCCACCACTTGGCGCGCGCGGCTCAGGTCCACCGCGACCGCACCCTCCGCCTGCGGCGGCTCCAGCCATCGCGCCGAGACCGTCACGTGGCCCCGCTCGAGGCGCGCGCGCAATCGCTCGCGCAGCTCGCCCTCGAGCGCCGCGAGGTCAGCCGGCAGCCGGAGCTGCGGGCTGAAGTACCGGTGGTTCACGCTCCGGATCTCCAACTGCAGACGCCCGCCGAGCAGTTGCCCGGTGGCAGAGCCGAACCCCGTCATGCTGCGCGGCACAGTCATGTAACAGTAGTCGAGCGAAGTACTTAGGTCAACTGCGAAGATGCGCGCGAGGCTTCGCGACGAAGGGGCTAAAGGGGCGCGCCCAAGCCTCTTCGCCTCGTCGCCCTCATAGCCTCTTAGCCACTGAACGTCCATCGCACGCCGAAGTACTGGACTGCGTTCGGGTAGCCCAGGCCCGGCACGTATCCGCCGCGCGTGGCGCGGGCGTTCCGGAGCACCCACACGATCGTGGCGTCGCCGATGCGGATCTCGACATTGGTGTCGAGGAAGGTCCTGCCCGGCAGCACGAGCGGCGTCCCCACCGAATCACGGCCCCCGCGACCCTCGCTCCACGACTCGACGGCCACCTCGCCCCGCAGCGTGAAGATCCCACTCGGGAAGGTGCGCCAGAACTTCGAGCGGAACGCGGCCGACACGCGGGCGTGATGCGGCGGCTCGAAGTCCGACGCGAGGCGTTCGTCCGGATTGAAGTACCATCCCGACAGCTCGAGGCCGCCGAGGAACGGCGGCGCGAGGCGGGCGAACGCGCTGACGTAGCGGGTGGCGAAGCTGAGGCCGAGGGCGCTGATCGGCTTGAGCCCCGCGGGAGCGCCGACGGGGGTAAACGGGTCGCGGCGTCCGCCGCCCAGCTCGAGTTGCGCCCACCGTCCCTGCCACCGCAGAGCGGCGGCCAGGTCGGTGGTCTCCTGCACGGTGTCCCCCGGGACGAACGGCGCGGCGGGTTGCTCGCTCCACACCAGGTCGCCGTGCGCCGAGAATCCCAGCGGAAGCTCGAGGCCAGCCCCGCCGTGCAGGCGCGTGCCGGAGCGGGAGCCCGCGTAGGTCGAGCGCCGCGCATCGGCGACGAGGCTCACCCCGCGCACGGGGAGAATCGAGCCCGTTGCCTCGATCTCGAACGGGCGGCGCTCGTCGGCCGCCCACACGCTGAGCCCGGCGTGAGCCCGCCGTGCGGTGTGGCGTAGCCCGAGGCCGACCTGCCACCCCGAGCGGCGCCCGAGGGCGGAGTCCTCGCTGACCGAGGCGGCGGCGGCCGACAGCTCGAGGCGCGGGCCGAACCCATCGCCGCGCCGGGCCAGGAACGCGCGCACCGTGTGGTCCACGCGGTGCGACACGCGCTCGTCCACCAGGCCCGCTTGCGCGTCGCGGCTCCAGTCGCTGCTCAGCACCTGGTACGACACGCCGAAGCGCCGGCTGGGGACGTACTCCGCTTCGAGCCACAGGTCGACGTCCGTGAAACCCGTGGAAGAGCTGCCGCTCTGCCCGTCGAGCGCGTTCAGGTCCGCGAGAAGCGCCAGGCCGACGCCCGAGCGCCAGCGCCGCGCGAACGAGCCCTGGTAGCGGGCGAAGTCGACCTGCCGCCCGGTCAGCACGGCGACCGCGGTGGCGGGCTCGCTGGTGGCATGGCGCGCGCTCACGAGATAGACCCGCAGCACGGAGGGCAGCACGACGATGTCGATGCGCTCGAGCGGCGCGAGCGTGATGCGGGCGGGGTCGAGGAAGATCGAGTCGCGCCCCAGGGGGAGGTAGGGCACGCCGTCCCAGAACAACTCGAGCGCCACGGCGCCGCGCCCCGCCACCAGGACGGGCTCCGCCTGCCCGTAGAACCCCCCGCGGGCGACGTACACGCCGGGGATACGGGTGAGCAGGTCGCTCAGGGTGTAGCTGCCCGACAAGAGCACGGAGTCGGGAGTGAAGCTGTAGCGGGTGCCCGGCGGCAGCGGCCCCGCGGGCAGCGCCGCGGGAATGGTCGGGCGGATTGTGGCGGCGGTGTCCACGCTGGCGGTGTCGCGGAGCGCGGCGCGGGTAGTGTCGCGCGCCGTCGTATCGGCCTGGGCGGCGACGACGCGGGTCCCGAGCGTCGCCGCGAGGAGGAGAACCCTCCCGGTCAAGCGCGAGCGCGCTGCAGCACGAATTCGGTGAACAGGCGGACGCCGATGGCCGTGGGTCCCTTGCTCTGGTGCGGCCCCTCGGCATCGGTGTAGGCGGTTCCCGCGATGTCGAGGTGTACCCAGGGGTAGCCGTCCACGAACTCCCGCAGGAACCAGCCGCCGGCGATGGTGCCGGCGCCGCGCCCGCCCGAGTTCTTGACGTCGGCGATCTCGGACTTCACCAGGTCGCGGTATTCGTCCCACAGGGGCAGCGGCCAGCAGCGCTCGCCCGCGCGCTCACCAGCCTCCCGCACCTCGGTCAGCAGCGCGTCGTCGTTGCCCATCAGGCCGATCGCCTGGCTGCCGAGCGCGATCACCACGGCCCCGGTCAGCGTGGCGGCGTCGAGCACCGCCGCGGGCTTGAAGCGTCGCACGTACGACAGCGCGTCGCACAGCACCAGGCGCCCCTCGGCGTCCGTGTTCACGATCTCGATCGTCTTGCCGAAGTGGCTCTTCACCACGTCGCCCGGCTTGACCGCCGTGCCCGAGGGGAGGTTCTCGGTCGCGGGGATCACTCCCACAACGTTGATCTTGGGCTTGAGACGGCCCAGCACCTCGAACGTGCCCAGCACCGCCGCCGCGCCCGACATGTCGTACTTCATGTCCTCCATGTTCTGCGCGGGTTTGATCGAGATGCCCCCGGAGTCGAAGGTGACGCCCTTCCCCACCAGCGCGATCGGCGGCGTGTCACCGGCCGCGCGGTACTCGAGCACGATGAAGCGCGGCTCCTGCTGGCTCCCCTGGGCGACGGCGAGCAGCGCCCCCAGGCCTTCCTTGCGTAGCGCTTCGCGGTCGAGCACCGTGATGGCGAAGCCGTGGGTGTCGGCCAGCCGCTGCGCCTGCTCGGCGAGATAGCTGGGCGTGCACACGTTGGCGGGCTGCATCTGGAGGTAGCGGGCGAGACTATGCCCGGCGGCCACGGCCTCGCCGATCCGCCGCCCGGCCTCGGCGTCCTTGCCGTCCACCGCGAGCTCGATGCGCTCGACGTCGGGCTTGCGGTCCTCGGAGGCCTGCTTCAGCTCGGTGAACTGCCAGGCGCCCTGCGCCGCGCCCTCCACGATCACCTGCGCCAGATCGCGCGGCGAGACGTCGCCGCGCGCCTCGGGCGGCACCGCGATGGCGAGTGCGCCGGTTCCCAGGGTACGGGCCCGCTTGGCCCCCACCGCGGCTGCGCGCCGGAGGGTGCTCCGGCTGACTTCTGCCGCCTTTCCCATGCCCACGAGCAGCACGCGCTGGGCGGGGCCCGCACCGTACACGAGCAAGGTCTCGTCCTTCTTCCCCTTGAAGTCGCCGCTCGCGACGGCGCGGGCCAGCGCGCCTCCGGCCGCGCGGTCCACGTCGGCCAGCGACGGCGGCAGCGCGCTCCCCTGCGGGAGCGCGATCGCCAGGAGCGGCGTCTTGACCTGGGCCAGCGGCTGCGTGGTGATCGAGCTCGTCATCCGGGTGCCGGGCTATCCGAGGTGCTCGATAATGGCGTCCCCGAAGGCGGAGGTCGAGACCTCCGTCGCGCCGGCCGTCTGGCGAGCCAGATCGTAGGTGACCCGCTTGGCGGCGATGGCTCCTTCCAGGCCCCGGATGATGGCCCGGGACACGTCCTTCCACCCTAACTCCTCGAACAACATCGCCCCGGAGAGGATCAGGCTCCCGGGGTTCACCTTGTCCTGCCCCGCGTACTTGGGCGCCGTCCCATGGGTGGCCTCGAACACCGCGTAGCCGTCCCCCACGTTCGCGCCCGGGGCCATGCCGAGCCCGCCCACCTGCGCGGCACAGGCATCGGACAGGTAGTCGCCGTTCAGGTTGGGCGTGGCGATCACCGAGTATTCGTCGGGCCGCAGCAAGACCTGCTGGAACATCGCGTCGGCGATGCGATCCTTGATGATCACCTTTCCCCTTTCCCCATTCCCCTTTCCCCCTTCCGTCTCGGTGATCGTCTCGCCTCCGAATCTCTCTTTCGCGACCTCATATCCCCAGTCTCGAAACGCGCCCTCTGTAAACTTCATGATGTTGCCCTTGTGCACGAGCGTGACCGAGGGGCGGCCGGTGTCGAGCGCGTGGCGGATCGCCTTGGCCACGAGTCGCTGCGAGCCGAACTTGGACATCGGCTTGATCCCCAGCGCGCTGTCCTCGCGGATCTTCGCCTGGAACTCGCTCTGGAGGAAATCGCGCAGCCGGCGCGCCTGCGGGGTGCCGGCCTGGTACTCGATGCCGGCGTAGACGTCCTCGATGTTCTCGCGGAAGATGACGACGTCGAGCCTGTGCGGCTCCTTCACCGGCGAGGGTACGCCGGCGAACCAGCGCACCGGCCGGATGCAGGCGTAGAGATCGAGCAGCTGGCGCAGGGCGACGTTGAGGGACCGGATGCCGCCGCCCACCGGCGTGGTGAGCGGCCCCTTGATCGCGACGTGGTGCTCGCGGATCGCGGCCAGCGTGTCGTCGGGGAG
>CAZVSO010000121.1:0-6796 GCA_964629425.1 uncultured Gemmatimonadaceae bacterium
GGACGTCGGCCGTGAACCCGGCGTCGGCAGCCGGCCCGTCGAGCAGGGTGGTGACGGCCGACAGGATGCGCTGCTGCGGGGCACGGAGGGATTCGCGCAGCGCCGCCACGTCGGCGGGCGGCACCACGCGGCCGGTGCCCGGCAGCGAGGTATTGATGAGGGTGAGCGCGTCGCGGCCGGCGGCGAGCGCCTGCGCGAGCGCGGTCCGGCGCGCGGCCAGCGCCGGATCGGTCGCGTCCTCGAGCAGCATCTCGCAGTACCCCACGATGTGATTGACCGGCGTGCGGAGGTCGTGGCGCAGCTCGGCCACGGCCTGCGGCGACAGGGGCGCGGCGTCGGCCGGCTGGGTCACGCGGGGTTCCCCAGCAGGGCGGCGATCTTCCCGAGCAGCCGGTCCAGCTCGATCGGCTTGGTGTCGTAGTCGTCGCATCCCGCCTCGAGCGCCTTCTCGCGGTCGCCCGACATGGCGTGCGCCGTGAGGGCGATGATGGGTACCCGCGGGATGCCGGGGTCCGCCCGCAGCTGCCGGGTGGCCTCCCAGCCGTCCAGCTCGGGCAGGCTCATGTCCATGAGGATGAGATCGTATCCGCCGGCGCGTGCCATGTCGATGCCCTGGCGGCCGTCCACCGCGATCGCCACGTCGTAGCCCCGCCGGGCGAGTCGCCGCGAGAGCATGTCCCGGTTCATCTCGTTGTCCTCGACCAGGAGGATCCGCGCCATCGCCGTCTCCCTCGGGGTTAGGGCGCCGCCGCGCCGTCGATCGCGGCGGGCAGCCGGATCGTGAACGTCGCCCCCTGCCCGGGCGTGCTGTCGACCTGCACGTCGCCGCCCATCAGGCGGCAGAAGCGTCGCGTGATGGCGAGCCCGAGGCCGGTGCCGCCGTACTTGCCGCTCGTGGACGCCTCGGCCTGGGCGAACGCTTCGAACACGCGCCCCGCCTGCGCCGGCGTCATGCCGATCCCCGTGTCGTGCACGCGGAACACCACGGTGTCGTCGCGGGCCCCCTCGCGCTCCGCCTCCAGCGTGATCGTCCCGCGCTCGGTGAACTTGCAGGCGTTGGAGAGGAGGTTCAACAGCGCCTGGCGGAGCTTGGTCCGATCCGAGCGCATCACGCCGAGATCGGCGGCGCAGCGGACCTCCAGGCGGTTGGCGTTGCGGTCCACGAGCGGCCGCACCGTGGTCACGACTTCCTCGATCGTGGGCCGGATCTCGAACGCCTCGACGTGGAGCTCCATCTTGCCGGCCTCGATCTTCGAGAGATCGAGGATGTCGTTGATCAGCGCGAGCAGGTGCTTGCCCGCGGTGTGGATCTTCGTGAGGTCCTGGGCGATCTGCGGCTGGCCGAGCTCTTCGATCTCCTCTTGCACCAGCTCGCTGTAGCCGATGATGGCGTTGAGCGGCGTGCGCAGCTCGTGGCTCATGCTCGCGAGGAACTGGCTCTTGGCGCTGTTGGCGGCCTCCGCCTGGCGCCGCGCCTCGAGCAGCCCGCTGATGTCGTGGTACAGCCCCATGAGGCCCACCCGCTTGCCCTCGACGATCACGGGCACGCCCAGCACCTCGACGTCCACCAGGCTGCCGTCGCTGCGGCGTCGCCGCCCGATGCCCCGGACGGTCCGGTGCAGCGCTTCGCGGGTGTACTCCACGGCCTCCGACCGCGTCGCTTCGGTGCTGATCAGCTCGTCGAGGTTGCGGCCGATCACCTCCGCCTGCGTGTACCCGAACAGCTTCTCGAAGCCCGGGTTGCACGACGTGATGTTGTAGTTGAGGTCGAGGGTGACGATCGCCACCGGACTGTTGGAGACCAGGTCCTCGAAGTACTGCTTCTGGCGCTGGGCCGCGGTGTACAGCCGGGCGTTCTCGATCGCGATGGCGGCCTGGGGGGCGAACATGTGGAGCAGCCGCTGGTCCTCCGGCCCGAAGACGCGGGCGGGGTCGGAGTGCACGGTGGCGATCGCGCCCACGAGGCGTCCCCCGATCAGCAGGGGCGCCGCCATGACGGAGTGCACCGTGATGTCGGCGTATTGGGCCGAGCGCCCCAGCCATTCGCGGTACGACGGGATGATCAGCGGCTCGAGCGAGCGCGCCACCGTCCCCATCGCGCCCTCCCCCAGCCGCAGCCGGGTGCCGGTCGAGTCTTTGCCGATGTGGCGGCTCGCCACCACGACCAGCTCGCGGGACTCCTCCTCGTAGATCGCCACCTCGCCGCCGGTGACGCCGAGCAGCGTGACGGCGCGCTCGAGCACGGCCTCGAGCACCCGCGACAGCTCGAGCTGGGCCGAGAGGTCGGCCATCGTATCGACCAGCGCCTTCAGCTCGTCGGCCCGCTGGCGCTCCGCCGCGAGCAGGCGGGCGCGGGCGATGGCGATGGCCGCCTGCGGCGCGAACAGGTTGAGGAGCCGCAGGTCCGCCGGCCCGAAGCGGCGGGCGGGGTCGGCGTGGACGCTCGCGATCGCGCCGACCAGCCGGTTGCCCATGATGAGGGGCGCCGCCATGACGGCGTGCACCGTGACGTCGGCGTACTGGGCCGAGCGCCCGAGCCACTGCTGGTATTCGGGGATGATCAGCGGCTCGCGGGTCTGGGCCACGTGGCCCATGGCGCCCTCGCCCAGCTTGAGGCGCGTGCCGCTCGAGTCCTTGCCGATGCGGTGGCTGGCGACGACCACGAGCTCCTGCCGCGCCTCGTCGAAGATCGCGAGCTCGCCCCCCGTCACCCCGAGCAGGGTGACGGCCCGCTCGAGCACGGCCCGGAGCACCTTCGACAGCTCGAGCTCGGCCGAGATGTCGGCGATCGTGTCGAGCAGCGCCTGCTGCTCGTCCGCCCGGCAGCGCTCCGCCGCGAGCAGCCGCGCCCGGGCGACCGCCATGCTCGCCTGGTTCGCCGCGACCGTGAGGATCTCGAAGTCGTCGGTGTCGAAGGCGTCGGGCGTGCTGCTCTCGACCACCAGCACGCCGACGGTGCGGCTGTCGATCCGCAGCGGCACGTCCACTTCGGAGCCCTGGTTGGGGCTCGGCACGTAGCGCGCTTCCCCCCGCACGTTCGGCGTGTAGTGCAGTCGCCCGTCGAGCACCACGCGCTCGCTCAACCCCTGGCCGGCGTGGAGCCGGAAATCAGCGGGGGCGGCGGGCCACCCCACGCTGGCCCGGAGCACGCGGTCGCCGGTGGCCTCGTCCACCAGGAACAGACCCAGGAACTGGTAGCCCAGCGCCTCGTCGTGCAGGCCGTCCACCACGCAGCGACAGATCTCGTCCTCGTCGTGGGACGCGCCGATCGCCGAGGACAGGCGCAGCAACGCCGCCTGGCGCCGCGCCAGCTCGCTCGGAGCCGGACGGCGGCCCTTGCCGGGGTGCGACGTCGATGCGTGGGAGCCTCGGGCCGGCATCGTTCAGTCGCTCAGCGGGCCGGTGCGACCGCGGCCGCGCGCGCGGCCCGGGCGGGCACGACCACCGTGGCCGGCAGCCGAACCGTGAAGGTGGAGCCGCGGCCCGCCTCGCTCGCCACGGTCACTTCGCCGCCCATGAGCTGGCAGAAGCGCCGCGTGATGGCCAGACCGAGCCCCGTGCCGCCGTACTTGCTCGCGGTCGCGGCCTCGGCCTGGGCGAACGGCTCGAACAGGCGCCCCAGCTGCTCCGGGGTCATGCCGATCCCCGAATCGCGGACCCGGAGCACGATCCAGCCGCCGTCGCGGCCGGCCTCGAGGCCGATGCGCCCCCGCTCGGTGAACTTGCACGCATTCGAGAGCAGGTTCAGCAGGACCTGCCGCACCCGGGTGGGGTCCGCGTGCATGGTGCCGAGATCGTCCGCCGCGCGGATCTCGAGCGCGTTCGCGTTGCGCGCGACGAGCGGGTGGACCGTGGTCGCCACCTCGTCGATGGCGGCGCGGACGTCGAAGGTCTCGAGGTGCAGCTCCATCTTGCCCGCCTCGATCTTGGAGAGATCCAGGACGTCGTTGATCAGGGTCAGCAGGTGCCGGCCCGCCAAGCGGATCCTCCGGAGGTCGGGGATGAGGTCGTCCTCGCGCTTCTCGGTCGCCACCTCCTCGAGCATCTCGCTGTAGCCGATGATGGCGTTCAACGGGGTGCGCAGCTCGTGGCTCATGCTGGCGAGGAACTGGCTCTTGGCGCTGTTGGCCGCCTCGGCCTGCCGCCGCGCCTTGAGCAGCTCGGTGATGTCGTGGTACAGCGCCATCAGGCCCACCCGCTCCCCGTCCACGACCACCGGCACGCCCAGCACCTCCACGTCCACCAGCGTCCCGTCCTGCCGGCGGCGCTGGCTGATCGCCTGGACCGGACGGCTCCCGAGGGCCTGTCGCGTGTAGCGCACGGCCTCGGAGCGGGTCGCCTCGGTCGTGATGAGATCGTCCAGGTTCTTGCCGATGACGTCGGCCTGCGTGTAGCCGAACAGCTTCTCGAACATCGGGTTGCACGAGACGACGTTGTGGCTCACGTCCAGCGTGACGATGGCCACCGGGCTGTTGAGCAGCAGCTCCTCGAAATACTTCTGCTGACTGCGCGCCGCGGTGAACAGGCGCGCGTTCTCGATCGCGATCGCCGCCTGCGGGGCGAAGAGATTGACCAGGCGCAGGTCGGCGGGACCGAAGCGGCGGGCGGGGTCCTTGTCCATCACCGCGATCGCGCCCACGAGCTGCCCCCCGATCAGGAGCGGCGCGACCATCACACCGTGGAACTCGACCTGCGCGTACTGGGCCGAGCGGCCTCCCCACTCCTGATAGGCGGGGATGATGAGCGGCTCGCGGGTCAGGGCGACGTGGCCCATCGCGCCCTCGCCCAGCGCCATGCGCGTGCCGGTCGTGTCCTTCTTCCCGACGTTGTAGCTCGCGACGACCATGAGCTCCTGCTTGCCGGCGTCGTAGATGGCCAGCTCGCCGTGACTCACTTTCAGGAGCGCCACCGCGCGCTCCAGCACGGCCTGGAGCAGTTTGGCGAGCTCGAGCTGGGCCGAGAGGTCGGCCATGGTGGCGCGCAGGGCCTCCTGCTCGTCGGCCCTTTGGCGCTCCGCCGCGAGCAGCCGGGCCCGGCCCAGGGCGATTCCGGCCTGCTGGGCCGCGGCGGTGAGGATCTCGAAGTCGTCCGTGCCGAAGGCGCGGGGGCCGTTGCTCTCGACCACGAGCACGCCGACGAGCTGACGGTTGA
The DNA here is from genome assembly GCA_964629425.1 of uncultured Gemmatimonadaceae bacterium. GTDB lineage: Bacteria > Gemmatimonadota > Gemmatimonadetes > Gemmatimonadales > GWC2-71-9 > CAZVSO01. Next base: position 5,152 of record CAZVSO010000121.1, read on the forward strand.
CGAGGATCGGGACGTCCACCTCCGATCCGCGGTTGCGCGTCGGGAGGTAGCGCGTGTCGTGGGTGACTTCCGGCGTGTAGTGCAGCCGCCCGTCCAGGAGCGGCCGCTCGCTCAGCCCTTTCCCGGGCGCCAGGCGCAGGTCCGGCGGCAGATCGGCCGCCCCCGCCGTGGCCACGAGCACGCGGTCCCCCGTGGCGTCGTCGGCGAGGAGGAGGGCCACGAAGTCGTAGGCCGGGGAGGCGAGATGGAGGCCGTGCACCACGGCGCGGCAGATCGCGTCCTCGGTGTCCGCCGCGGCGATATCGGTGCTCAACCGCAGCAGCGCCGCCTGGCGGCGGACGACGTCGGCTCGGGTGGACCGGGCCGCCGCGCCCGCCGCGCGACGCTTAGTCGGCGCTTCCTTGCGCCTGGTCATCCGGGCCGGCCGCCCGCCCGCGCGGCCACCAGATGGCGCACCTCGGCGAGCAGCGCGTCGCGGCCGAGCCCGCTCTTCTGGAGCACCTGGGCGACCCCACCGTTGAGGCGCCGGTGGTCGCTCTCCGAGAGGTCCTTGGCGGTGATCACGACGACGGGCACGGTGCGCCAGGCCTCGTGCCGGCGGAACTCCTCCAGGAACTCGAACCCGTCCATCTCGGGCATCATCAGGTCGAGCAGGACGAGCCCCGGCCGGACACGGGCCAGCACGGCCAGGGCGCCGCGGCCGTTCTCCGCTTCTTCGACGGTGCAGCCCGCCTTCTCCAGTGTGCGGCGCAGCATCGCCCGGGTGTCGGGGTCGTCCTCCACGACCAGCACCACCGGCGCCGCCTCCGCCACGTAGCGCCGCACCGTCGCCAGCAGGCGCTCGCGGTCGACCGGCTTGGTGAGGTAGTCCGACGCGCCGAGCGCGAACCCCATGTTCGGGTCGTCCAGGATGCTCGCCATGATGACCGGGATCTCGGCGAGCGCGGGGTCGGCCTTGAGCGCGGTGAGGACGCTCCAGCCGTCCATCTCCGGCATGAGGACGTCGAGCGTGATGGCGTCGGGCGTGAGCCGGCGCGCGGCGGCAAGCCCGGCGGCGCCGCTCGCGGCTTCCTCGACGCGGAATCCATCCTTGGTCAGCGTGCGGCGCATGATCTGGCGCGCCGCGGGATCGTCGTCGATCACCAGCACCGTCGGCGCACCGGGTGCGGGCTCGGACGCGACCACCGTCGCCTCGGCCGGGCGACGGGCGGCCCGGGGCGCGGTGGTCGCGGGCAGCCGGACGGTGAACGTGGCGCCCCGGCCGCGCTCGCTCGCGACCGTCACGTCGCCGCCCATCATGCGGCAGAAGCGGCGCGAGATCGCGAGGCCGAGCCCGGTGCCGCCGTACTTGCTCGCGGGGGCCGCCTCGGCCTGGGAGAACGCCTCGAACAGGCGGGCCTGCTGCTCGGGGGTCATGCCGATCCCGGTGTCGGTGACCTGGAACTCCAGCCAGGCGCCGTCGCGCCGCGCCGTGAGCGTGATCGTGCCGCGCTCGGTGAACTTGCTGGCGTTGGAGAGCAGGTTCAGCAGCACCTGCCGGATGCGCGTCAGGTCGGCGTGCAGGGCGCCGAGGCCATCGGGCGTGTGGAGCTCGAGCCGGTTCGCGTTCTTGGCGATGAGCGGCTGCACCGTCGTCGCCACCGCT
>CAZVSO010000121.1:6806-9178 GCA_964629425.1 uncultured Gemmatimonadaceae bacterium
CCCCGGACGTCGAACGTCTCGGGGTGCAGCTCCATCTTCCCGGCCTCGATCTTGGAGAGGTCGAGCACGTCGTTGATCAGCGTGAGCAGGTGTTTGCCGGCGGCGTGGATTTTCTCCAGATCGGGGACGAAGCCTGTCTGGCCGGCGTCGGTGGCCTCCTCCTGGAGCATCTCGCTGTAGCCGATGATGGCGTTGAGCGGCGTGCGCAGCTCGTGGCTCATGGCAGCGAGGAACTGGCTCTTGGCGCTGTTCGCGGCCTCGGCCTGGCGCCGCGCCTCGAGCAGCCCGCTGATGTCGTGGTACATCGCCATCATGCCGACGCGCTCGCCGTCCACGGTGACCGGAACCGCGAGCACCTCGACATCCACCGGGCTCCCGTCCTTGCGGCGGCGCTGGCTCATCGCCTTGACCGGCCGGTTGCCCAGGGCCTGCTGCGTGTAGCCCACGGCCTCCGAGCGTGTCTGCTCGGTGGTGATGAGCCGGTCGAGGTTGTCCCCCAGGACCTCGGCTTCGGTGTAGCCGTACAGCTGCTCGAAGGCGGGGTTGCAGGCGACGATGTTGTGATTCACGTCGAGCGTGACGATCGCGACCGGGCTGTTGAGCACGAGCTCCTCGAAGTACTGCCGCTGGCGCCGCGCGGCGGTGAACAGCCGGGCGTTCTCGATCGCGATCGCGGCCTGGGGCGCGAAGACGCTGGCCAGGCGGACGTCGGCGTCGGTGAACTGCCGGGCGGGATCGCGGTGCCAGAAGTTCATTGCGCCGACGAGCCGCCGTCCGATGAGGAGCGGCAGCACGATGGCCGCGTGCGCCTCGACGGTCGCGTACTGGTCCGAGCGGCCCGCCCACTGCCGGTAGTCGGGAATGATGAGCGGCTCGCGCGTCTGCGCGACGCGGCCCATCGCGCCCTCGCCGATCTTCAGGCGCGCGCCCGTGGAGCCCTGCCCGGGGTCGTGGTTCGCGGCGACGACCAGCTCTTCCTTCGCCTCGTCGTAGATCGCGAGCTCGCCTCCCGCGACGCCGAGCAGCGTGACCGCGCGCTGCAGCACCGCCTGGAGCAGCTTGGGCAGCTCGAGCTCGGCCGAGAGATCGGACATCGTCTGGATCAGCGCGGTCTGCTCGTCGACGCGGCGGCGCTCCGCCGCCAGGAGCGCGTGCTGCGACTCGACCAGGCGCGCCCGCCCGATCGCGATCCCGGCCTGGAGCGCGGCCGCGTTGAGGATCTCGAAGTCCTCCGGCCCGAAGGCATCGCGCCGGCGGCCCTGGACGATCAGCACGCCCACCACCAGCTGATCGACCCGGATCGGCACGTCGACCTCGGAGCCGCCGGGCACGCTGCTGTGCACGTAGCGCGGGTCCTGGGTCACGTCGGGCGTGTATTGGAGCTTGCCGGTGAGCAGCGGGCGCTCGGTGAGGCCCTGGCCGGGGGGAATGCGAAGACCGGGGGAGACGTGGCTCCAGCCGACGCTCGCCTGGAGCACGCGGTCCCGCGTCGCCTCGTCCACGAGGAACAGGCCCACGAGCTCGTAGCCCAGCGCGTCGTCGTGCAGGCCCCGCACGACCGCCTCGCAGACCGCCCGCTCGTCGTGCGCCGCGGAGATCTCCGCGGCCAACCGCAGCAGCGCGGACTGGCGTCTGGCGCGCGGTCCCGCGGAGCGCCGCGCTCCTGGGCGTGATCGTTTTGCGCGTGGCATGATCGGGTGCCGGCAAGAATAGCTCGCGCCGTGAGTCGCCGCAAACCGCGCCGCGGGGCGGGGATTATCTTACGGTGCCCACCGATGACCCACCTCTCCCTCGGCCACGGCCGCGAGTTCGACCTGCTCCGCGCGATCTACGCCCGCCTGAGCTCGGCCGCCGGCCCACTGGGCGACGACTGCGCGCTGGTGCGGGTCGGTGGCACGACGCTGGCCGCCAGCATCGACGCCAGCCTCGAAGGCGTTCACTTCCGCACCGACTGGCTGTCGTTCGAGGAGATCGGCTGGCGGGCCGCGGCGGCGGCGCTGTCGGATCTCGCGGCGGAAGGGGCGAAGCCGTTCGGACTGCTCGTCACGCTTGGGATGCCGGATGGGGGACGAGGGAAGGGGGACGGGGGACGGGTACGGCCAGATCCGGCTGTCGAGATCATGGCGGGCGTCGCCGCCGTCGCGAAGACGGTCGGGGCGAAGGTGCTGGGCGGTGACCTGACGCGCTCGGAGCGCTACCTCGTGGACGTGTGTGTGCTGGGGACCACGGAGCGGCCTGTGCGTCGCGCGGGGGCGCGGCGGGGCGACGGGCTTTGGGTCACGGGCCGGCTGGGCGGCGCCGGGCTCGCGCTGCGGAGCTGGGAGGCGGGGCGCCGGCCCGAGGAGCCGTCGGCCGGGCGGTTCGCCCGGCCG
>CAZVSO010000122.1:0-9073 GCA_964629425.1 uncultured Gemmatimonadaceae bacterium
GGGCTCCGGCAACGCGGACCCCGCGGCCAGGAACACCACGGCGGCCGCGACGGGGCCAGCGGCGAGCGCCATCCAGGTACGGAGCATCGTCGGCTGGCTCACGGCTGAAGGCTGACGGCTGACGGCTGCTCCAGCCGGATCACCGGCAGCTCGGGTGGATTGCCCCACCGCAGCGGGACGGACGCCGTGCCCACGCCGGCCGAGACGTAGAGCCAGGTCTCGCCGCACCGATGCAGCCCGTGCAGGTAGCGGCCGCCGAACTGCGACGGCACGGTGAGCGGGCCGAACCAGGGAAAATGGAGCTGGCCGTTGTGCGTGTGGCCCGAGAGGATCACGTCGACCCGCAGCCCTTCCGGCAGATACTCGATCAGGTCGGGGTTGTGCGACAGCAGGACCCGTGAGGTTTCCGGCGGCACGCCGGCCAAGGCGTCGTCCGGCCGGACGGCGCCGTGCGTGAAGTCGTCCACACCCGCCACGGCGAGTGTGACCCCGCCGCGGTGGATCAGCCGGTGTGCATTGAGCAGCACCTCCGCCCCGGCCCCCCGCACCGCCGACGCCACCGCGCCGGGGTCCACCCAATGGTCATGGTTGCCGAGCACCGCCACGACGCCGTCGCGCGCCCGGAACCGCGCGACGATCGTCGGCAGACACGCCAGGTCGCTCCGCGCGTGGCTCACGAAATCCCCCCCCAGGACCACGAGGTCGGGCGCCAACGCCGCTGCCCTCTCCGCGACGTGCTCGAGCCACCACACGGGCACCGCCGGCCCGCAGTGCAGGTCGGTCACCAGGGCGATCCGGTAACCCGCGAACGCGGCGGGCAACCGTGGCAGGGGCACGGCGATCTCGGGCGTGCGGAGCTCGGCCGGATCCCACCGCGCGAGCCAGGCGGTGAGCCGCTCCACCAGCCAGCCGACGGGGCGCTTGACGGTGCGCTCGTACACGGGCGGCCGCGGCTCGCGGGACGGCGGGTAGCGGCGCGGATAGATGAGCGGGCCGATCACCTCACAGCGACACGGGTCACGACGTCGTAGTAGAAGCGCACTCCGAACGCCAGCGCGGTCACGCTCAGGCGCTCGTCGTTCCCGTGAACGCCGCGCGCATCCTCCTCGGAGAGCGGGAACGGCGACAGCCCGTAGCTCGTGATTCCCAGGCGGCGGAAGTAGTGGCTGTCGGTGAATCCGGCCAGCATCGGGGTCGTGATCAACGCTCCCGGATGCCGGGCCCGGGCCGCGGCGACGATGGACCGGTACAGCTCCGTGTCCACTCCGCTTTCCGTCGCGGCCCAGGTCGCGCTTTGCGGCCGGATCACGATCGCCGTGTCGTTCACGACGCGCGCCAGCGCGGCGCGAAACGAATCGGGGCTCTGCCCCGGCAGCAGGCGCACGTCCAGCGCCGCCGTCGCGACGGGCGGAATCACATTGGTCTTGCCGCTCGCCCGCAGGCCCGTGATCGAGATCGTCGTGCGCAACAGCGCGTTGTAGGTGAGATCGCCGGTGATCACCCGCGCGGCCGCGGTGTCGCGCACGGCGGCGCGGATGTCCGCGAACCACCGGCGCCGCACCGAGTCCCGCTCCACGGTCGCGAGGTCGCGGAAGTAGCGCTCGACGGCCGGAGTCACGACGAGCGGCGTGTCCCAGGCGGCGACACGAGCCAGAGCACGCACCAGCCGGTGGACGGGGTTGTCCGGCGTCGGCCGTGACCCGTGGCCCGCGGTGCCGCGGGCCACGAGATCGAGCCAGAACGGCGACTTCTCCGTGGTGCCGATGCCGTAGTACTCCACCGTCCCGCCGGCGTCGACGCGGATCGTGCCGCCCTCGTTGAGCAGGAACTCGGCGTCGCGAACCAGCTCCGGGTGCTGCTCCACGAACCACCCGGCGCCCACTCCGGCGCCGATCTCCTCGTCCGAATTGGCAAGGAAGATCACGTCGCGCGTGAGCGGCACGCCCGCCCGCTTCAGCACGAGCAGGGTCATGAGCTGCACGATCCCCTGCCCCTTCATGTCCAGCGCGCCCCGGCCCCAGACGTGCCCGTCGCGGACCGCGCCCCCGAAGGGGTCCACCTGCCAGTGCTCCGGGCTGGCGAGCACCACGTCCATGTGATTGAGCAGAATCAGCGGGCGGGCGCTCCCGTCGCCGCGCAGCCGGGCGTAGAGGTTGGCCTTCCCCGGCCGGGGCTCGAAGATCTGCGCCGTGATCCCGTCCCGCTTGAGCACAGCCGCCAGCCAGCGCGCCGCGGCGATCTCGTTGCCCGGCGGGTTGGTGGTGTTGATGCGCAGGTACTGCGAGAGGAGCTCGGTCGCTTCCTCGGTGATGGCGCGCCAGTCCGTGTCGCTGAGCGGCCTGGCGAGCAGGGAGGCCCGCGTGGGGAGCTCCATGACGGGCGCGGTCGACGGCCCGACCAGCGGCGGCGCCGGCGGCGAAGTGCAAGCGGCGAGCAGGCTGAAGACCACGCCGCAAACGGAGTATCGTGGCATGGCAGCTCCTGGGGATGGTGGGTGGGGCAAGGTACGGGGCTGCAGCAGGGGGCGCTACACCTCCCGCGTCTCTCCATGCATCGGAACCCAGAGCTGCCCCGCCGGCGGCCCGGCGGCGTCCCACGCCGCCCGCACGCGCGCCGGCGGCTCGTCCATCGGCTCGTCGGTCAGCTTGAAGGTGCCCCAGTGCATGGGAACCATGGCGGCGGGCCGCCCCTGCTGCACGTCGTGAAACGCCTGGACCGCTTCTTCGGGCATCATGTGGACCGAGCGCATGAACCACCGTGGCTCATAGGCGCCGATCGGTAGCAGCAGCGCATCGAAGGGGCCGAACCGGCGGCCGATGTCGGTGAATGCCGGGTGGTAGGCCGTGTCGCCCGCGAAATACAGGCGTCGCGTCGGTGCCGCCACAGTCCACCCGCACCACAGGGTGCGGTTGCGATCCGCCACGTGGCGCGAGCTGAAGTGTCGCGCCGGCGCGCAGCCGAGCGTCACCGGACCCACCCAGACTTCATCCCACCAGTCGAGCTCGTGTAGGTGCCGCGCCCCGCGCCGTCGCAGGAACGATGCGAGCCCGAGCGGCACGAGCCACGCCGCGGCGGGATAATCAGCTGCGAGCCACCGAACCGTGGCGTGATCGAGATGGTCGTAGTGGTTGTGCGACACCAGCACCACGTCGATCGGCGGCAGGGCCGCGAGCGGCACCCCGGGCGCCACCCACCGCCGCGGACCCGCGAACGGTACGGGCGACGCCCGGTCGCTCCACATCGGGTCAGTGAGCAGGTTGAGCCCACCGATTTGAATCAGGAACGTCGCGTGCCCGATCCAGGTGATGACCAGCGCGCCGTCCGCGGCCCGCGGCATGGCCGGAGCCGGCGGCACCCGGCCGAACACGCTGGGATGGGGGTCGGCAGGCCGTGGCTTGATCGATCGCTCGACGACGAGCCACCGGACGAGGCCAGCCAGCTGAAGCGCGCGCCCTCCCCGGAAGAGCCCTCCTGCGCCGTCGCCCGGCCACGGGTTGCGAAACCCGCCCCAGCGCCCGTGGTGGGATCTCACCGCCGGCCACCCGCCAGCTGTAGCGCCTCCGGGCGCCGGCGCAACGCGAGCATCGCCCACACCCCGGCCGCCGGCCCGAGGGCCAGCACACTCATGCTCCAGCGCCAGCCCATGACATCCGCGATCCACGGGATGAGCCAGATGGTGGCGCAGGTGAGCAGGAATCCCAGACTCGTCTGGAGCGTGAGCGCGGTCCCGACGTAGGCCGTCGGCGCCAGCTCGCTCACCGCGGTCGAGAACTGCGCCGAATCAGCGACCACGGCGATTCCCCAGACGACGAGCAACGGCACCAGAGCAATGAGCGGGGCGCCGAACAGCAACCCGACAGTAAGGCAACACACTCCAGACACCGCCATGGCTACGCTGGTCACCAGGGTGCGTCCCCAGCGGTCGGCGTACTTGCCGCCCAGCCAGCACCCGACCGCCCCGCTCCCGACCACTGCGAAGGTGACGAGCGCGGCCATGGCGGCCGTGTTTCCACCCGCGCCGCGGCGCACCCGCTCGCTCTCCGCGACGAAGAGCGCCATCCAGGTCCACATGGCGTACAGCTCCCACATGTGACCCAGGTATCCCAGGTTGGCGAGCAGCACCCCACGGTCGCGCAGGAGCCGGGGCGCCGCTGACCAGGTGAACGGCGGGCTCGGCGCCGCGAAGGGGCCGTCGTGCGGGACGAGCAGCACCAGGAGTCCGCCGCCCAGCGCCGAGAGCGCCGCGATGCCGACGACCAGGCGCCAGTGCTCGCCGGGCACGGCCCAGCGCACGAGGTGCGGTGCGGCGGAGCCCAGGGTGAGCGCGCCGACGAGAATCCCGATCGCGAGTCCCCTACCCTCGCGGAACCAGCCGGCCACGATCTTCATACCGGGCGGATAGACGCCGGCGAGGGCCGCGCCGCTCAACGCCCGCAGCGCGATCGCCGCCTCGGGGCCCGGGGCGGCCGCCACGCCCGCCGTCGCCAGCGCCGCAATCGCGGCCGAACCGGCGACCAGCCGGCGCGCGGACCAGCGATCGGCGAGCGTCAGCGCCGCGGACGCGATCGCGCCCGCGGCAAACCCGAGCTGCACCGAGATCGTGAGCCACGCGGCCGATGTCGGGCTCAGCCGCCACTCGGTCGTGAGCGCCGGCGCCACCGCCGACGCGCTGAACCACGGCGCCATGGCCAACAGCTCGGCAGCCGATAGCAGCGCGAGGACCTGTCCGGGGTGGGTTGCCCCCGGGGCCACGCCCCGGGGTTCCCGGGGCCTGTTCACAACCCCGTCGGGTGGTCGAGAAACACCCACGGCAGCGAGAACTTCGCCGCCAGGTGCTCGGCCAACGCCCGCACCCCGAACGTCTCGGTGGCGTAGTGCCCGCCGTAGTACACGTTGAGGTGGAGCTCCTCCGCTACCACATACGTGTGGTGCGCGCCTTCGCCGGTGACGTAGGCATCGAGTCCGGCGGCCGCGGCCTGCGGGATGATCGAGCCGCCCGCGCCCGTGACGATCCCGATGCGGCGGATGCGCTCTTGCCCGAACGCGAGGAGTCGCGGCGTGACGCCGAGCGCCGCGGCGAGGCGGGTCGTGAGCGCATCGCGCGTCACGTCCAGCTCCCCCCAGACGCCGCACGATTGGCCCTGCCACTCGCCGAACCCGCCGCACACGCTGACACCGAGGTGCTGCGCGAGCACAGCCGCGTTGCCGACGTCGGGATGGCAGTCGAGCGGCAGGTGCGCCGCATAGACGGCGATGTTGTTGGCGATGAGCCCGGACACGCGGCGGTACACCATTCCCGTTATGGGGACCGGCCCACCCCAGAACAGTCCGTGGTGCACGAGGAGCAGATCGGCCCGGGCTGCGACGGCGAGTCGCACCGTCGCCTCGCACAGATCGACCGCGACCGCGAGACGCGTCACCTCGCCGGCGTTGTCCACCTGGAGGCCGTTCAGTGCTTCGGGCGCGTCGCGCACGTCCCGCACGCGCAGGTAGTCGTCGAGGTAGGCGACCATCTGAGCCAGTTGCATGCGCCTCCTTGCGAACAGTATCGTGACACTATTGACTCATCTAAATGACAGCACGGCTCGCTGTGGATGAGATTCCCACACCCACAGGAGCGCTAACTGATTGTGAGAATTGAACGTAAGAGAATCCACACGAAGTGGTGCCTCAGCGTGTGGAAATCTTCCAGCCTAGAACCCGCCCGCAGCCGCGCGGCTCTTGCCAGTCGCCGGGCGCTCGGCCTCCTGCAGCGCGTCCTCCCCCATACGCAGCACTCCGTTGATCTCGCCGCCTTCCTGGACGAGCAGCTTCCGGGTCGCGATATCGCCATGCACCACGCTGGTCCCCTGCAGCTCGACGCGCTCTTCCGCTCGAATGCTGCCGCGGACCTCGCCTCCGATGATCGCCTCGCGCGTCACGACGTCGCCCTCGACGAGGCCGCCCTTGGCGACGAGCACCTGGCGCCCCGCTTTCACGGTCCCCGTCACGGTGCCTTCGATTTTCACCACACCGTCGGCCAACATGTCGCCCACCACACGCATCCCGGTGCCGATGATCGACAGCCCCGCTACTTCGGTGGCGCCCTGCCCTCGTTCCGCGAAAATAGCCATGGTCAGCTTCCCTCGTGCTTCACGTGGGCGAGGGGATCCAAGGATCGCCCGCCGCGCCGTATTTCGAAGTGGAGGTGCGGCGCTGTGGAGCGTCCCGAGCTCCCCGACAGCGCGATCACCTGCCCCGCCCCGACTTGGTCCCCCTCGTGGACGAGGAGGCGGGACGCGTGGCCATACATCGTTTCATATCCGTCGGGATGGCGCAAGAGGACGAAGAGGCCGTAGTCCCGGTCGACTCCCGCTTCGGCCACGGTCCCGCCCCCGGCCGCCCGCACGGGGGTGCCCGGCGGCACGGCGATGTCCACGCCCGGATGCGACTCGGCCGGCGTTCCCGGCCGGACCTGGCCGCGGGTGACGAACCCGAGGTCGTCCAAGGGCCAATGCGTCGGCGGGGTCGGTCCGCTGGCGTAGCGCCGCAGCTCGGCGGGCGTGCGAGCGCGGACCGGTGCCGCCTGCATGAGCGCCACACCCACCTCGGCCCGGGGCGCGGGCACCCGGGCGCCCAGCAACTGGCGCAGCTCCTGGTAGTTCGCTTCGGCCCGGTTGAGCGCGGCCGCGAGCTGCTGGACGCGCGCGTTGTCTTGCGTGAGACGATCGACTTCGCGCTCGAGCCCGGGCACCCGCGCCGCGTTGCGTGTGAGGGGACCGGCGAACGCCAAGAACCCCACCACGAGCACCACGAGCCCGAGGGCCACCGCCTGGGCGGCGCGGAACAGTCGGAGCGAGATGCGGAACTGTCGCGACTCGACGTCGCCGTCCACGTGTACGACGACCGTGACGGCGCGTCGACCCGTCATCCGTCGAACGGTGCGCCGAGCATGAGCTCCAGCAGGCGGGCCAGGTCGTCGTTGGAATAGAAAGCGACGTGGAGCTGGCCCTTGCCGTTGGCCCGCAGGGTGACCCGCACGTCGGTGCCCAGCCGTCGCCGCAGCGCGTCTTCGACGCGCCGCACGTCGGGGGCCGACCCCATTCCCCGCTGCGTGCGCAGCCGCCGCGCCGGCGCCCGGCCGCCGCGCACCCGATCCTCGACCTCGCGCACCGACAACCCCTGCGCCACGGCTTCCCGCGCGAGCGTGGTCGCGGCGCGCGGGTCGAGCAGGCTCAACAGGGCCCGCGCGTGCCCAACCGTGAGGCGCCCGTCGTGCAGCATCGCCAGCACGGCCTCGGGCAGCTTAAGCAGCCGCAGCGCGTTCGCCACCGTCGAGCGATCACGCCCCACTGCGTCGGCCACGTCCTGCTGCGTGAGCTGGAACTCGGCGAGCAGCCGCTCGTATCCCCGCGCCTCGTCCACCGGCGAGAGATCGTCCCGCTGCAGATTCTCGACCAGCGCGAGGGTGAGCAGTGTGCGGTCGTCCGCCTCGCGCTTCACCGCCGCAATCTTCGTCCACCCCAGCGCCTGGCAGGCGCGCAGGCGCCGCTCGCCCGCGATGAGCTCGTAGCCGCCGGCCACGGCCGGGCGCACCACGATGGGCTGCAGCAGCCCCACCTGACGGATCGAGGACGTCAGCTCCTCGAGCGCGGCGGGGTCCACGTCACGGCGCGGTTGGAACGGGTTGGGCCGGATTTGCTCGATCGCGAGCTCCACCAGGTAGCCGTCGCGCTCGGCCTCCTCACGCGTGGGGCCGAGGAGTGCTTCCAAACCCCGCCCGAGGCGGCGGCGACCGGCAGCGGTTTCGGTCATGCGGGTACCTCCGGCAGCGCTTCCGCAACAGGTTCGACCGTGGGCGAGGCTGGGGTCGGGGGCGGCGGCGGGGCAGGGGCGTCCCGCTCCACGCGCCGGATCAGCTCCTGGGCAACCGCCAGGTAGCTCTGCGTTCCCACCGACTGGACGTCGTACAGGAGGATCGGCTTCCCGTAGCTCGGCGCCTCGGCCAGGCGGACGTTGCGTGGAATCGGCACGCTGAACATCCGCGCGCCGAAATACTCCCGCGCTTCGTCGGCCACCTGGCGACAGAGATTGAGCCGCCCGTCGTACATCGTGAGCAACACACCGTCGATCGCCAACTCGGAATTGAAATTCCGTTGTACCAGCTTGACGGTGTTCAGTAGCTGCGAGAGGCCCTCCAGCGCGTAGTACTCGCACTGAATCGGGATGATAAGGCCGTCGGCCGCCGTGAGGGCGTTGAGGGTCAACAGACCCAGCGACGGCGGACAGTCCACAATGATGTACTGGTACTCGTCTCGCAGCTCGCGCAGCGCGCGCCGCAGCGTCTTCTCACGCCCCGACCGGTTGACCAGCTCGACCTCGGCCCCCACCAGATCCTGGGTCGCCGGCACCACGTCCAGGGAAGGCAGGTGGACCGCCCGCATCCGAATGTCGGCGAGGGGAACGTCGTTTAGCAGGGCGTCATACAGGGACGTCTCGATCCGCTCGCGCTCGAGGCCCAGACCACTCGTCGAGTTCCCCTGGGGATCGGCATCGAGCAGCAGAGTCCGGCGCTCGGCCGTTGCCAACGACGCCGACAGGTTCACGGCTGTCGTCGTCTTGCCGACGCCGCCCTTCTGATTCGCGATGGCGATGACGCGGGACATTTGTAAGTTATTCAATACCAATTAGTTACACTGGAACGTGCGTATCGTGGCCCCCAATATAGCGTTGCGGACTCGGAGCGTAAAGACTGTTCCACGTGAAACGCCGATCGTGACCACTCCACGCCACGCTGAGTTTCACGTGAAACGCCTCCAAGGCCTGTTTCACGTGGAACAGCAACCTTAGCCCATATGCAAAGCCCCTCGCCGGTCCGCCGCTTTCTCAAGAACAGGGGAATGCAAAAAGGGGGGACACCGGAACATGCGCACAGCTCGCACCACACTGATCGCCGCCATCCTGATTGGTTTGGGGCTCGCCCCACCACGGCAGGGCTCAGCCCAGGACGCACCCGCTGGGGCAACGGCCCGGTGCGGGGACGGGACGTACTCGACCAGCACCTCGGCTCGGGGAACGTGCTCCCGCCATGGCG
>CAZVSO010000123.1:0-4958 GCA_964629425.1 uncultured Gemmatimonadaceae bacterium
TCCGGTGCGTGCCCCGCCAGCGCGGCGTGATCGTCCAGTCGTTCGTGGATTTCTCCTCGGGGTACTGCATCGTCACCTTGGGCCGCCACAGGTGCCGGAACGTCAGCGCCATGCCCCCGAGGGTGGCGCGCAGGTAGGAGGTCTCGCGCGTCGGCCGCTTCATCACCTTCACGCCGATGGCCACGTCAGGCTTCCCCCACCCGTCCGCCGGCCGGCCTGGCGGTGCCCACGACCACGCGCCCGCGATCCAGGCCCCAGACGACCGCGGCTCCCAGCACCAGGTTGAGGGCGAAGAGTGCCGCGCAGAAGCCCGCGCCGTAGGTCCACCCCAGCCGCTCGCGCAGATACCAGACTGCCGTGGCGATGATGGTCAGGTAGGCGATGGCGAACGGCAGCAGCACCTTCCAGCCCAGCGCCATGAGCTGGTCGAAGCGGAAGCGTGGCACCGTCCACCGCACCCAGATGTACAGGAACAGAAAGGCGGCGACCTTCACCGAGAACACGGCGAGCGTCGCGAGCGTCTTGCCGATCGTCCACGGCGGAGCGTCGTCCCAGGTGGTGAAGGGGATGTCCCAGCCGCCGAAAAACAGGCTGGCCATCAGCGCCGAGGCGGTGACCATGTTGGAGTACTCCGCGATGTAGAACATCGAGAACTTCATCGCGCTGTACTCCGTGTGGTAGCCGGCGATCAGCTCGGCCTCGGCCTCGGGCAGGTCGAACGGCACCCGATTCGTCTCGGCGAACGCCGCAATCACGAAGATCCCGAAGGCCATCGCGAGCGGGAGGACGAACCAGAGACCCTGCTGCTGGCGGGCGACCACGTCGGAGAGGGTCACGTTGCCCGCGAGAAGCAGCACGGCGACGACGCTCAGCCCCATCGCGATCTCGTAGGAGATCATCTGCGCGCTGGCGCGGAGGCCGCCGAGCAGCGCGTACTTGTTGTTGGACGACCATCCCGCCAGCACGACGCCGTACACGCCGAGCGAGCTGATGGCCAGGATGTACAGGAAGCCGACCGGCAGGTCGGCCACGACCATGTCCACCGTGCCCCACGGCGTCGGCAGCGGGGTGGCGAAGGGGATGACGGCGAAGGTCAGCAGCGCCGGGACGAACGCCGCGGCCGGCGCAAGAAGGAAGAGCCAGAAATCGGCCCGCCGGGGGTAGGTCTCCTCCTTCAGGAGGTTCTTGAGGCCGTCGGCCGAAGGCGGTGATCCGAGCCTGGCCGCGGGTCCCGGCCGCCGGCTGGAGCAGGCCCAGCGGGCCGACGCGGTTCGGGCCGAGGCGATCCTGCATGAACGCGCACACGCGGCGCTCGACCCAGGTGATGAGCGCCACACCGACCATGATCGCGGTGAAGATCGCGATGATCTTCGCGATCGACGCCAGGAGAAAGAACGTCATGCCGGCACCTGCGCCCCCGCCCCGCTGCGCCGGGCCAGGGGGCGGCCGCCCAGGCCCAGGCCGGAATAGGACAGTCCGGCGAACGCGTCCACGGCCGCCGCGAGCTGGTCGAAGGCGTCCGCCGTGGAGCCGGGCCGCTCGGCGCGCTCTCCGAGCTCGCCCAGCACCCACCAGGCGGGTCGTGCCATCCCGGGCGCGGGCTTGGCCTGGAGATAGCGCTGCACGCGCCCGTCACGGTTCACGAAAGTGCCCTCTTCCTCAGCCACGTTGGCGATGGGGAGCACGACCGCGGGCTCGCCGCCGTCCCAGGATGGCGGCGCCACGGTGCCCAGGTAGATCACCGCGCCCGGCGTCCGCACGGCCACCTGCGGGTCGTCGAGCACGAGGACCACCGCCGCGCCCGCTGCCGCCTCGAGCGCGGCGCCGTAGTCTCTGGTGTAGCCCACCAGCTCGGCGCCGGCGACGTTGGGCGCCCGTTCGGCGCGGAGCGCCAGGTTCGGCACGCCGGGGAGCGGCGCCTCGTCTCCCATCACGAGCTGGAACGCACCCGTCCAGTCGAACCGCGCCAGCGCGCGCCGGGCGAGGAACAGCGCCTCGGTCGAGGCGGCGGGCGAGACCAGCGCCACTGCCCGCCCGGCCGCCCCGCGCAGGATGCCGCGGGCGCGATCCAGCGCCTCGTCCCAATCCACCGCGCGGTAGCCCCCCCCTTCGGCCCCGCCGGCCTGCCGCACCAGCGGCGCCTCGATGCGGTCGCCGCGGTTCAGCCAGCGGTAGTGCATCCGCCCGTGGTCGCAGATGAAGTAGCGGTTCACGGCCAGGTTGGGCCGCGGCCGCACGCGCACCACCACGTTCTCCCGCACGTCGAGCGTGACGTTGCAGCCCTGCGAGCAGCCGGTGCAGACCGAGGCGGTCTTGTCCAGCTCCCAGGCCCGCGCCTTGTGCAGGAAGTCTTTGGAGATCAACGACCCCACCGGGCACAGATCCACCACGTTGCCGGCCCAGGGGTGGTCGAGCCGCGCCTCCGGGTGGATGCCGATGAACGCCCGGTCCCCGCGCTCCGAGACGTTCAGCACCGGCTCCTGGGCGACATCTTCCATGAACCGCACGCACCGGGTGCAGAGGATGCAGCGGTTGGGCACGTACACGACGTCGGGGCCGAAATCCTCCACCGGGTTGAAGCGCTTGGCGAAGTCCCCGTAGCGCGAGCCGGCGCGGCCTTCCTGGAACACGAAGTCCTGCAGCTCGCACTCGCCCGCCTGGTCGCAGATCGGGCAGTCGAGCGGGTGGTTGATCAGCAGCAGCTCGAGCACACTCTGTCGGGCATCCTTCGCCGGCGCCGACTGCGTCCGCACCACCATGCCCTCGGTCACCGGTGTGGCGCAGGCGATCTGAAGCTTCGGGGCCTTCTCGACCTCGACGAGGCACATGCGGCACACGCCGGCCACGGGGAGGCCGGGGTGGTAGCAATAGTGGGGCACGAGGACGCCGGCCTGCTTCGCCGCCTCGATGACCAGGGTCCCCGGTGGCACGCTCACCGGGACGTCGTCGATCGTCAGGTTGACCATCTGTGGTCCGGTCATGGACTACCCGTCCCCCGTCCCCGTCATGCGGCGTGAACCGGGCGCCTGCGCCCGGTGAGATACGCTTCGAACTCGCCGCGGAACTTCTTGATGCCACTCACCACCGGCGCCGCGCACGAGTCCGACAACACGCAGATCGTCTTGCCGGTCATGTTGTCGGCGAGGTCGAGGAGCAGGTCGAGGTCGCTCGGCTTCCCCTGCCCCGCGAGGATGCGCTCGAGGATCTTCGTGGTCCAGGCCGTTCCCTCGCGGCACTGGGTGCACTGGGCGCACGACTCGTGGGCGTAGAACCGGGCCAGGCGCATGATCTGGTAGACCATGTCGGCGGAGTCGTCGAACACGATCACGCCGCCGGAGCCCAGCATGGTGCCCGCCTCCACGCAGCCCTCGTAGTCGAGAAGGCAGCGCTCCGCCTCCTCACGGTTCAGGATGGGCACCGACGAGCCCCCGGGGATCACGGCCTTGAGCGTGCGCCCCGGGCGCATCCCGCCGCACATCTCGAACAGCAAGTCCTTGAGCGGGAAGCCCATGGTCACTTCGTAATTGCCCGGGCGCTTCACTTGCCCGCACACCGAGAACAGCTTGGTGCCGGTGCTCTTGGGGTTGGAGAGGCAGAGCGCCTTGTACCACGCCGCGCCGCGCTTGATGATGGGGGGCACGGCCGCGAGGGTCTCGACGTTGTTGATCGTCGTCGGCATCCCGAAGAGGCCGACGGCCGCGGGGAACGGCGGCTTGATCCGCGGATTGCCGCGCTTGCCCTCGATCGAGTTCATCATCGCGGTCTCTTCGCCGCAGATGTAGGCGCCGGCGCCGCGGTGCAGCACCATCTTGACCCTGCCCAGCGCGTTGGCGGCCTCGGCCTCGGCCAGCGCCCGCTCCATGATGGCGAGCGGCTCGGTGAACTCTCCGCGCACGTAGATGTAGGCCACGTCGGCCTGGATCGCGTGCGCGGCAATCGCCGTGCCTTCGAGCAGCGCGTGGGGCGTCCACCGTATGATCTCCCGGTCCTTGAAGGTCCCGGGCTCCGACTCATCGGCGTTGACGCACAGGTAGTGCGGCTTGTGCTTCTCCTTGGGCATGAACGACCACTTGAGCCCGGTGGGGAACCCCGCGCCTCCGCGCCCCCGCAGCCCCGACGCCTTGACCTCTTCGGTCACGGCGCCCGGCGGCATGGCGAGCGCCTGCTTCAACGCCTCGTAGCCCCCGCGCTTCACCCAGCCTTTGTAGCTGCGCGCCTCGGCGTCGCCGAAGTGCTGGGACAGCACGACGGTCTCTTTCGCGTGTGGGGGATGCGGGAAGCCCACTACTCCCTCGCCTTGCTCACGCGTACCTCTTCACCAGGTCGGGCACGTTGTCCGGCGTCACGCTCTCGATGAGGTCGTCGTTGATCAGCACGGGGGTGGCGAAGCCGCAGGCGCCGAGGCATTCCACCTCGACGATCGTCCAGCTGCCGTCCGGGCTCGTGGCGCCCGGGTCCTGGGCGCCGCTGTGCTCCAGGAAGGCCCGCAGCACGCCCTCGGCGCCGCAGAGGTTGCAGGGGGACGTCGTGCACACCTGCACGAAGTTCCGGCCCACGGGGTGCTGATGGTACATCGTGTAGAAGGTGACGACGCCCTTCACGTAGGCGGGCGTCAGCCCCAGCAGCTCGCCCACCTCCGTCATGTTGCGATCGGAGATCCAGCCGCGGTCCCGTTGCACGAGCCACAGGGCCGGCAGCAGCGCCGCCTGCTTGGTGGGGTAGCGCGCCACGATGTCGCGCAGCCGCTCCGCCGTGGCGCCCACGAACACGGGCTGGTAGGCGTCGCGGTCGGTCGCGGCACGGTGGGCGCCCGCGGTCACCGGTCCACCTCCCCCATGACGATGTCGACCGAGGCGTTGATGGCGATGAGATCGCTCAGGAGATGTCCCTCGGCCATCCTGGGCAGCGCGGCGAGGTTGATGAACGCGGGCGGGCGGATGCGCCACCGCACCGGCTTC
>CAZVSO010000123.1:4968-9069 GCA_964629425.1 uncultured Gemmatimonadaceae bacterium
CTCGCCCTTGGGGTTCTCGATGCCCACGTAGGCTTCGCCTACCGGGGCCTTGACCCCTTCCATCACCTGCTTGAAGTGGAAGATCATCGCTTCCATGTCGCTCATCGCGCGCGACTTTGACGGCAGGATCACGCGCGGGTCGTCCACGTTGATCGGCCCGTCGGGCAGCCGGTCGAGCGCCTGCGTGAGGATGCGGTTGGACTGGTGGCACTCCTCGAGTCGCACCAGGTAGCGGTCGTACACGTCGCCGTGCTCGCCCACGGGGACCTCGAAGTCGTAGGTCTCGTAGTCGAGGTAGGGCTTGTCCTTGCGCAGGTCGTAGGGAACGCCGCTGGCGCGGAGCATCGGCCCCGACAGCGAGTAGTTGATCGCCTCCGCCGGCGGCAGCACGCCGATCCCCTGCGTCCGTCCCGCCCAGATGGCGTTGCGCGTCAGCACCTGGTCGATCTCGGCCAGCGTCTTGGGGAAGGTGCGCGTGAAGGTCCGCAGGCCCTCCACGAACCCGTCGGGGATGTCGGCCATCAGCCCGCCGACGCGAGTGAGGCTCGTCGTCATGCGAGCGCCCGTCCACGCCTCCTGGAGGTCGTAGATCCGCTCCCGCTCCTGGAAGGCCCACAAGAAGGGCGTGTAGGCGCCGAGGTCGATCGAGGTGGTGCCCAGCCACACCATGTGCGAGATGATCCGGCTCATCTCGCAGGCGATCACGCGGAGCACCGTGCAGCGCGGCGTGATCGCGATGCCCATGAGCGTCTCGGCCGCGAGCGCCAGGCCCACGTTGTTCGCCATGGGCGCCAGGTAGTCGGTGCGGTCGGTGAGCGGGATGATCTGGTTGTAATGCCGGTACTCGCCGAGCTTCTCGAAGCCCGAATGCAGATACCCGACGTGCGGGATCACCCGCACCACCTTCTCGCCGTCGAGCTCGACGACGAGGCGCAGCACGCCGTGGGTGGCGGGATGCTGCGGTCCCAGGTTGAGCAGGAGGTGCTCGCCCTCGAGGCGGGGCTCCCCGCCGGGCTCCACTTCCGCGACGAGCGGCACGCGCCGCGGCCGGCCGCGGGCGTCCACGCCGGGCGTCGCGAGGGCCAGCTCCACGACGCGGCCGGTCATGCCGAATCCGGGATCGTGCCGCGCTCGCCCTGCTCGAGGCGCCGCCGCATGTCCGCGGGCAGCTCGGTGTACGCCTCGGCGATGGACAGCTCCTCGAGCGAGTAGTGCGCCTCCGGGTTCGCGTTCAGCGCCTGCCGCACCTGCTCGGCGCGGCTGAAGCGGCCACGCAGCGGGAAGTCCTTCCGCAGGGGGTATCCCTCGGCGTAGGTCTCCCACATGAGGATGCGCCGCAGGTCGGGGTGACCGTGGAACGTGATGCCGAACATGTCGTAGACCTCGCGCTCCAGCCAGTTGGCCCCGGCCCACAGCTCGACCACCGAGTCCACGGCCAGCTCGCCCGCCGCCTCGAGCTCGACCTTGACGCGCAGGTCGGCGCGCCGGTCGAGCGACCGCAGGAAGTAGACGACCTCGAGCGGCCGCTCGCGGTCGCGATACTCGACGGCGGTCACATCCACCAGGTAGTCGAAGCGCTGGTCCGGGGTGTCGCGCAGCCAGCGCAGCGCGTCGAGCAGTCGCTCGCGGCGGACGACGACCACGGTGTCGCCGTCGCGTGCCACGTGCGCGCGGCCGATGGCGTCGCCGAAGATCGCGCGGAGGGCGTCGACGGTCGGGTTCACGCCGAGCGGAACTGGTGGACCGAGTTGCCGAATGGCTCCGAGAGCTCGTCGATTCGCTCGGGGGACAGCGGCAAACCGCGCTCGTCGAGGACCTGCTCATCCCGGCGGGGCTGCGCGTCGAACAGCGACTCGCCCTTGATCTTCTTGTGCAGCAGCAGGATGCCGTAGAGCAGCCCCTCGGGACGCGGCGGGCAGCCCGGGACGTACACGTCCACCGGGACGATGGTGTCGATGCCCTGCACCATGGCGTAGTTGTCGAAGATGCCGCCGGTGGACGCGCACGCGCCCATGGAGATCACCCACTTGGGCTGGGGCATCTGGTCGAAGACGCGCCGGATCACGGGCGCCAGCTTGAACGGGAGCCGGCCGGCGCAGATCAGCACGTCCGCCTGCCGCGGGCTGAACGCCTGCCGCTCCATTCCGAAGCGCGCGAAGTCGAAGCGGCTGGCGGCGGTGGCCATGAACTCGATGGCGCAGCACGCGGTCCCGAACGGCATGGGCCACAGCGAGTTGGCGCGCGACGCGTTCACCGCCCAATCCACGAGTTGCTGGAACCGGGCGAGGAGGAAGTTGGGGCTTTGGCCGGCCACCTCTTTCGTATCGAGGACCTGCTTCATCGCGCACCGACGGGTGGGACGTCCAGGAGCGACGTCAATGAAGGACGTCGAGGAGCACCGTGCGTGATCGGCGTCGACGTCGTCGCTCGACGTCTCACCTCGACGTCTCTTGTCGACGTCTCTCCTTGACGTCTCTCGTACCTCAGTCCCATTCCAGCGCCCCCCGCTTCCACACGTAGAGCCAGCCGACGAACAGGATGGCGAGAAAGACGATCATCTCCAGCAGCAGGAAGCCCATCCCGGGCGCGCCGCCGCTCGAGCCGAAGAAGATCGTGGCCCAGGGGATCAGGAACACGGTCTCGAGATCGAACACGATGAACAACATGGCCACGAGGTAGAACTTCACCGAGAACCGCTCGCGCGCGCTCCCCAGCGGCGGCATGCCGCTCTCGTAGGGCTCGCTCTTCGCCTCGGTGGGCCGGCGCGGGCCGGCGAAGTGCGACAAGGCGATGAGCAGCACGGCGTTGGCCGCGACGAAGGCGAAGAGCAGCAGGAACGGCACGTAGGGCTGGTGCATCGCGCTCGCGCAAAGGAGGTGACTCGGCGCGTGCAACCTATCATCGCGCGACCCTCGATGTCAACCGAACCGAGTGGCGTAAGTGATGATGGCGCCGATATATTGCGCCCCCATGTCCATCAAGTCCGACCGCTGGATCCGGCGCATGGCGCGGGAGCACGGCATGATCGAGCCGTTCGCCGACCGCCAGGTGCGCGACGGCGTCATCTCCTTCGGCGTGTCTTCGTACGGCTACGACATGCGGGTGGCGTCCGACTTCCGCATCTTCACCAATGCGCTCTCCGCCGTCGTCGACCCCAAGCATTTCGATCCCAAGTCGTTCGTGGAGTTCCACGGCGACGCCTGCATCGTCCCACCCAACTCGTTCGCCCTGGCGCGCTCGGTCGAGTACTTCCGCATCCCGCGCAACGTGCTCACCGTGTGCGTCGGCAAGAGCACCTACGCCCGCTGCGGCGTCATCACCAACGTGACGCCGTTCGAGCCCGAGTGGGAGGGCTTCGTCACGCTGGAGATCTCGAACACGACGCCGCTGCCCGCCAAGATCTACGCCAACGAGGGGATCGCCCAGGTGCTGTTCTTCGCGGCCGACGAGGACGACGTGTGCGAGGTGAGCTACGCCGACAAGAAGGGCAAGTACCAGGCGCAGAAAGGCATTACGCTGCCGAAGCTGTAGGAGCCACTTAGCCCCTTCGCCTCTTTGCCGAGAGGTTCACGGCTCCGGCGCGGCGGCCGCCCCCTGTCCCAGCAGCGTGATCGCGGCCGCCGCCGCCGCGAGAATCACCAGCGTCGGGCGCCACCCCACCTCGGCGGCCGGGACGAACGTCTGCACGAGCGCCAGGGCGAGATCGAACAGCCCGATCAGCAGTCCGAGCAGCACGGTGGAGCGGAGGGTGCGGCCGAACTGTGCGAGCAGGCTCCCCGTCAGCAGCGCGACCGCGCCCTGCCCGGCCGCCACGGCCAGCGTGGTCACCGCCCATCCGGATGCGTTGTCGCGCACCAGCAGGTGTACCAGCGCCGCGGCGCCGCCCGCCACGGCCGCGCAGATCGTGGCCCACACGGCGTACGAGACGACGACTTTCATCAGCCACCTCCGAAATCGGGAATCGCCGCAGAATCTGCGCCGTCGGACGGTGCGGCGCCAGCGAGCGCCGTTCCAACTTGATGGGACTAGGGATGCATCGCCCCTCGAGTTGAATCGTCGTACGCAAGAGTCTCACGGGACTCGGCCGAGATAGTTGGAACG
>CAZVSO010000124.1:0-1325 GCA_964629425.1 uncultured Gemmatimonadaceae bacterium
GAGGGCGCGCCGCTCCTGCCGCGCGCGGAGCTGCAGCTGCTCGGCGACCACAACGTGGCCAACGCGCTGGCGGCGGCGCTCGCCGCGCGCCGCGCCGGCGTGGCCCCCGGAGCGATCGCCGAGGGATTGCGCTCGTTCCGCGCGCTGCCCCACCGGCTCGAGGCCGTGGCCGTGGTGGACGGCGTGCTGTGGATCGACGATTCCAAGGCGACGAACGTGGCCTCGACCGCGGTGGCCGTCGCCGCCATGCACCGACCCTTCGTCCTGCTGCTGGGCGGCCGCCACAAGGGTGAGCCCTATACCCGGCTCGCACCGTTGCTTGCGCCGCGCTGCAAGCTCGTGATCGCCTACGGCGAGGCGGGTGCCCTGGTGGAGCACGATCTCCGCGGCCGCGTGCCGCTCGAGCGAGGCGGGTCCTTCGAGGACGTGGTCGCGCGCGCGCGGCGCGCCGCCGCGCCCGGCGACGCCGTGCTGCTGTCGCCCGCCTGCTCGAGCTACGACATGTTCACGAACTATGAAGCCCGCGGCGCGACCTTCCGCCGCCTCGCGACGGCCACGTGACCGCGTCCCGCTGGGAGCCACCGCTGCTCGCCACCATGACCGCCATGCTGGTCACCCTGGGCATCGTGTCGGTGTACGGCGCGTCCAGCCTCCTCACGACGGCCGGCGGCCAGGTCGGTGCGACCTTCGCCCTGCGACAGGGGATGGGTGCCGTCGTGGGCGGCCTGCTGGGGGTCGCCGCCGCGCGCCTCGATTATCGGCGGTGGCGGCATCTCGCCTGGCCGCTCGTGGGGGTCGCGGCCGTGCTGCTCCTGATTCCCCTCCTGCCGTTCGCGCGCCCCATCGCCCCCACGATCAATGGGGCGCGCCGCTGGGTAGATCTTGGCCTCGTGACCGTGCAGCCCTCGGAGCTCGCCAAGTTCGCGATCGTGGTGTGGACCGCGATGCTGGCCGCGAAGAAGGGTGAGCAGCTCCGCAGCCTCCGCCGCGGCGTGGCCCCGTTCCTCGTCATCCTCGTCCCCGTCGTGCTGCTGATCTTCCTCGAGCCGCACCTGTCCATGGCGCTGCTCGTCATGCTGCTCGCGGGCACGGTGCTGTTCGCCGCGGGGGCCCGGCTGGGGCACTTCCTCCTGCTCGCCGCCGTCGCCCTGCCCGCGCTGTACGCCGGCATCACGAAGGTCGGCTGGCGCGCCGCGCGCCTGGACGCGTTCCTCAATCCCGACCTGCCGTCGGCGGCGGGGTGGCAGGTCCACCAATCGCTCGTCGGCATCGGGCAGGGCCGGCTGTTCGGCGTCGGCCTGGGGCAGGGACAGCAGAAGCTGGGC
>CAZVSO010000124.1:1335-4862 GCA_964629425.1 uncultured Gemmatimonadaceae bacterium
TACGCGTACTCGGACTTCACTTTCTCGACGATCGCCGAGGAATGGGGATTCGTGGGCGTCCTGCTCCTGGTGCTGTTCTTTGGCGCATTCGTCTGGGTCGGCTTCCGCATCGCGCGCACCGCGCCCGACGCGTTCGGCCGGCTGCTCGCCATCGGGCTTACGGCGTCGGTGGGCGTTTCCGCGGTGCTGCACATCGGCGTGAGCCTCGGCGTGGTGCCCGCGACGGGGCTGACGTTGCCGTTCGTCTCCTACGGCCGGTCCAGCCTGGTCGTGTCGCTCCTGACGGCCGGCGTGCTGGCGAGCGTGGGCCACGCCCGCGGCCGGGAGCGGACCGCCGGCGCGCGCGGGGGGGGGGGCGGGGGCGCAAGTCCGGGCCGTGAGACGGGCGAGCGGCCGCGCGGAGACGGCGCGCGCGTGAGGGTCCTGCTCGCGGGCGGCGGCACGGGCGGTCATCTGATGCCGGCGCTCGCGCTGGCCGAGGCGCTGCGGGAGGCGCAAGCCGACGTCGAGCCGGTCCTGGTCGGCGCCGAGCGCGGGCTCGAAGCCCGTGTGTTGTCGCATCGCCCCTTCCGCTACCACCTCCTGGCGCTCGAGCCGATCTACCGGCGCGCGTGGTGGCGCAACGCGCGCTGGCCGCTCGTGGCGTGGCGCGCCTGGCGCGCGGTGGGGCGGCTGCTCGACGCGGAGCGGCCGGCGATCGTGATCGGCACGGGTGGCTACGCCGCGGGGCCCGTGGTGTGGCGCGCACAGCGCCGCGGCATCCCGACCGTGCTGCAGGAGCAGAACGCGTTTCCCGGACTTACCACCCGCTGGCTGGCACGCGGCGCGCGCCAGGTGCACCTCGGCTTTCCCGAAGCGGCGGCGCGGATCGCCGTGGGGCCGGGCACCGAGGTGCACGCACCCGGGAACCCCATCCGGCCGCCCGAGCCCGGCGACGCCCGGACCGCGCGCGCGAGCTTCGGCCTCGATCCCGATCGTCCGACGGTCCTCGTCGTCGGCGGGAGCCAGGGCGCGCTCGCGCTCAACCGCGTGGTCGGGGCTCTGCTGGAACGCCGCGCGCTGCCCGACGTGAGCCTGCTGTGGGGCGTGGGGGCCGCGCACGCCGCCGCCGCCGCCCGATTCGAGGCACCCGGACGCGTCGTAGTGCGCGGTTTCTTCGACCCGATGGCGCCGGC
This sequence comes from uncultured Gemmatimonadaceae bacterium, assembly GCA_964629425.1. Lineage (GTDB taxonomy): Bacteria > Gemmatimonadota > Gemmatimonadetes > Gemmatimonadales > GWC2-71-9 > CAZVSO01. Next base: position 2,511 of record CAZVSO010000124.1, read on the forward strand.
CTACCGCGCCGCCGATCTCGTCGTGTGCCGTGCCGGCGCCATGACCACCGCCGAGCTGTGCGCATGGGGCAAGCCGAGCGTGCTCGTCCCGCTACCGAGCGCCGCGGCCGATCATCAGACGCACAACGCCCGCGCGCTCGCCGCCGCCGGAGCGGCCGTCCTGCTCCCCGAGCGGGAGCTCGTCGCCGACGCGCTGGCGCGGACCGTGGGCGACCTGCTCGGCGACCCGCAACGACTCGCCTCGCTCGGCGCCGCCGCCCGGACCCGGGGGAGACCCAGGGCCGCCCGTGAGATAGTGTCAAAAATCTTGACGCTGATCCAGTAGCTTAAAGCTCTTTCGCAAGTTTCGTAGATTCGCTATATTAGCCGTCCACAGATGACCTGGTTTGCACCCGGGGATCCCCGCCCGGTCCACTTCATGGGCATCGGGGGGGCGGGGATGAGTGGCCTGGCCCAGCTGGCCAGGCACCAGGGTGTCGCAATAACGGGATGTGATTCGGACCCCTCGGGCGCCGCCGATCTGGCAGCCCTGGGGATCCCGATTTGGCGGGGACACGACCCGAGCCACGTCGATCAGGCGCGGGCGGTCGTGGTAACCGCTGCGGTCACGCGGGAGCACCCGGAGCTCGCGCGGGCGGAAGCCCGGCGGATTCCGGTTATCCGGCGGGCGGACGCCCTAGCCGACGCCGTAGCCGGCGGGACCCTCGTGGCGGTCGCCGGGACGCATGGGAAGACGACCACCACGGTCATGGTCACGGAGGCGCTGGCGGCCGCCGGGCGAGATCCCACGGGACTCGCCGGCGGCCGCGTCGCTAGGTGGGGCGGCAACGCGCGGCTCGGCGGGCGCGGAGTGTTCGTGGTCGAGGCCGACGAGTACGACCGCGCGTTCCTGGCGCTCGCCCCGACAGTCGCGGTGGTGACGAACGTCGAGGCCGACCACCTCGAGTGCTACGGCAGCCTCGAGACGCTGGAGCAAGCGTTCGCGCAGTTCGCCGGGGGCGCGCGGCGCGTGATCGTGGGCGGAGATGATGCGGGAGCGCTGCGGGTCGCCGCGCGCCTCGCCGTGCCGCGGTGGCGTGTGGGGCTCGGGGAGGACGCGGAGCTGCGGATCCTCGATCCGTCGCTCGAGCCGAGCGGCTCGACGGCGCGGGTTCGGCTCCCCGACGGACGTACGGTCGCGCTGCGACTCGGCGTGCCGGGGTTGCACAACCTGCGCAACGCGACGGCGGCGCTGGGTGTCGTGCTCCAGCTGGACGTCGACGTGCCGGCCGCGCTCGACGCGCTCGCCCGGTTCGACGGTGTGGCACGGCGGTTTGAGCGCTTGGGTGACGCGGCGGGCGTGACGGTCGTGGATGACTACGCGCACCACCCGACGGAGGTGGTGGCGACCCTGACGGCGGCGCGCCAGGTGTTTCCCGGGCGGCGAGTGGTGGCGGTGTTTCAGCCGCACCTGTACTCGCGCACGGCATTGCACGGCGAGGCGCTGGGCGTGGCGCTCGCGCTCGCCGACCTGGTCATCGTCGCGCCGATCTACGGCGCGCGGGAGCAGCCGCTGCCCGGCGTCACGGCCGACCTCGTCGTGGCCGGCGCGCAGCGGGCGGGGGCGACGACGACGGCGGTGAGCGACCGCGCCGCGCTCACGGGCGCCGTGGCCGCCGCCGCGCGGCCGGGTGACGTGGTGTTCACGCTGGGGGCGGGCGATATCACCCGAGTGGGGTCGGAGCTGCTGCAGAGGCTCCGGGAAGCGGGAAGCGGGAAACGGGAAACGTGAGACGCCGAACCCGAACCAGGATTGGGTGGCTGGCCGCGGTGCTCCTGCTCGTGGGCGCCTGGATCGGGGCGCCCGTGGCGCTGCGCCGGCTCGCGTTCTTCCGCGTGCGGCAGGTCGAGCTGCTGGGCGTGCGGAACCTGTCGCCCGACGTCGTGATCGCCACGCTGCGGCTGCCGGCGGAGGCGAGTGTGTTCGGCGACGTGCGGCTCCTCGCCGACCGGGTCCGGGGCCTCGCGGGCGTCGCCGACGTGCGGGTGGTGCGCCGCTATCCCGCGGCGTTGCGCGTGATCGTGCGCGAGGTGGAGCCCGCGGCGCTCGTGCCGGGGGCGCGGGGGTTGACCGTGGTGGACGCCGCCGCACGGCCCCTGCCGTTCGATCCCGCGCGCGCGGGGCTCGACCTGCCGATCGCGGCGAGCGGGGACCCGGGCGTGGTGGCTGCGCTGGCGCTGGTGCAGGCCACGAATCCGGCGCTGTTTCGTGAAGTGGGGACCGCGCGCGCCGTGGGGCGCGGCGGCGTGCTGCTGGAGCTGGAGTCGGGTCGCGTGCTGCTGGGTCGCGACGCGGGACCGGAGGTCATTCGA
>CAZVSO010000124.1:4872-9056 GCA_964629425.1 uncultured Gemmatimonadaceae bacterium
GCGCAGGACCTGGCGGCGCGCGGCCGTCCCGCGGCCGAGCTCGACGCCCGCTATGCGGGACAGGTCGTCGTGCGCCGCCCGGCACCCGGCGAGGTCACGTCCAGGCGGCGCGGGTGAGCCGGGACCGCCGGCTGGTGGCCGGGCTCGATCTGGGCAGCACAAAGACCTGCGCGGTGATCGCGGAGGTGGTCGGCGACCTGCCGCGGCGGCCGCTGGCGAAGGTGCTGGGGGTGGGCCTCGCCCGCAACGGCGGCGTGCGCCGCGGCGTCGTGCGCGACATCGAGGAGACGGCGCGCTCCGTGGCGGCGGCGATGCGCGACGCCGAGCGCATGGCGGGCGTTTCCGTTCCGGCCGTCACGTGCGGCATCGCCGGTGAACACGTGGCCGCGCGCACGTCCACCGGGGTCGTCGCCGTCGCGGCGGAGGAAGTCACGGCGGCCGACGTGACCCGCGTCAACGAGGTGGCGCGCGCCGTCTCGCTGGGGCGCGACCAGGAGATCCTGCACGACATCCCGCAGGAGTATCAGGTCGACCAGCAGCGCGGCATCAGCGACCCGGTCGGAATGACGGGGATGCGTCTCGAAGTGGAGATGTACCTGGTGAGCGTGCAGGCGACGGCCGCCCAGAACCTGCGCAAGAGCGTGCAGCGCGCAGGCTATCGCGTCGCCGACCTGGTGCTCGAGCCGCTCGCCACGTCGTACGCGGTGCTGACCGACGACGAGAAGGAGCTCGGGGTCGCGTTGGTGGAGATGGGGGGCGCCTCGACCGGGGTCGCGATCTTCCGGGAGGGACGCATCCGCCACTTCGCGTCGCTGCCGTGGGCGGGCACGCGGGTGACGAGTGACCTGATGGAAGGACTGGGGGTGACGCAGGCCGATGCCGAGCGCCTCAAGGAGCGCCACGGCGTCGCCTACCGTCCCCTGGTGGATCCGGCCGAGATGATCAACCTGCCGTCCACGGCGGGACAGGGAGCGCGGCAGGCGTCGCGCGAGCTCGTGGCCGACATCATCCACCACCGGATGGACGAGATCTTCCAGCTGGTGGCGCGCGAGTTCGAGCGCGCCGGGTACCGCCTGGCGGCGGGCGCCGTGATGACCGGCGGCACGGCGCACGTGCCCGGGACGGTGGAGCTGGCCCGCGAGGTGTTCGGGATGCCGGTGCGGGCGGGGACCCCGGAGCAGAACATCTCGGGGCTGGTCGACACCGTGCAGGCGCCGCGCTACGCCGTGCCGGTGGGCCTCGTGCTGTACGCGGCGCACCAGCTGGCGCGCGGCGTGGGGCGGCGCACGTCGGGCGGGCAGGCGGTGGACAGTGTGGTGGCGAGCGTGAAGCGGTGGCTGGAGGACTTCTTCTGATCGGAGACCCGGGGCCCCCATGAATCCCTTCGAGCTGGAAGAGACGGTGTCGCAGAGCGCGCGGATGAAGGTCGTCGGCGTGGGCGGCGGCGGCGGCAACGCCGTCAACCGCATGGTGGACGAGCAGGTCCGCGGGGTCGAGTTCATCTCGGTGAACACCGACGCCGCGGCGCTGCTCGACAACAAGGCGGACGTCAAGGTCCAGATCGGTAAGAAGCTCACCCGCGGGCTCGGCTCCGGCGCGCGGCCGGAGATCGGCCGGCAGGCGATCGAAGAGAACCGCGACGAAGTGCTGCACGCCTTCCAGGGCGCGGACCTGGTGTTCGTCACCTGCGGTATGGGCGGCGGTACGGGGACCGGCGCGGCGCCCATCATCGCGCAGATGGCGCGGGACCTCGGCGCCCTCACCATCGGCGTCGTCACCAAGCCCTTCCTGTTCGAGGGGAAGAAGCGCATGCGGCAGGCGGAGATGGGCATCGCCGAGATGCGCAAGCACGTGGACACCATGATCGTGGTGCCCAACGAGCGCCTGCTCGCCGTGGTCGGGAAGGGCATCCCCTTCAAGGACGCCCTCAAGAAGGCGGACGAGGTGCTGCTCCACGCCACGCAGGGCATCTCGTCGCTCATCTGCGTGACGGGCCTGGTCAACGTGGACTTCGCCGACGTGCGCACCGTGATGCAGAATGGCGGCGCGGCGCTCATGGGCACGGGCACCGGGCGCGGCGAGAATCGCTCGCTCGAAGCGGCCCAGCAGGCGATCTCGAGCCCGCTGCTCGACAACATCCAGATCGCTGGGGCCAGCGCCGTGCTGATCAACATCACCGGCGGCGAGGACCTGACGCTCGGCGAAGTCACGATGATCAGCGAGGCGATCCACGACGCCGCCGGCGACGGCGCCGAGATCATCTTCGGCGCGGTCAACGACCCGGCGATGCACGGCGAGCTGCGGATCACCGTGATCGCCACCGGCTTCGACAAGACCGCGGCGTCCGAAGTGGCCGTGGGCGCGCGTCCGGCGCCGGGCGTGCTCCCCTTCCGCGAGCGGCAGTCCCGCCCCACTCCGATGCCGCCGCCCGGGTACCCGCGGGCGAACGACCCGCCGGCGCGGCGGCCCACCGGGCCGCCGCCCGCCGAGGTCTCCGACATGGAGATCCCGACCTTCATCCGGAGACAGATGGACTGATGATCGGCCGACCGGGTCGTGTCCTGTCCGCCGGCGCGCTGACGGTGGTGGCGCTGGCCTGGGCCGCGCGGGACGCGTGGCCCCGGCGGCGACCCCTGCTTGCCACGGCACTGCGCGTGCCGTCGGCCTGGGTGGACCGCGCCGATACCCTGCGGCGCGATGAGACGCTGTCGAATGTGCTGGCCCGCGCCGGCATCACGGGTGCGGACCACGCCGGGTTCCTCACGGTGGCCACCGCGCTCCAGCCGCGCCGCCTGCGCCACGGGCTGGTGTTCCAGGTCCGCCGGCTGCGCGCCGATTCCACGGCCCGGCGCGTGATCGTGCGGACCGAGCCCGAGCGCCGGGTGCGGCTCGAGCGGCACGGCGGCGACACGGGCTGGGTCCAGACCATCGAGGCCATCCCGTGGACGGCGCGTGCGCTGCGGGTCTCGGGCGTGATCGCCTCGTCGTTGTACGACGCGCTCGACTCGGCGGCGGACGACGCACTGCTGCCCGCCGTCCAGCGCCGCCAGCTCGCGTGGGCCATCGCCGACGTGTACGACTGGGAAGTAGACTTCACCCGCGACGTGCGGCCCGGCGACGGGTTCACGGTCCTGTTCGAGCGGCTCGAGTCGCCGGAAGGAGAGCGGCGTGCGGGCCGCGTCCTCGCCGCCCGCGTGGACGTCGGCAAGACGCCCACGTACGCCTTCTACTTCGAGCCGGCACCCGGCCGCGGCGAGTTCTTCGACGACCAGGGGCGCTCCCTCAAGCGCGCCTTCCTGCGCGCTCCCCTCCAGTTCCGCCGCGTGTCCAGCCGGTTCGGGGGGCGGTACCACCCGATCCTCAGGGAATGGCGGTCGCACAAAGGCACCGACTACTCCGCCACCCAGGGCACGCCGGTGCGCGCGACGGCCGACGGCATCGTCAGCGAGGCCGGGCTCGAGGGCGGCTACGGGAACCTGGTGGAGCTCCGGCACGGCAACGGGATCCGGACGCGCTACGGGCACCTGTCGGGCTTCGCCCGGGGGATCCGGGTCGGCGCGCGCGTGTCGCAGAAAGCCACGGTCGGCTACGTCGGCTCGACGGGGCTGTCCACCGGGCCTCACCTGCACTACGAATTTCTCGTCAACGGGCGCGCGACCAACCCCCAGCGGCAACAGGCGGGCTCCGGCACGCCGGTGCCGCGGGAGTCGCGTCCCGCGTTCGACTCGCTGCGCGTCGCGCTGCTCGGGCGGCTCGCGGCGCCGTAGTCTCCGCGGTTTTCCCTATGGATCTGTATCCCGCCGTCGACGTGCAGGGCGGGCGTGTGGCGCGCGTGGGCTCGACCGACGACCCCACGGCACTGGGGTGCGCGTATGCCCGCGCCGGCGCCCGCTGGGTTCACTTCGTCGACCTCGACCGCGCCTACGGGCGGGGCGAGAATCGCGCGCTCACGCGCGAGTTCATCGGCGCCGTCCCGCTCCACGTGCAGGTGGGCGGCGGGCTCGGCGCTCCCGCGGACGTGGCGGAGATGCTCGCCTGGGGCGCGGCCCGGGTGGTCGTCGGCACGGCGGTCGCGGCGGAGGACGCGCGACTCGTGCACCGCCTGCTCGAGCGCCACGGCCCGGAGCGCATCGCGGTCGCCATCGATGCGCGCGCGGGCCGGCTCGCGCCGCGCGGCGCGGACC
>CAZVSO010000125.1:0-9010 GCA_964629425.1 uncultured Gemmatimonadaceae bacterium
CGGGCTGCACCGCCACCGGGAGCGCCCCGCGCCGCTCCGCCGCCCCCACCCCCGCGCGCGGCCCCGCCCAAGCGCAAGACGGTCGTCGAGCTCCCGCCGCTGGAGCTGGAGCCCGATTTCGACCCGACGCTCAACGACGCCTCGCTCGAGGGTGGGCCCGGGTCGCTCCTGTTCGGAGATCTCGGGGATCCGACCACCCAGCCGACCATCGACGAGCTGGAGCAGCGGGTGGCCGACGACCCGGACAACCCCGAGGTCCATCGCATGCTGGCCGAAGCCCTGATCGAGGCGGGCGAGCGGGACCGGGGCATCGAGGAGCTGGACCTGGCCGCGGGTGGTCTGGAAAGCGCGGGCGAGCTGGAAGCGGCGCAGGCCGTCGTGGACGAGGTGCTGCGTGTAGACCCCAACAGCGTGCGCCACCGGCAGAAGCAGGTCGAGTTCGCGTACAAGACCGGCGACAAGGGTCGCCTGATCGACGCCTATCTGGAGCTGGCGGACACCCTGCTGCGAACGGACGTGGCGGACAAGGCGCGGGCCGTGTACCAGCGGGTGGCCGAGCACGACCCGCGGAACGACCGGGCGCGTGCGGCGCTGGCGATGCTCGCGCCGAGCACGGAGCCGACCCCGGAGGGACGAACCGCGCCCAAGGACGCGCGCATGCGGGTCCGGGACGAGGCGGGACCGGCCGAAGGGTTCGTGGACCTCGGGGCGATGATCCTCGAGGACGAGGAGTCCGCGCGCGATACGCGCATGACGGTCGAGGACGAGGAACCCACCGGCGACGAAGAGCGCGACTTCCAGGGCATGCTGACCCGGTTCAAGCAGGGGATCGACGAGAACATCGACGAGACCGACTTCCAGTCGCACTACGACCTGGGGATCGCCTTCAAGGAGATGGGGTTGCTGGACGAGGCCATCGCCGAATTCCAGAAGGCGCTCCGGGCGCCGGAGGGGAAGCTGCGGACCTCCGAGGCGCTGGGCGTGTGCTTCTTCGCGAAAGGGGCGTACGGCGTGGCCGAGTCGATCCTGCGGCGTGCGCTCGAGCTGCCGGCGTCGGGTGACCAGGAGCGACTGGGGATTCTCTACTGGCTGGGACGGGCGCTGGAAGAGCAGGGCAAGGGGCCGGGCGCCCGTGAGCTGTATGGTCGCGTTTTCGCGGTCGACATCCGCTTCATGGATGTCGGGGAGCGCACCAAGGCGCTGGCGCGGGTGAAGTGACGTGACGCCACAGCTCGCGCGAGCGTCGCTGCGGGAGATCCAGCGGCCGGTGGCGGCCGAGCTGGAGGGTGTGCACGACGAGCTGCGCCGCATCATTGCCACCGACTTTCCCCGCATCGCCGAGGTCAACGAGCACCTGCTGCGGATGAAGGGCAAGCTGTTCCGCCCGACGCTGCTGTTGCTGAGCCACCAGGCGGTGGGTGGCGGCGATCCGCGGACGGCGACCCTGGCGGCGGTGGTGGAGCTGATCCACCTGGCCACGCTGGTGCACGACGACTCGGTGGACCACTCCGTCCGGCGGCGCGGCATGCCGACGATCAATGCGCTCTTCTCCCATCAAGTCGCGGTCATCATGGGGGACTACCTCTACTCGCGGGCCATCATCGAGCTCGTGGGACTGGGCGACCCCGAGCCGCTGCGGATCTTCGCGCGGGTGACGAACGACATGACCGTCGGAGAGATGCGGGAGCTCGAGGCGCACGACAAGCTGGCGTTCGACGAGTTGGATTACGACGCCCTCATCCGGGCGAAGACGGCGTCCCTCCTCTCGGGCGCGTGCGAGGTGGGGGCGCGTGACGCGGCGCCGGCGCAGCGCGAGGCCCTCGCACGTTTCGGGTTGGCGCTGGGCCGGGCCTTCCAGATCACCGACGATCTCCTCGACTACACGCAGTCCGAGGCGGTCACGGGGAAGCCGTCGGGCCTCGATCTCCGCGAGCACAAGGTGACCCTGCCGCTGATCGCCGCGCTCGGCCGCCTGAGCGCCGCGCAGCGGACGGTCGTGGCCGAGCTGATGGCGACGCCGGACCCGCCGGCGGCGCTGGTCGCCGAGGTTGTGGGGCTGGTCGATCGGGCCGGGGGTTGGCCTACGCCAAGTCGCGGGCGCTCGAGCTGGCGACGCAGGCCGATGCCGAGCTCGACGCCCTGCCGCCGTCGGCGGCGCGCGACGCGCTGCGCGACAGCATCGCGTACGCGGTCGAGCGGCGCAGCTGAAGCGTGGCGCTCGGGCCCCGCCGTCCGCTGTTCTACCTGGGGGTGCTGGCCAGCGGCTTCGTGCTTGGCGGCTTCCTCCACTCGCTCCTGTCGCGGTTCCTACCGGCGGGAGCGGCGCGGGAGTTTTTCACATGGAGCGTGACGCCGACCCTGGGTCCCGTACACCTCGACCTCGTGGTCGTCTCACTCACGCTGGGTCCGATCGGCTTCAACGTGTCGCTCCTGGCGATCGTGGGCGTCGCCATCGCGTATTTCGTCGCCCGCTCGCTCTTTTGACGAGGCCGCTATGAACTTCGGCAACCTGGGATTCACCGAGATCATGATTCTGCTGCTCATCCTCGTGTTGGTCTTCGGGGCCAAGCGCATCCCCGAAATCGGCGCATCGATCGGCAAGGGGATTCGCGAGTTCAAGAACAGCCTGCGCGACGGCGGCGACGAGGAGCGCATCGAGAGCCCCGCCCCCCGCGCCGGCTCGGAGACGATCCCTCCCGTGCGCGACGAGCCCAAGCGGCTCAGCGACTAGGTCCGCAGGCCGCCCATGGGCAATCTGAGCGGCTCCGAGTTGCTCATCCTCGCGGTGCTGTTCCTGCTGGTCTTCGGGGCCAATCGGCTGCCGGAGGCGGGACGGGCCGTGGGGAAGGGGATCCGCGAGTTCCGCCGGACCCTGAACGAGGCGCGCGACGCGGTGGAGCGGCCCGTGGCGGAGCGACCGCGCGACGCCGCTCCCCCGAAACGGCTGATCGAGTAGCGCTAGTGCCGTTCCAACTATCTCGGCCGAGTCCCGTGAGACTCTTGCGTACGACGATTCAACTTGAGGGGCGATTCATTCCTAGGCCCATCAAGTTGGAACGGCGCTAGAAGATCGGCGCCCCGACCGGCGCGTCGGCTGGCGCCCGGGCCAGCTCCTGCCGGCGGTCCACGATCTTCGCCTGCTCGCGAAGGCCCGCCACGTACGCCTGCACGCGCGCTTCCCGGGCACGTTGGACGAGGGCCTCGCGCTGCGCGTCGCGCTGCGCCAGCCATGCCGACGAGTCCGCCGGCGTGCGTCCCTCGAGCGCCACCACGTAGTAGCCGTGCTCCCCCGCGATCACCCCGCTGCGCTGCCCGACCCGGAGACCGAATGCGGCACCCAGGACCAGGGGCTCGTTGCCGAGCACCGCCGGGGGTGAGAGCCGGGTGAACGGCCCGAGCCGCTGCGCCACCACCCCCACCCCGGCCGCCGCGGCCCCCAGGCTGGGGCCTTGCCGCAATGCGGGCGCGATCTCCTGCGCGCGCGCAGCGATCACACTCTTCTTCTTGTCGCGGCGCACGGCCTCGACCACCGCGTCGCGCACCTGCGGCAACGGGGGCGTGCCTTCCGGGATCAGCGAGTCGAGCCGGAACACGTAGTACGCCACCCCACCTTCGATGACCGGGCTGGTCTCGCCGGGACGCGCCTCGAACGCCCAGACGCCGGCGTCGGGGATCACGAACCGGCCGAGCGTCACGCGCTCCCCCTCGGTGACGCGGTTCCGCGCCAGCGGCAGGCTCATCGTCCGCGCCGCGCTGTCGAGCGCCGACGGATCGGTCTGCTCCGACGCCAGACGGTCGAGCGAATCGGCGCGCGCCTCGACCTGGTCGAGCCGCTCGGGCCGCAGCTCGATGGGCACGAGGATGTGGCTGGCGCGTACGGAGTCGCCCCGCGCCGCGTCGAGCCGGATGAGGTGATAACCGAACTCGGTGAGCACGGGCTCCGAGACCCTGCCGGGACTCAGCCGGCCCAGCCCGGCGAGGAACTGGGCATCGAACCCGGAGCGATCGGGCACGAACCAGCCGAGGTCGCCGCCGTCCCGGGCGCTCACCGTGTCCGCCGAGGCGCGGCGCGCGACGTCCGCGAAGCGAGCCCCCCCTCCGGCGGCCTCGGCGCGCAGCTCACGCGCACGGGCGAGCGCCGCCGCCGTGTCGGCCGGATCCGGGCGCCGGTCCAGGGCCGTGTAGCTGAGGAACGCGACCGCCGACCGCTTGAAGTCATCCCGATGGGCGCGATAGTACCGCTCGAGATCCTCGTCCGTCACCGGGGCGAGGCTGTCCGGCACGGTGTTCGCCCACAGCGCGACCAGCGAGACCCGCGCCGAGTCGTGCTGATCACGATACACGCGCCACAGGCGGCCGTCGGAGACGTACACGTCGGCCGTGAGGTACTGGAGGAGCTTGATCCGGGGGATCTCCTCGCGGTACCGTGCCTCGAGGACGCGGAGAAACTCCGGGGTGGCTGTGGACAGGAAACGCCGGTACTTGTCGATGTCGAACCGGCCGTCGGTCTGGAAGTCGGGCGCGCGCTGCAGCTCGGGGAGGGGTGAGGCGCGAGCGGCGGCGCGCACCTCGTCGGCCGTGACCGTGATCCCCAGCTGCCGATACTCTTCCTGCAGCAGGATGTTCTGAATCAGCTCGTCCACCACGCGGTTCTCGACGTCCCGCTGCTCCTCACGGGTGACGGGGCCGGACCCGTCCTGCTCGCGAAGTTGCTGTAGCGCGGCCTGCACCGCCTGCTGGTATTCGGGCACCTGGACTTTGCGGCCGTTGACCCGCAGGACGACGTTGGTGCCGGGACCCAGGATCTCCATGACCTGCCCGTAGGCGAGCCACCCGATGAACGCGATGGCCAGGATGTAGAACACCCACTTGGCGTGGGCCCGCATGGTGCGCATCATGACGCGACGACTCCGGTTGCGAGCGGATGGCGAAGGGGCATAAGTCTAAAAACGACAACGCATAAACTCAAGCGCGCCGGATCCGTCCGGATTTGACAGTTCGGCCGGCCGATCACTATCTTGGCTCAATTCCCACAAAGACTTAGGTCTGTGGCCTACTCCAGCGAGATCGACAAGCTCGAGAAGCGCCAACGAGAGAACCCCAAAGGGCGCAACTTCGCCCCGCTGGCCGATGCCTATCGCAAGGCAGGGGAACTAGATAGGGCCATCGAGCTGTGCCGCCGCGGACTGCAGGAGCACCCGGACTACATCAGCGCTCACATCGTGTACGGGCGGTGCCTGATCGACAAGCACGATGACCCCGGCGCTGAGCAGGTGTTCCGGCGGGTGCTCGAGTTGGACCCCGAGAACATCCTCGGGCTGCGCATCCTGGCCGAGATCGGCGAGCGCGGGGGCCGGCCCGAGCAGGCGGTCGAGTGGCTGACCCGGCTGCTGGCGGCGGACCCGATGAATGGCGACGCGGCGGAGGCGCTGGCGCGGGTGCGTGCCAAGGTGGCTGCGACGCCCAAACCGGCGGCCGCGCCGGCGCCGCGCCCGGAGCTGGAGCGCACCGCTCCGCGTCCCGGGCTCCGCGTGACGCCCCGGCCGGGTCTGGCGGTGATCGCCGAGGCGCTGACGGAGGAGATGACGAGGCCCGAGATCCGCATCGTGCACGAGCAGGTCGAGCCCGTGACGCCCCTGTCGGCCGGCGCCCCGCTGTCGGGCGAGATCGAGCCGTTCGACGGGATCGACTTTGACACGGTGGCCCGTGAGTCCCGTCGGACCGAGGGACTCGAGCTCGAGCAAAGCGTGGAGCCGGAGCCGCTCGTGGTGAACGGGCTCTCCCACACGCAGTACGACAGCGGGTTGTATCCGCCGCCCGACGCGCCGGCCGTCGAGGGCCTGGAGGAGCCGTCCGTGGAGCTTCCGCTCATCCTTCCGGAAGATGTCCAGCCCGGGCGTCGGTCGGCGCCGCGGGCGACCCCGCCATCCACGCCCCGCCGATCGCCGAGCGCCGGCGTGGTATCGCTGTCTGACGATGACGGGGCGGCCGACACCGCGGCGCTGTCGCGGGCGGAGCCGGTGGTCACTGAAACCATGGCCGAGCTGTACGCGCGGCAGGGGCATACGGAGGAAGCGCTGCGGGTGTACCAGGCACTGCTCGAGCAGCGACCCGGCGACCCGGCGCTGCGGGGCAAGATCGCCCGGCTCACCGGCGGGCGCAGCAGTACGCCGTCGGCCGCGACGGGTCAGACGGCGCGGGCGTTCCTGCGCGGCGTGCTGCATGGACTCGCGCTCGCGGGAGCGGGCCGGGCGGAGGCGGCGGCGGCGGGTGCGCCGACGCGCGAGGGGATGTCACTCGACGCGGTCTTCGGAGAAGAGGTAGCGCCGCCGGCGGGCAGTGCCGCGCCCGTCGCGCCCGCGGTGCCTACGACGACGGGCGGCTTCTCGTTCGACGATTTTTTCGCGACCCCCGGGGCGTCGAGCGAGCGCGGGGCCTCGGACGGCCCCCCCCCCGGTTCCGGGAGCGCCGGCTACGGCGGGCCACCGCGCCCCGGCAGCGACGATCGCGCGGACCTCGACGAGTTCCAGCGGTGGCTCCAGGGGCTCCGGACGTAGTGCGGGTCGCCGTGCTGAACGGCCCCAACCTGAATCTCCTCGGCGAGCGCGAACCGGAGTTGTACGGTCGCCGATCCCTGGCGGACCTCGAAGCGACGACGCGGCAGCGGGCCACGGCGCTCGGCGTCGAATGCAGCTGGACGCAGACCAATCACGAGGGAGAGCTGGTCGAGGCGATCCAGGCGCTGCGGGGCCAGGCGGACGGGGCGGTGATCAACGCAGCCGCATACACGCACACAAGCCTCGCGGTCCGGGATGCCCTGCTGGCCGTTCGCGTGCCGTTCGTCGAAGTGCACCTGTCCAACATCTTCGCCCGGGAGCCGGAGCGTCGCCGCTCCCTGCTGGCGGACCTGGCCGTGGGGGTGGTGACGGGCTTCGGGGCCGAGAGCTACCGGCTGGGACTCGAGGGGCTGGTCGGCTACCTGCAGTCCAGGGATGCTCGCTGACCGCCGGGGCGAGCGCCTGCGGGCGCTCGCCCCGGCGCTCGAGACCGCAGGCGTCGATGCCCTGCTCGTCACGTCCCGGCCCAACATCCGGTACCTGACGGGGTTCAGCGGGTCGGCGGCCCTGGTGGTCGTCACGCCGCGCGACGTGCTCCTCGTGACGGACTTCCGCTACGAGGAGCAGGCGCGGGTCGAAGCCGGCGCGATCGCGCGCGTCGTGGTCGAGCGCGCGAGCGCGTGGGACCGGTTGTTTCAGGATCTGGCCGCGCTGGGGCCGCTCGAGACGATCGGCTACGAGGCGCACGCGTTGACGGTGCAGGACGCAGGGCGGTTCGAGGCGGCGGGGAAGCCCTGGCGCTGGGTAGCGGCCGGGGCGCCGGTGGAGGGGTTGCGCGCGCGCAAGGACGCCGGGGAGGTCGCGGCGATCGCGGCGGCCGCCGGGCTGGCTGGCGACGCGCTGCGCGACATGTTGCCCCGGGTGCGCCCCGGGCTGAGCGAGCTGGAGATCGCCGGCGTGCTCGAGGGGGCGCTGCGACGGCGTGGCAGCGAGGCGCACCCGTTCCCGACCATCGTCGCGTCGGGTCCCCGCAGCGCCCTGCCGCACGCGCACACCAGCCGGCGCGCCGTAGCGGCGGGCGACTGGCTGTTGCTAGACTTCGGGGCCGTGGTCGACGGGTACTGCGCGGACATTACCCGCACCGTGATGGTGGGCGCGCGGGCGACGGACCGGCAGCGCGCCGTCTACGAGATCGTGCGGCAGGCGCAGCGGCGCGCGCGCGAGGGCGTGCGAGCGGGGATGCCGGGCCGGGATGCGGACGCCCTGGCGCGGGACCTGATCGAAGCGCAAGGGCTCGGGGACGCCTTCGGGCATTCCACCGGGCACGGACTGGGGCTGGAGGTGCACGAAGCCCCCCGGCTCGCGCGGACCGCGGCCGATCCGCTGCCCGCGGACGCGGTGGTGACGATCGAGCCGGGCGTGTACCTCGCGGGCACGGGCGGCGTGCGGATCGAGGACGACGTGCACGTGTCGGCGGACGGGCCCGTGCTGCTGTCGGACGGCGCCACGGAGCTGATCGAGCTGGTCTAGGCGTTGGGCGTGGGGACGTGGGGACGTGGGGACGTGGGGTGGTGTGGTGGACGACGTGGTGGGACCGTGTATAGTTGACCCGGACTCACATCGGCTCGAAGTCGAGGAATCAACGCGGGTATGAAGCTGGACATCGTCGCGCAGCTCGTACAGATCCTGAAGGATGCCCCCGAGCTCGGCGCCATCGAGGTTCGCCGGGGGCTCTTCGGCGTGTGGTCGTCGGTGCGCGTCTCGAAGGCCGGGCACGGCACGACGAACGCTGGTGCGCCGCACGTGATGGTCGCGCAGACCCCCGGGGCCACGCTTCCCGCTTCCCCCTTCCCGCTTCCCGGCGCGGAGGAAGGGGGGAGGGCGAGGGGGGCCGCGCCCGCGCCCGCGGTGCAGCTGCTGGAGATCAAGTCGCCCATGGTGGGGACGCTGTTCAAGGCCCCGGAGCCGGGCGCGGAGCCCTATGTGAAGGTGGGCAGTCGCGTCTCCACGGGCCAGGTGGTGTGCATCATCGAAGCGATGAAGATCATGAACGAAATCGAGGCCGAGGTGCAGGGCGTGGTGCGGGAGGTGTGCGTCGAGAACGCCCAGCCCGTGGAGTTCGGACAGGTCCTCTTTCGGGTGGATCCGCATGGCTGAAGCGACTGCCGGCAGCCTTCCGCCGTTCAACTTCAAGCAGGCGATCACGCAGATGGTGCAGCGCGGCGGGTCGGACCTGCTGCTCAAGGTCGGCCGGCCGGCGACGATTCGGGTGAACGGCGACCTCGTCGGACTGCCCACGGCGCCGCTCAAGCCGGAGGAGCTGAAGTCGCTGGCGGAGCAGATCATGACCCCGCGGCAGGTGAAGGAGTTCGCCGAGCACAAGGAGGCGGACTTCGCCATCGGCGTGCCGGGCGTGGGGCGGTTCCGGACCAACGTCTACCAGCAGCGGGGCA
>CAZVSO010000126.1:0-8984 GCA_964629425.1 uncultured Gemmatimonadaceae bacterium
TCTAGGATCGCCGCCTTGTCGAGGTGCGCGTCGAGGCGCAGGGCCCAGAGGATCTGGCGCGCCTTGCCCGGCAGCGTGCGCGGCGTGCGCCGCAGGAGCCGCGCGGTCTGCATCGTGATCGTGGACCCGCCCGCGACGACGTGTCCCGCGGCCACGTTGTCGCGCGCCGCCCGCGCCAGTGCGCGCAGGTCCACACCGGCGTGGCTCCAGAACCGGCGATCCTCCACGGCGACGAACGCCTGCAGGATCTTGGGGTCCATGGCGTCGAGCGGGCGCCAGCCGGTGCGGCTGCCGTCCGCAGCCCGCGTGGCGCGGAGCGGTGCGCCCGCGCGGTCCGCCAGCACCAGGGCCGGCGCCGCGTGGTGCGCCAGGAGCGCCGCGGGCGGGGGGATCGCGACCCACAGGCCCAGGGCTCCCGTGGCGACGGCGAGCCCGGCTCCCACGCCGAGCGCCAGTTTCCAGACGGGCCTCATGAGGGTACCATTTCTCCGTCCCGTTGCGGGAAGATAGCCCATCGGCTCACGCCTCGTCTGCCTGCTGCTCGCGGTTCTTGCCGGTTGTGACCACGCCGCTCCATACCGAACGGAGCCGTACGGGCCCGACGGCCCGCTCGACCCGGGATCGCCGCGGCGCGTGACGTTCAGCAGCGGTGTGGAGTGGATGCCGGCGTGGCTGCCCGACGGCAGCGGGTTCCTCTTCTCGCGCGAGCGGCTCGACCGCCCCGACCGGGACCGCTGCCTGGCCCTGATGCCGGCGGACGGCGCGCCGATCAGCGGCGAGCTGTGCAACCGCGTCGCCGCGGCCGCCGACTCGGTGGACGTCTACGAAGCGCCCGCCGCCGCGCCCGACGGCCGTCTGGCGTACGTCCAGGCCAACTCGCCGCGCGTGCCGCGCACCGTGTCGCCCCGGGCCCAGGCCCTCGTCCTCTCGCGGCTGGACGGCCAGGGCGATCCCCGCATACTGCAGTCGATCCCGTACGTCGGGCCGAGCGGCCGGGCGCACGAGGGGATCTCGCAGGTCCGCTGGCTGGGTCCCGACGCCCTGGTGTATCTCGCCGAGCGAGTCGCCTACCCGCGACCCTGCCCTTCCTGCATCATCGATACGGTGCGCTGGGGCCTCGAGGTCGTCCGGCTGGATATCTCGGCGCCGACTCCCGTGGCAATCATGCTCGCCGGCACGGACCAGGCGTCGTCGGTCGCCGCGGCGGGGAGCGACACGGTCTACTACACCCTCAACGGCGACAGCCGGGTGTTTCGCTACCTCCTGTCCCGCGACTCGCTCTCGGTCGTCCACGACTTCGGCCCGGCGGGAATCGCCCGCGACGTGCAGGTGGCAGGCGGGCGGCTCGTGGCGGTCGTGGGTGGCGCGGTGTCGTTCGGCGTTGATCCCGTGTTCGGCCCCATGCAGCGGGACTCGGGCGGTGCGCTGATGCTCGTCAGCCTCGCGACCGGCGCGGCAACGCTCCTGTCCGATTCCACCATGGCGTTGCGGCGGCCCGCGCTGTCGCCCGACGGCCGGACGGTGGTCGCGGAGCGCGTCGTCGGCCGGGCGTTCGATCTCTGGATGTGGGAGCTGCCGTGAAAGCCGTGCTGGGCGCCGCGACGCTCGCGCTGGCGCTCACCGGCCCGCTCGCCCCGTTCCTTCCCACAGGAACGGGGCTCGCCGCCCAGGCGACCGGGACGGTCTCGGGCCGCGTCCGCGACGCGGAGATGGGCGAACCCCTGCCCGGCGCGCAGGTCACCGTGGACGGCCGCCAGGGCGCGACGACCGACGCGGCCGGGCGGTACCGCATCCGCGAAGTGCGCAGCGGTCCGCATCGCCTGCGCGCGGCGCTGATCGGCTATCGTCCCGCCGAGCGCGACAGCGTCTACGTCCCGGGCGGCTCGGGCGTGATCATGGACTTCGCCCTGGTGCCGCAGGCCCTCGAGATGGCGCCCCTGGCGGTGGAAGCGGTGTCCGATCCCGTGCTCGACCCGCTCGCGACCGCGACGGTGCAGCGCATCACCCGCGACGAGCTGCGCGCGCTTCCGGTCACCTCGGTGGCGCAGGCCGTGGAGCTGGCGGCCGGCGCCGTGGGTGAGAGTTATCGCGGCGGTCGCCTCGGCCAACAGGCGTTCGTGCTCGACGGGCTCGGCGTCAAGAACCGGCTCGACGCCTCCACGGCGCAGCTCGGGCTGCGGCTGCCGCCCGATCTCGTGTCCGACGCGTCGCTCGTGACCAACGGGTTCTCCGCCCGCTACGGGCAGGCGCTCTCGGGTCTGGTCAGCGTGAACACGCGCGACGCCGGGGACCGCTGGACGGGACGGATCGCCTACGAGACCGACCGGCCGCTGGAGCAGGGCGGCGACCTGGGGATCGATCGCCTGGTGGCCTCGGCCGAGGGCCCGGTGTCGCGCGGGATCGGCTTCGTCGTCGCCGTTGATGCGGAGGGCCGGCTCGACGCCGATCCCGTGCGGGCGCCGCCGCCGCCGGACCCGCGCGATCCCAGAGCGCAGAATCCGTCCCTGCTTCCGCACAACAGCGGTGAGCGGGTGGACGCGGGCGCCAAGCTGACCGCGCTGCTCGGCGCGCGGCACACGCTGCGGCTGTTCGGCCTGGTGTCGTCCGAGCAGCGCCTGTTGTTCGATCCCGCGTACAAGTACGACGAGACCCTGGGTCCGGGCGTCCGGGTCCAGGGCGACCTCCTGAGCGCGCACTTCCAGCGGACGGCGAGCCCAGCGTCGACGACGCCCGTGACACTCGATCTGCGGGTCGCCACCGTCGGACGCGAGTTTGCCCGCGGCGCGCTAGAGGACCAGCCCGATTACCGGTTTGGCGCGTTCACTTTCGAGCGCTACCGCTTCCAGGGCGAGGACCTGGCCAAGGCGCTCGACACAGCGGGCGCGCGGGCGCCGGTGCCGGGATTCACGCCCCCCGATTGGAGTGAGGGCACCGCGTGGGGTGTGCCGGCCTTCTTCACGGGGTTCGGCCCGCGGGGGGAGATCGCCTGGAACCGGCTGCGCGAGCTGCGCGGCCAGGTGGACGTCGTGATCGGGGCGGGGCAGGCGGATTTCTTCGTCGGGGGCGAGCTGTCGCGCCAGGAGGTGCGCACCTTCCACCGGGTGCAGGCCTATCTGCCGGTGGGTGACACCGTGCCGCCGGCCAGCGCCGCCGAGTTCAATCCGCTCGCGGCCGCGCTCTACGCGGAGACCCAATTCCGCTGGGACGACCTCGGGTTCACCATCGGGCTGCGCTACGACCAGTTCGACCCGCGCGCCGACCTCGGCGGCCCGGAGGGGAGCGCGCAGCCGCGGCGCACCCTGAACCCGCGCTTCGCCGTCTCGACCGTCCTCCAGGGGGCGACCGTCGTCGCCAGCTGGGGTCGCTTCAGCCAGGCCCCGGACTACCAGTATCTCGTGGATGCGGCGTTCGACGACACGGCGCGCACCGGCCGGTTCCGCCGCGGCAATCCCGGCCTGGGCTACGAGCAGGCCACCCAGTACGAATTCAGCCTCCGCGCCCGGCCCGGGAACGCGACGGCGCTGCGCGTGGGCGCGTACGTCAAGCGACTCGACGGGCTCGTGGCGTCGGTCCCCCTCGGACTCGATCCCGACTCGGCGATCTTCGGCAACGCCGATTTCGGGAGCGTGAAGGGGCTCGAGATCGTGTTCGAGCGGGAGCTCCGGGATTGGTGGGGGGCACGGCTGTCGTACGCGCTACAGCAGGCGACGGCGACCGCGAGCACCGCGAGCGCCTTCTTCCGGCGGATCCAGCTCGACACCACGTCCGGCGACACGACGCTGCTCCTCCCGGCGCGCGTCGAGTTCCCGCTCGACTACGACCGGCGGCACGCCGTCGTCGCGATCGGGCAGCTCCGCGTGCCCGACGGCTTCGGACCAGCCATCGGCGGCGTGCGGTTCCTTGGTGGGCTCGAGATGGCCGGCGTGCTCCGCGTCAGCACGGGGCTGCCTTACAGCCGCACGAACCGGGCGGGCGATACGTTGCTCGGCCTGCCCAACAGCCACCGGCTGCCGACGCAGTCCACGGTGGATGCACTCCTGCGCCGCCCGGTGAGCGTCGCGCGCGTGCGGGGTAGTCTCTACCTCGACGTGCGCAACCTGCTCAACCGCCGCAACGTCGAGTCGGTGCGGCGCGAAAGCGGAGCGCCACAGCTCGCGACCGACGACCTGGCGGCGCGCGCCGAAGCGGCCTACGCCACGCACCCCGAGTCGATCCCGTTCGAGTCGCCGCGCTACCGCGCCTGGGCCGACCTGGACCGCAACGGACTGATCCAGGGACGTGCGGAGCTGTTCCCGCTGTATCTCTCGGCGGCGCAGGACTTCTACCAGCCGCTGTTCGGCTATGGGCCGCCGCGGATGGTGCGGCTCGGGGTAGAAGTGCTGTTCTAGGGGAGAGGGGTGGACCCTGATTAATCAAGGGTCCTCCGGCCGATACGTCCTCCCGTCCTTGCTGACCTCGACCTCCCTCGACTTGCCCCGCGGGATGCTCAGGCTCTGCCAGGCGCGCCCAGCGAAGTACTTCGCGACGAAGACGATCTGCCCCACGTGGTAGGCGTAGTGGGTGAGCTGGCGGTTGATCGCTTCGAGCACCGTGTGGCGTTCGCCGCGGATCGTGACCGTGCGCCGGAGATCCGCGGTCGCGAGCGGGGTGATGGCCTCGAACAGCAGGCGCCATCCCGTTTCCCAGCGCCCGAGGATCGTGGCCCTCGTATCGCCCGGCTCGAGCACGAACTCGCTGTCCCGGTCGCGGTCGGGCTTCTCGCCGTCGGACGTGAGGAAAGCGGTCCACCGCGAGCGCATGTTCCCCGATACGTGCTTCATGATCAGGGCGATGCTGTTCGACTCGAGGTCGAGCGTCCGGAAGAAATCCTCGTCGCGGGTCTGGGCGACCGCGCGGTCGGCGAGCCCTTTGAGCTTGTGAAGCTGGAGGACGGCGTCGGCGAGATAGGGGTCGGTTATGGGCCCTCCCGGAACGCCTCGCGCCAGTAGCCCCCCGCCACGCCGCCCACCACCATCAGCAGGCCGAGCCACCCGACGAGCGTGAGCCCCTGACGGAAGGCGACGACCGCCAGCAGCGCGGCGACCACGGGCTCGATCGTGGCGGCGACGGCGGTGGGCGCGGCCTCGATGCGGCGCACGGCCGCGAAGAAGAAGAAGTTCGCGAGCAGGACCGTGAGGATCGCGAGGGCGGCGACGTACAGCCAGCCGCTGGCGGTGGACGGCGGCAGGGGCGGGCGACCGAAGAGAGGGAGCAGGACGCCGAGGAGCACCGTGCCGCCGGTGAGCTCGAGGAACAGGACCTTTACCGCGCCGTAGCGCGGCACGGCCCAGCGGGCGAGCAGGGTGGTGCCCGCGTAGCTGAGGGCCGCGAGCGCGCCGCCCACGACGCCCGCGACGATGCCGGGCCCGTCCGCTCCGGCCGGGCCACCGATGGGCGAGCCGCCGCGCACGGTCAACGTGGCGCCCACCATCACCACGACGGCGAGCAGGACGCGCACCGGCGTGAGCGTCTCGCCCAGGATCGGCTGGGCCAGGATGGCGACGATGACGGGGGCCGTGTACAGCAGCGCCGCCGCGCCGGCGACGCCGGTGCCGGCGATCGCGTACTGATAGGCCACCTCGAACAGGGCGACGAGGGCGCCGCCGCCGAGCGCCACGGTGAGCCAGCCCCGCCGGTCGGCGCGGAAGAGGTCCGGGCGCAGCGCCAAGCCCCAGGCGGCGAGGCCGAGGATCCCGATGAGCACGCGCCAGAAGCCGATCCCGGTGATGGCGGCGCCTTCGCCGTACAGCGCTGTGGACAGGACGCCCGTGGTCCCCCACGTGGCCCCGGCACCGAGGGCGAACAGGTAGCCGGTGAGCCGGCTGGTGTGGGCGGTCGCGGGCGGCGCGGCCGTCATCCCCTGGTCCATCGGATCTCCATGCCTTCTGCTAGAGGCCGGGCCCCGCGCCGCCCTGCGCGCGCGCCTTGAGCGCGCGGTTCATCGCTTCGAGACCCTCGCGCACGTTGGTCTCCAGGCGGGCGCGCAGGAAGGGCAGCAGCAGGCCGGTGAAGGTGGCGCGATGGACGACGTGCGTGCGGTTCTGGCCCCGGGGCACGATGGTGACCGAGTGGTGCGCGTCGAGCATGCCCGGGAGCCAGCCTTCCTCGACCCAGCTCAGCTCGCGGTTCGGCTCAGCTTCGATCACGACGGGCCGCCGCGTCCGTGCGATCCCGCCCGGCGGCTCCACCCGGAGCTCGAGGCGTTGACCGACCTGGACGGCTCCGTTCGCACGGGTGATGTAGGGATTCCATTCGGCGTACTTGGGCAGCTCGGTGAGCGCCCTCCAAATCGCGTCTGGTGGGGCGTGGATGTCGGTCGTCGTGCGGATGTCGATCATCGATGGCCTCCCGGGTCCCATAATCACGCTGTCGGGCCACGTCGGCAAGGCGGCCCTCAATCGTTTGACGCCGCCAGCACTCCCCGCAGAACCGTGACCGCCTGCCCTCCGAGAAAGACCCGATCGCCGGCGACGCGGACCCGGACCACGCCGCCCCGCGGCGACGCCTGGAACGCCTTCATTTCGGACTTCCTGAGCTGCGCGGCCCACCAGGGAGCGAGCGCGCAGTGGGCCGAGCCCGTGACCGGATCCTCGGGGACACCGGAGCGCGGGGCGAAGAACCGGGAGACGAAGTCGTACCCGTCCGTCGCGGCGCGGCTCGTGACGACGATGCCGCGGGCCGCCACGCGGGCCAGCGCGGCGAAGTCCGGCGTGAGGCGGCGCACCGCGTCCTCCGACTCGACCTCGACGAGATAGTCGAAGCGACTCCGCCCCACCGCGCGGGGCACCACGCCGAGCGCCTCGGCGAGCCCCGCGGGCGCCGCGGCCGGCTCGGCGGGCGTCGCGGGAAAGTCCATGTCGATCCAGTCGCCGGAGCGCCGGGCCGTGAGCAAGCCGCTCTTGGTGTGGAACCGGGCCGCCGCGTCCGGCGCGAGGTGGCCCTCTCCCCACAGGACGTGGGCGCTGGCCAGCGTCGCGTGGCCGCACAGGTCCACCTCGACGGCCGGCGTGAACCAGCGGAGGCTGAGCCCGTCGGCCACGGGATGGACGAACGCGGTCTCGGAGAGGTTCATCTCGGACGCGACGTCCTGCATCCAGCGCGGGTCCGCAGGCCCGGGCAGGAGGCACACCGCCGCGGGGTTACCGGCGAAGGGGTGGGAGGTGAAGGCGTCGACCTGGAAGAGCGGGAGGGGCACGGCGGAAAGCTACCGCCGTGAGTCTTCAGTCGTCAGTTGTCAGGTCTACTGATCACCTGCTGCGTCTGCGTGCTGTCACGTATCCAGCCGGAACACGGTCTTCTTGTGGAACAGGCTGCTCTCGTGGCCGATCAAGAACGCGTCGATCGGTAGGAACGGGTCGGCCCCGATGAACAGCCGGGGTTCGATGATGTCCGCGGGGAGATCGAACACCAGATCCGTGGTGTACGCCTCGCCCGGTACCAGGCACTTGCGCAGCGCGTCGAACGCCTCGGGCGACGGTGTGTAGGTGGCGCCGCCACGATCCATCAGTCGGATGGCGCGGGCGCCCGGGAGTAGCGGCATCATGCCGCGGCGGCGCGAGATGGTCTCCTCGTCGAACTGGACCCGAAGCGTCACGACGTAGGACGCGCGCCGGGGGGCCGGGTCGGTCGCACCGGTGCCGATGGTGCTCCCAGCGCGCACGGCGGTGACGGCGTAGGCGGTATGGCAGTCGACCTCGCAGATGTGCTTCTCCTCGTTCAGGCCCAGCAGGCGGCTCTTGCTCGTGAGCGACGCCGTCACCAGCAGCAGGGCGTACACCCCCCAGCCGCCGGCGGTGATCAGCGCGAGCCGCCGGGCGAGGACGCGGTGTCGTGCGAGCAGCGCGGCGACCACGGCGACGGCGCCCGCGCCCGTTCCGCCGACCAGAGCGAGGAACGCGAGCACGCTGAACGGGGTGAGTCCGTCGGTGTTCATGGGGTCTCCTTCGGGATGATCGCGGGGTTGCAGGCGCTCGTGAGCGCGGGACGGTGCTCGGCCACCAGGCGGCGCGCCCGGGCACGACCCCAGTTCCAGGTGCGCCAGTCGGGGCCCGATGGGTCGCCCCAGCGTTGCAGCAGCGCGGTCGCGACGTCGCACCGGCTGCGTGTGTCCAGTCGGGGCAGGGCGTCCAGGAGGACCGGCACGGCGTCAGCCGAGAGCGAGGCGGCATACGCGGCGTCGAACCCCCGCGCCGTGCCCGGGCGCTCGAGGTTGCGGCGAACGATGAACGCGTCGGGGTTCAGCACGTGGAGCGCGCCCAGGAACGCGAGTCCCTGGACGAAGGCACCGAAGGCGAAGCGCTGCGTCCGTTCCGTGCCCCCTGCCCGCAGCACCGTGGCCGCCAGCCAGGCGAACGCGCCGGCGAAGTACAGCATCCCGGCGGTGGCGTACAGGCGGATCTCCGACCACCCGAACACCGCGACATAGAGCCGAGCCCGCTCGAGCCCGGAGGCCGTGATCACCGCGAGAAGGGCCAGCAACAGGCCGGCGAGGTGACGCAAGATGCGGCGGTGCGGCGGTGGCGCCGCGCGCAACGCCCAATCGGCGCCGAGCAGCACGGGGAGCACCAGGCCGCTCGCCGTGACCAGCTCCATGAAGCCGCGACGCGCGTATTCGGCGTACGTGAGGCCGAGCGTTTCCTGCACCAGCTCGGCGCCGCCGAAGAAGTAGCGCAGCTGCACGACGACGGGACGGTGCGGAGCAGGAGGTCGCCGGCGACTCCCAGGGCGAGCGCGGCGCCGAGCACGGCGAGGGCGAGCCGGGCGCGGGGCGTCACCCGGCCGCCCGGTCCGGCAGCGCGCCGAAGCGGCGCTCGCGCTGGTGGAATTCCTTGACGGCCGCCTCGAGGTCGCCGGCGCCGAACTCGGGCCACATGCGCGCGGTGAAGTGCAGCTCGGCGTAGGCGCACTCCCACAGCAGGAAGTCGCTCAGCCGCTGCTCGCCGCCG
>CAZVSO010000127.1:0-1586 GCA_964629425.1 uncultured Gemmatimonadaceae bacterium
GATCGTGGTGCGGACGTGGCACCTTCCGGCCCGAGCCGCGCGCCCCGCACCGACCGTGGAGACCCGCCCGGGCGGCGCGCCGAGCCGGGCCACGGGGATGACGACGGGCGACAGGGTCGGGGCGCGGGCCGAGACCAGCAAGCCCCGCCCGGCCGGCAGGAACCCGCCGAGCGCTCCGGCCGCGAGCGCCGGGCCGCGGCCGGCCCGGGTGCCGGCGAGCGCGGTGCGGTGGAACGGCCCCAGCGGAGCGAACGGGCGGCGACCGAACCGCCTCCCAAGCGTGAGGAGCCGAAGCGTGAGGAGCCGCGCGCCGAGCGGCGCGAAGGTCGGGAAGAAGAGGCCCGCGTCGCGCCGCGAGCCGAGCCACGCCGTGACGAGGCGCGCCCTCCCGCGCGTCGCGAGCCGGACCTCAAGCGCCGCCGAGCCTGACGTCGCGGATTCCTATCGACGCGCGCCCCGTCCGTGGTCCCCCGCGGCGGGGCGCGCTAGCTTTCCTGCGGCGGCGGGACCCGAGCCGGAGCGAAACACCGCCCGGCGCGTCGCCGTCAGAGCCACGGGCCGGAGACTCCGGCCCGACTCGCAGATCCGTGATTCCATTCTCCACAGGGGTGTTCCGTGCATCGCCTCCATCGTGTGCTCGCGGTCTGTCTCCTGATCTCGCTCGGAGCGTCCCTCGGGGCCGCCCAGTCGTCGCAGTCGATCGCCCGCGCCGTGCAGTCGATTACCGCGGCGGACGTGGCGCGGCGCATCGGCATCATCGCCGATGACTCGATGCGCGGGCGCGACACTCCCAGCCCCGAGCTCGAGGAAGTGGCCGCCTACATCGCCGGCGAGTTCCGCCGCTTCGGGCTCAAGCCGGGCGGCGACAGTGGCACGTTCATCCAGCGCTACGGCGTGGTGCGACGGCAGCTCGACACCGCCGTGACGACGCTCGTGATCGCGGGGCGCGGCACCCAGAGTCTCAAGCCGGGGACCGGCCTGATGGTCGTTCCGGCGTTCCCCCTGCCCGAGCGGGAGCTGTCCGGCCCGGCCGTACTGTTGGCCGGACCGGCAGACTCGGCGGCTCCGCTCGGCGGCCTCGACGTCAAGGGCGCCTGGGTCGTGATGCCAGCCACCAGCGCGCGGCAGGGCTTCTTCGGTCTCCAGTTCGACGTGCGCGCCGCGCAGACGGCCGTCGTCGAGCATGGCGCAGTCGGCGTGCTCCTCGTGTCCAATCGATCGGACTCCGGCTGGCAGGCACTCCAGCCCCGGCTGGTCCGTCCCAGCATCGGCCTCGAGGGAGCGGCCGCAGCGCCGTTCGAGGCCGCGCTGCTGGAGATCCGCGAGTCGACAGCGGCGCGCGCGCTGGGCATCGATCCCGCCGCGCTGCGATCGTCGGTGACCCGCGTCGCCCGGCAGCTGGAGGGCACGACGGTCACGTTCCGACCCGCGCAGCACGTGCTGCAGCGCATCGCGGCTCCCAACGTGGTCGGCATACTCGAAGGCAGCGACCCCCAGCTCAAGCGCGAATATGTCGTCTACAGCGCGCACATGGATCACGTCGGTGTCGCGGGCACCGGCCCGGGCTGCCAGGCGAAGGGGGCGGA
>CAZVSO010000127.1:1596-8871 GCA_964629425.1 uncultured Gemmatimonadaceae bacterium
AATACGTGTTCTTCACCGGACACATGGACCACGTCGGCACGCCGGGGGCGGGCGAGGGCTGCGCCGCTCGCGGCGGCGACTCGATCTGCAACGGCGCGGACGACGACGCGTCCGGCACCATCGCGGTCGTCGAGGCCGCGGAAGCGTTCGCCAACCTGAGCCCTCGCCCCAAACGCTCGCTCGTGTTCGTGGCGGTGAGCGGCGAGGAGAAGGGACTCTGGGGAAGCCAGTACTTCGCGGATCACCCGCCGCTCCCCATCGCCGACGCCATCGCGAACCTCAACCTCGACATGGTGGGCCGCAACTGGAAGGACACCATTTCGGCGATCGGCCGGGAGCACTCCGACCTCGGGACGACGCTGGCGCGGGTGGCGGCGGCCCACCCCGAGCTGAACATGCAGCCGGTGGACGATCTCTGGCCCCAGGAGAACTTCTACTTCCGGTCGGACCACTACAACTTCGCCCGCAAGGGCGTGCCCATCCTCTTCTTCTTCAACGGCACGCATCCCGACTACCACCAGGTGAGCGACCACGCCGACCGGATCGACGCCGAGAAGGAGTCGCGCATCGTCAAGCTGGTGTTCTTTCTCGGCCTGGAGCTGGCCAACGGGGCCGAGCGCCCGAAGTGGAATCCCGACAGCTACAAGCGCATCGTGCAGGCGGGGAACTGAATGAAGCTGTCAGCGGTCAGCCGTCAGCTGACGGCAAGTCTAATGGCTAGCGGCTAACGGCCAACGGCTCCCAACAGCTCCGCGTTCGTTGTCGTCCGCTTGATCTGGGCGAGCAGCGCCTGCATCGCCTGCTCCGGCGGCAGGCCCGCCACGGCGCGCCGCAGCACCTGGCGCCCGGCAACGATCGCCGGCTCCCCGAGGAGCTCCTCGCGGCGGGTGCCGCTCGCGTCGATGTCCACCGCGGGGTAGATCCGCCGGTCGGCGAGGGCGCGCACCAGCCGTAGCTCCGCGTTGCCGGTCCCCTTGAACTCCTCAAAGATCACGTCGTCCATCTTGCTCTCCGTCTCGATCAGCGCCGTCGCGATCACCGTGAGGGATCCGCCGTCCGGCACGGCGCGCGCGGCCCCGAACAGCGCCTTCGGCGCCGCGAGGGCGTTCGCATCGAGCCCGCCCGAGAGGGTGCGCCGGCTGCTCCGCCCCGTGGTGTTGTGCGATCGCGCCAACCGGGTAATGGAGTCGAGCACGATCACCACGTCCTGGCCCATCTCCGCCCGCCGGCGCGCGTGCTCGAAGACCATCCCCGCCACCGCGACGTGGCGCTCGTGCGAGAGGTCGAAGCTCGAGGCGATCACCTCCCCGCGGCCCCAGTCCACCATCTCGCTCACCTCCTCGGGCCGCTCGTCCACGAGCAGGATCAGGAGCACGGCCGCCGGATGGTTGAGCGCCACCGCCTCGGCGACGGCCTGCAGCACGACGGTCTTGCCGGCCTTGGGCGGCGAGACGATCAGCGCGCGCTGGCCGAACCCGAGCGGGCACACGAGATCCACGACGCGCTGGATGTCGCCCGTGCGCGGGCTCGAGGCCCGCGGCGTCTCGAGCGTGAGGGACCGCGACGGGTGGATGGCGCCGAGCTGGGTGAACTCGGGGCGCTCGTGCGCCCGGTCCGGCGCGACGCCGTTGACTGACGTCACGCGACCGCCGTCGAGCGTGACGAGGTCGCCGCGGCGCAGGCCGGGAAGCCGCACGGGCGGATCGCCCTTCGCGGGCAGATAGCTGTGCGCCGCGAAACGGAGGAACCCGCCCTTGGGCGCGGGATCGAACCAGCCGGTGATGGGAGTCAACCGTCTAAAGCTACCTATATTACTCCCCCACATGCGCCAGGACCACATCCGCAACTTCTGCATCGTGGCCCACATCGACCACGGGAAGTCCACCCTGGCCGACCGGCTCATCGAGCTGACGGGCACCCTCGACAAGCGGCTGATGCGCGAGCAGGTCCTGGACACGATGGATCTCGAGCGCGAGCGCGGGATCACGATCAAGCTCAACGCCGTCCGCATGAGCTACCGGGCCCGGGACGGCGGCGTCTACGAGCTGAATCTGATCGATACGCCGGGCCACGTGGACTTCACCTACGAGGTGTCGCGCTCGCTCGCCGCTTGCGAGGGTGCCATCCTCGTCGTGGACGCCTCGCAGGGGATCCAGGCGCAGACGCTGTCCAACCTGTTTCTCGCGCTCGACGCCGGGCTCGAGATCGTCCCCGTGCTCAACAAGATCGACCTGCCCGGCGCCGAGCCGGATCGCCGCGCGCGCGAGCTGCACGACCTGCTGGGAGCGAAGTCCGAGGACATCCTACGCATCTCGGCCAAGGAGGGGACCGGCGTGGCCGAGCTGCTCGAGGCGGTGGTTCGGCGCGTCCCGGCCCCGGGCGGCCAACCGGAAGCCCCGCTGCGAGCCCTCATTTTCGACTCCTACTACGACCGCTTCCGTGGCGCGATCCCCAGCATCCGCGTCGTCGACGGCGTGCTGCGCGCCGGAACGGAGATCGTCTTTGGCTCCCACACGGACGACCGCTACCGCGTTGATGAAGTCGGCTACCTCCAGCTCGGCCGCAAGCCCGTCGAGCAGCTCGAGGCGGGCGAGGTTGGGTACTTCGTCGCGAACGTCCGCGGGGTCCAGGACACCCGGCCGGGCGACACCGTGCTCGATGCCGCCCACCGCGAAGCGTCCCTGCTGCCCGGCTACCGCGACATCCAGTCGATGGTGTTCGCGGGCGTCTACCCCACCAACGCCGACCAGTACCCGGCGCTCCGCGACGCGCTCGAGAAGCTGAAGCTGAACGACGGCGCGCTCTTCTACGAGCCGGAGACCTCGCAGGCGCTCGGCTTCGGCTTCCGCTGCGGCTTCCTCGGCCTGCTGCACATGGAGATCGTGCGGGAACGGCTGCAGCGGGAGTTCGACCTCGACCTGATCTGCACCGTCCCCAACGTCGAGTACCACGTGTACCAGACCGACGGGTCGCTGCGCATCGTCGAGAACCCCAGCCTCATGCCGCACGGCTCCACACTCGACCGGATCGAGGAGCCGTACGTCAAGGCGCGCGTCCTCGCGCCGGCCGACTACATCGGCGCCGTCATGAAGCTCGGCCAGGAGCGGCGCGGCATCTACCAGGGCATGCATTACGTGGACCCCACCCGGGTCGAGTTCGGGTGGGAGTTCCCGCTCGCCGAGATCATCCTCGACTTCTACGACCGCCTGAAGACCATCTCGCGCGGCTACGCCTCGCTCGATTACGAGCTGCTCGGCTACCGTCTCGGGGACCTGGTGCGGCTCGACATGCTGCTGAACGGCGAGCCCGTCGACGCGTTCAGCGTGATCATCCACCGCGACAAGGCGCACGAGTGGGGCCGCAAGGTGGCGGAGAAGCTCCGCGAGCTGATCCCGCGCCAGCTGTTCGAAGTGGTGATCCAGGCGGCGATCGGCACCAAGGTCATCGCCCGCGAGACGGTTCGCCCGCTACGCAAGAACGTCACCGCGAAGTGCTACGGCGGCGACGTCACCCGCAAGCGCAAGCTCCTGGAGAAACAGAAGGAAGGCAAGAAGCGGATGAAGCAGGTCGGGACGGTCGAGATCCCGCAGGAGGCCTTCCTGGCGGTGCTGCAGGTGGAGTAGCCCCCCGGCGGGCGCGAACGCGTCAGGGCTCGCGCAGCTGCGCCGCCCAGTTCTGGATGAGATAGATCTGCGAGGCCTGCGTGCTCCGGACCATGACGAAGCTGCGGCCGTCCGGGTGCACGTCGTAGTTCGCGTGGTCCTCGACCGTGACGTAGTGGGTGACGTCGAAGAGCGGCGCGCGTGAGACGACCTCGAACGTCGGCGCCGTGCGGATCACGGCGGCAATCAGCCTGCTGATGGTGCCGGCGTCCTCGCGATAGACCATCTCGCGGCCGTCACGCGTCCACACCGGCTCCGAGCCCCCGTTCACCGAGACCTGGATGCGGCCGCCGGGCCCCGGGAAGGGCCGGACGTACACCTCCTGCCGGCCGCTCTCGTCCGACACGTATGCGAGCCAGCGCCCGTCGCGCGAAAAGGCCGGGTAGGCTTCCGTGGAGCGCGAGCCCGCCACCGGGGCCGCCCGACCGGATCCTTCGAGCGGCACGGCCCAGAGGCCGGCGACGAGCCCGGTGGCCACGACGAGCGTGCGGCCGTCCGGCGCCCAGGAGCCCGAGGAATGGTCGTTCTCGTCTCCGTACACCGAGTCGGCCGCGCCGCTGCCGTCCGCGTTCCGGACGAAGACGCTCCGCACGGCACCGCGAAGCGACGTGTACGCCAGCCGCCGGCCGTCCGGACTCCAGTACGGATCGTTGGCGGTCTCACCCACGGTGAGCCGGGTCATCCGGCGATCGCCGACGTCCACGATCCAGAGGTCGCGGGACTCCGGGTCGGTGATATCGAGGGCGACGCGGCCGCCGTCGGGCGACAAGCGCGGGTGGTGGTAGGTGCTGGGCTGGTCCTGCAACATGGTCGCGCGCCCGAAGCGGTCGATCTGAACGAGCTCCATCGGCGCGGGAGGCACGTAGACGACCGACCCGGCGGCCGCGTCCCACTGGGCCACGACCCGGAACGTGATGCGTGCGGCCGGCGCCACCGGGCGGCCCTCCCCGGTCACGCGGAGGCGCCGGAGATCGAACGGTGCCGCCATGAGCGGGCCGCCGACGCGGCGCTGAAACACCACGTGCCCGCTCGGGACATACCGCGCCATCACCGCGTCGGGCAGGCCGATGTCCCGCACCGCGCCGTCCCGCAGCGACACGGCGACGATCCACGTCCGGGTGCGCCCGCCGGCCAGCAACGCGGCCAGCACGGCTCGGCCCCCGGGCAGCGAGCCAATGGCGAGGAACTGCCCGGAATCAGAACGCGCGAGCTCCCGACTGCGGCCGTCGGCCTCCACAACGCGCAACGTGCGTCCAATGGGGTCGGCGTAGACCACCGTGCCGGCGTCGATCCACGCGGCCCAGGCGCCGGCACTGTCGGCGATCACGGTCGGGGACCCTCCCTCGATCGGGACGCTCTGGAGCCGCTGCGGGCTCCAGAACCCGATCTGCCGGCCGTCCGGTGAGAAGAACGGTGCGAATCCGCCGTCCGTGCCCGCGACGGGCCGCGGGAGGGAGTCCGCCATCGCGCGCACGTAGATCTGATTGCCGCGCGGCCCACGGCCGACGAAGGCCAGCACCGTGCCGTCCGGCGAAAGGGCGACTTGCTGCGCGAACCCGCTGCCCAGCGACGTGATCGGATCGAGCTGGATCGCGAAGCGGCCGAGCGGACCCGGAGCCGGCGCCGGGGCCCACAGCCGCGCCCCGGCGGCACCGAGCCCGATGGCCACCACGGCCATCGCGGCGGCGATCCGCCAGTCCACCCGGCGTCCGGCCACCCGGGCGCCGGGGGCTGCCGGCGCCGCGGGCATGGGCTGCGTCGCAGCGCCGAGGGGTCGCGCCAGCGCGTCCGCAAACTCCGCGGCGCGCTGAAAACGGTCGGCGTGGAGCTTCTCGAGCGCCTTGTGAATCGCCGCCTCGACATGCGCCGGCACCGCCGGCCGCGCCAGCGCGAGCCGCGGCGGCGCCTCGGTCATGATCTTCGCGATGATCGACTGCGCCGTCGGGCCGGTGTGCGGCGGGTTCCCCGCGAGCATCTCGTAGGCCACGCAGCCCAGCGAGTAGATGTCGCTCCGCCCGTCGAGCGTGCGGTCGCCCGTCGCCTGCTCGGGGCTCATGTAATGCGGCGTCCCCAGTGAAAGGCCGGTCTGCGTCAGCCGGCTCCCGCCCGCCGCGCTCACGGCCAGCGAGATCCCGAAGTCCGCGACGAGCGGCTGCCCCTCGTGCAGCAGGATGTTCTCGGGCTTGATGTCGCGGTGAATGACGCCGTGGCGGTGGGCGTAGTCCAGCGCACCCGCCACCGCGCGCGTGATCTCGATCGCTTCCTCCACGGGCAGCTGCCGCTCGCGCGCCAGGCGGTCGCGCAGCGACTCGCCCTCGACGTACGGCATCACGTAATAGAGCAACCCGTCGACCCCACCCGAGTCGTAGAGCTGCAGGATGTGCGGGTGCTGCAGGTTCGCCGTGACACGGATCTCGTTGAGAAATCGCTCCACGCCCAGGATGGCCGAGAGCTCGGGGCGGATCACCTTGAGGGCCACCTTGCGCTCGTGCTTCAGGTCCTCGGCGAGGTACACCGTCGCCATCCCGCCCGCGCCGAGCTCGCGCTCGAGGCGGTAGCGGTCGGTCAGGGCGGCCTTGAGCGGAGCGGGGAGGTCGGGCACGGTAGCCGGGACGGCAGAAGTTGGCCGCAAGATGGAGCGCACCGCCGCCCCGCGCCAGTACCGTTCCAACTTTCCTGGCGCACGCATTCTCACGCTCCGCGCCCACGTGGGGGCCCCCGAGCGGCGCCAAACCCGAAGCCGGGCAAGTTGGAACGGCACCAGGTGCCCGGCCCTGGCTACCGCGGCCGCTCCGCCGCGGCGAGATTGGACGGGCCCATGCCGCCGTCCGCCCTCGTCATCCAGACCGCCTTCCTGGGCGACGTCTTGCTGACGACCCCGCTGCTCAGCGTCCTGGCCGAGCGACACGGACCAGTGGACGTGGTGACCACGCCCGCCGCCGCCCCGTTGGTCGAGACCCACCCGGCCGTGCGGCACGTGATCCCCTTCGACAAGCGCGGCGCGGCCCGCGGCGTTCGCGGGCTCGTCGCTTTCGCCCGGCGCGTTCGGGCGGAGCGCTACGAAGTGGCCTATCTTCCCCATCGCTCGCTGCGCACGGCGGCGCTCGCGCTCGTGGC
Source organism: uncultured Gemmatimonadaceae bacterium (assembly GCA_964629425.1). Lineage (GTDB taxonomy): Bacteria > Gemmatimonadota > Gemmatimonadetes > Gemmatimonadales > GWC2-71-9 > CAZVSO01. Next base: position 8,376 of record CAZVSO010000127.1, read on the forward strand.
GCGCATCCCGGTCCGGATCGGCTTTCACGACGGCTGGCCGGGACTGTATACCGACGTCCGTCGCCGGCCCGCCGCGGGACATGAGATCGACCGGCTGCTCGCCCTGGCGGGCGTCACGCCACCCCACCAGGCGCGGCCGAGCCTCGGGCTCACGGCGTCCGATCGCGCCGCCGCGGACCGGATGCTGCGCGAGCACGGCGTGGCGCGGCCGTTCGTCGCGCTCGCGCCCGGCTCGATCTGGGGCACCAAGCGGTGGCCGTACTACGGGCCGCTCGCCGCCGCGCTGGCGCGGCGCGGATTCGCGGTGGCCGTCGTCGGAGCACCCGAGGACGCGCCGCTCGGCGACGCGGTGCTCGCGGCGGTCCGCGCCGCGGGCGGCAGCGCGGTGAACGCGTGCGGCCGGCTGCCGCTGGTCTTCCACAACTGGTCTTTCGACCTTCCGTTCCTGGCCGAGCTGATGCGCGCGGGCGGCCAGCCGCCGCTCCTCAATCCGATC
>CAZVSO010000128.1:0-8854 GCA_964629425.1 uncultured Gemmatimonadaceae bacterium
GATCCGCGCGTTCATCGTGCCCACCGATACCAAGGGCTTCTCGGCCAAGGGCCAGAAGGGCAAGCTGTCGCTGCGCGCCAGCGACACGAGCGAGCTCGTGCTCCAGGATGTGCACGTGCCGAAGGACGCGATCCTCCCCAAGTCCGGAGGCCTGAAGTCGCCCCTGATGTGCCTCACCCAGGCGCGCTACGGCATCGCCTGGGGGGCGGTGGGCGCCGCGATGGCGTGCTACGACGAGGCGGTCGGCTACGCCAAGAACCGCGTCATGTTCGGCAAGCCCATTGGCGGATTTCAGCTCCAGCAAGCGCGGCTCGCCGAGATGCTCACCGAGATCACCAAGGCCCAGCTCCTGTGCCTCCAGCTCGGCCGGCTCAAGGACCAGGGGACGGCCACGCCGCAGCAGGTGTCGCTCGCCAAGCGCAACAACGTCGACATGGCGACCGACGTGGCGCGCGAGGCGCGCCGGTTGCTGGGCGCCAACGGCATCCTGGCCGAGTACCAGGCCATGCGCCACCTCGCCAACCTCGAGTCGGTCTACACTTACGAGGGGACGCACGACATCCACACGCTGATCCTGGGGCAGGAGATTACGGGGTTGAATGCTTTCAACTGAGTTGGCAGGCGTCAGTCGTCAGTTCTCAGTGAATCTGCTTTCGTGTCTCGTCGCCGCCGCTCTAAGCGCTCCGATCGTGCAGCCTTCGAGTCTGGCCATCTCCCGAGTTTTCCCGGGACAGGCCATCTTACTCGTCCCATGAGCGAGATCCTCAGCCGCCTCACGACCGCGATCGCCGATCGCTACGAGATCGAGCGGGAGTTCGGCGCCGGTGGGATGGCGACGGTGTACCTGGCGCGGGATGTGCGGCACCGCCGCGAGGTCGCGATCAAGGTGTTGCGACCGGAGCTCGCGGCGGTGATCGGCGCCGAGCGGTTTCTGCGCGAGATCGAGACCGCGGCCCGGCTCAACCATCCCCACATCCTGCCGCTGTACGACTCCGGCCAGGCGGACGGGCTGCTGTTCTACGTGATGCCGTTCATCGAGGGCGAGTCGCTGCGCCGCCGGCTCCAGCGGGAGACCCAGCTCCCGATTGAGGAAGCGCTCCAGATCACCCGACACGTGGCCGCGGCGCTCGACTACGCCCACCGTCACGGCATCGTGCATCGGGACATCAAGCCCGAGAACATCCTGCTGCACGAGGGCGAGGCGCTGGTCGCCGACTTCGGCATCGCGCTCGCGATCCGGGCGGCGGGGGGCGAGCGCCTCACGGAGACCGGGCTCTCGCTCGGCACGCCCCACTACATGAGCCCCGAGCAGGCGACCGGCGAGCGCCAGGTCGACGCCCGCAGCGATGTTTATTCGCTCGGGTGCGTGCTGTACGAGATGCTGGCGGGCCAACCGCCCCACACCGGACCCACGGCGCAGGCGATCGTGGCGCAGCTCCTCACCACGCGCGCCCCCGATGTGCGCGCCCTGCGCGACGCGGTCCCACCGGTTGTGGCCGACGCCGTGGCGAAGGCGCTCGCCAAACTCTCGGCCGACCGCTTCGCTAGCGCCGCCGAATTCGGCGCGGCGATCGGCCAGGCGACCACGGCGGCCGCACCGGCGGCGATCTCGGCCCGCGATGCGATCGCGGCGCTGGTCGCCTCGGTGGTGCGCTCCCGCCGGCTCAAGTCCGTTGCTCCGTGGGCCGTGGCCGCCCTCGCGGCGTTCGGGGCGCTCGCGGGCTGGCTTCGGCCCTCGACGCTCGAGCCGCCGCGGCGTTTCACGGTACTGTTGCCCGCCGAGCAGCGCCTGGATCTGCTCCATAACGGCACCGTGCTGGCGCTCTCGCCCAACGGCCGGTACCTGGCGTACGTGGGCACGGGACAGCCGGGCAGGCAGCTGTGGCTGCGCGGCATCGACCAGCTGCAGGCGCGACCCATCGCGGGGACCGAGGATGCGCGGCACCCGTTTTTCTCGCCGGACGGCGCCTGGATCGGCTTCTGGGCCCAAAACAAGATCAAGAAGGTCGCCCTGGCCGGTGGCCCCCCGCTCACCATCACCGACGCGCCGACCATGCGCGGCGCCAGCTGGGGGCCGGGCGACGTCATCCTGTTCGCCAATCTGAACGGGCCCCTGCTGCGGGTCGCCGCGGCGGGTGGCGCGGTCGACACGGTGACCCAACTCGACACCGCCCGGGCGGAGACCAGTCACCGCTGGCCGGAGATCATGCCCGGCGGCCGGGCGGCGCTCTTCACGATTCAAGCCTCCGGGGCCGACGGGTATCAGGTGGGAGTCGTCTCGATCGAGACCGGCGAGGTGAAGCACCTGCTCAGCCGGGCGACGCACGCCCGGTACGTCCCCACCGGCCATCTGGTGTACGCCAGCGTCGGTGGCGCGCTGCTCGCGGTCCCCTTCGCCCCGCGGCGGCTCGCGGTGACCGGCTCTCCAGTATCGTTGCTGGAAGGCTTGCTGGTCCGGCCCAGCGGCGCGGCCGAGTTTGCTGTCGGCGGCGACGGCTCGATGATCTATCTATCCGGGGCGCCGCCAGAGCAGGAGCTGGTGCTGGTGGACCGGCAGGGCGGCGAGCGTGCGCTCACGGGAAAACTCCGGTCGCCGCAGGGTCCGCGGTTCTCCCCTGACGGCAGGCGGGTCGCGCTCACGCTCACGGACGGCGCGGCGCAGGACGTCTGGATTTACGACGTCGCCCAGGGCACGCTGTCGCGGCTGACCTTCGAGGGGCAGAACTTCTACGCCGCCTGGAGTCCGGACGGCCGGAGAGTGGCCTACTCGTCCACTGCAGCCGGGCGCGATCGCGACATCTACTGGAAGGCGTGGGACGGCAGCGGCGCGGAGGATACGCTGGTCGCACGCCCGGAGGAGCAGTGGGAGGTGACGTTCGCGCCCGACGGCCGGTCGCTGGTCTATCGCGAGAGCCATTCCAAGACCGCGCGCGACATCTGGTTCCTTCCGCTGCAGGGCGACCGGACACCACAGCCGTTGCTCACGACGCCGTTCGAAGAACGGGCGCCGAGCGTGTCGCCGGACGGGCGTTGGCTCGCCTACACCTCGGAGGAGACGGGAAGGGAAGAAGTCTACGTCCGCCCCTATCCCGGGGCCGGCGGCCGGTGGCAGGTCTCGACCGGCGGCGGCCAGGAGCCGCTGTGGGCGCGGACCGGCCGCGAGCTGTTCTACCGTAGCGGCGACTCCCTGATCGCCGTGGACGTGCGGCCCGGCCCGGTATTCTCGGTTGGGAGCCGCCGGCGGCTGTTCCAGGGCCGCTACGCGGCCAACAACAACTACCCGAACTACGACGTGCATCCCGACGGCCGGCGCTTCCTCCTGATCAAGTCGCAAGAGGGACCGTCGGAGCTCGTGGCGGTGCTGGGGTGGTTCGGAGAGGTGCGCCGGCGCACGAGTCCCGCGGCGAAGGAACAGTAATTAGCTTTCCCCCCCATGAAAATCGCGGTCTGCATCAAGCGCGTCGCCGATAGCGAAGCGCGAATCAAGATCGGCGCCGACGGCAAGACACTCGACGAGGCGGGCGTGAAGTTCGTCCTCAACCCCTACGACGAGTTCGCGGTCGAGGAAGCCCTCCAGCGCAAGGAGAAGGCGGGCACCGGCGAGGTCGTGGTGATCAGCCTCGGCCCCGCCGCCGCGCAGGAGACGATCCGCACCGCGCTCGCCATGGGCGCCGACCGCGGCGTGCTGATCCAGACCGACAAGATCCCGGCCGATGGATTACAACCATCAGGCCGGCCCCATGGTTGCCGAGCTGCTGGGCCTGCCCTGCGTCACCGCGGTCGCCCATCTCACGCTCGAGGCGGGGAAGGGGACCGCCGAGCGCGAGGTCGAAGGAGGCATCGAGGTAGTCGAGTTTCCCCTTCCCGCCGTCCTGACCGCCGACAAAGGGCTGAACGAGCCCCGCTACCCTGCGCTCAAGGGCATCATGGCGGCGAAGAAGAAGCCGCTCGACGTGAAGCCCATCGCGCTGCCGGGCGGTGGACTCGAGGTGCTGGCGATGACCCCGCCCGCCGAGCGGAAGGAAGGCAGGATCGTGGGCGAGGGGCCGGCGGCGGTGCCCGAGCTGGTGCGGCTGCTGCGCGAGGAGGCAAAGGTCCTGTGACCGCCGTGCTCGTGGTGCTGGAGCAGCGCGACGGCGCGCTGCGCAAGGTGTCCCACGAGGTCGTGACCGCGGCGCGGCGCCTGGCGGACGGCCTGGGCGGCGAGGTGCACGCGCTCGTGCTCGCGGCCGGCCCTGTCCGAGGCGTGGACGCGCTGGGCGGCTTCGGCGCCGATAAAGTCACGACGACCACCGCGGCGGCGTTCGCCAAGTACGACGCTGAGGCGTGCGCCCGCGTCGTCGCCGAGCGTGTCAAGGCGGCTGGGTACGGCGCCGTCGTGCTCGCCGCGAGCGCGCAGGGGAGGGATCTCGCACCCCGCGTGGCCGCGAAGCTCGGCGTGGCGCTCGCCGCCGACGTTACGGACGTCGCCGTGGAGGGCGGCGCCATCGTGGTGACGCGGCCGGTGTACGCCGGCAAGGCGCTGCTGCGGGTGAAGCTCACAGCCCGCCCCGCGCTCCTGTCGGTCCGGCCCAGCGTGTTTACCCCGGTGTCGCGACCCCACCCGGGCGCGCAGGAAGCCGCGGCGGTGGACGTGCCCGCGGGGCGCGCGGTGGTGCGCGAGATCAAGGCCGCCGCGGCCGGCGCGCTCGACGTCGCCGAAGCATCCATCGTGATTTCGGGCGGCCGTGGCCTCAGGGAGCCGGCGAACTTCAAGGTGCTCGACGAGCTGGCGCAGGCCTTCGGCGGCAAGGCGGCCGTGGGCGCATCGCGCGCCGTGGTGGACGCCGGCTGGCGCCCCCACGCCGACCAGGTCGGCCAGACGGGCAAGACCGTAAGCCCGACGCTCTACATCGCCGTGGGCATCTCGGGCGCGATCCAGCACCTCGCCGGCATGCGCACGTCGAAGGTCATCGTGGCGATCAACAAGGACAAAGACGCGCCGATCTTCAAGGTGGCGGACTACGGGATCGTGGGAGACCTGTTCGAGATCGTCCCGAAGCTGGCGGAGGAGATCAGGAAGCTCCATGGCTGAGCCGGGAAGCGGGAAGCGGGAAGCGGGAAGCGTGGTGCCGTCGCGCTACCAGCTGCCGTTGCCCCTGGACCGGCTCATTGTACCCCTCGGCTCCGACGGTGCTGGGGATCGGATGGACCTCGACGTGCTGTTCGTCGGCGCCGGCCCTGCCGGGCTCGCGGGGGCGATCGAGCTGGCGCGGCTCGTCCGGCGCGACAACGAGACGGGCCGCGGGCTGGGTGACGTCTCGATCGGCGTGCTGGAGAAGGCCGAGGCGCTGGGCGAGCACTCGCTGTCGGGCGCCGTCGTCAATCCGCGGCCGTTCCGCGAGCTGTTCCCCGAGTTGAAGGACGCTGACTTCCCGTTCCGGGCTCCCGTGCGGCGTGAGGCCGTGTATCTGCTAACGGCGAGCGGCCAATGGCGTCTTCCCACGCCCCCCACGATGCACAACACGGGCAACTACGTCGGGTCGCTGTGCGAGATCGTGCGCTGGCTGGGCGAGAAGGCCGAGGCGCTCGGCGTGAACATTTTTACGGGGTTCCCCGCGGCGGCCCTGCTGGTCGAGGGCCAACGGGTGGCCGGCGTGCGCACGGCGGCGGCGGGGCTCGACCGTGAGGGGAATCCGATGTCGGGCTACCAGGCGCCGAACGATCTCGTCGCCCGGGTCACCGCGTTGGCCGAGGGGACGCGCGGGCTATTGGCGCAGACATGGCTCGAGTGGCAGCGGGTGTCATCGCAGAATCCCCAGATCTACGCGCTCGGCGTCAAAGAGATCTGGGAGACCAAGCGCCCGCTCGATACGGTCATTCACACGCTCGGTTGGCCGCTGCCTACCGATGCGTTCGGCGGCGGCTTCCTGTATCCGCTCGAGCCGAATCTGGTCGCCCTCGGCCTCGTCGTCGGGCTCGACTACCGCGACGCCGCGCTCGACGTGCACGTCCTGCTCCAGCGGATGAAGCTCCATCCGCTGTTCCGACCGTACCTGGAGGGCGGCGAGATGGTGGAGTGGGGAGCGAAAACGATCCCCGAGGGCGGCTTCTACGCCGTTCCCGCTCGCCGCTCGGGCGACGGGGTCGTGATCCTGGGCGATTCGGCGGGGCTCGTGGACGTACCGTCGCTCAAGGGGATCCACTACGCCATGCAGTCGGGGATGTACGCGGCGCGCGCGATCTTCGCGGCGCTGAAGGTGGCGGAGCCATCGGCGACCTGGCTGGCCGCCTACGACCGGCAGGTGAACCACTCCTACGTGATGCGCGACCTGCACCGCACGCGCAACATGCGGCTCGCGTTCCGCGACGGCTTCTACCTCGGCGGGCTCAAGGCGGGGATCATGACCCTCACGGGCGGGAGGTTTCCGGGCCGGCGGATCGCGATGGAGGGGGATGCGGAGGCGGCACGACACACACGGGAAGCGGGAAGCAGGAAGGGGGCAGGGTCCCTCCCGCCCTTCACCCCCGATGGCAGGCTGACGTTCAGCAAGGTGGACGCGGTGTTCAAGTCGGGCAACGCGACCCGCGACACCGTTCCCACGCACTTGGTCGTGGGCCAGGACGTCCCCGCCGAGGTGGCGCGGTTCTACAGCCACATGTGCCCGGCCGGAGTCTACGAGGAAGCGAACGGCACGTTGCGCGTCAACGCACCCAATTGCGTGGACTGCAAGGCGACCGACGTGCTGGGGCCGCGCTGGACTCCGCGCGAGGGCGGGAGCGGGCCGAAGTACAAGAGAATGTAGCTGTCAGCCGTCAGCCATTGGCTGTCAGCTAGCTGACGGCTGACAGCTGATGGCTGACAGCGCCCTACGGCGCATAATCCGTCACATCGAAGATCAACAACGCCGGATCCAGCGGGTTCCTCGCCGCGAAGGCGTACAGGCGCCCCCCGATCGTTCCGAAGGTCGCCGTGTGCAGCCCCTGGGGCACCTGGGCCCGGGCGATGAACGTCGGGCGGCGCGGATTCGTGAGGCCGTAGAGATACAGGCCGGGCTCCGCGCCCTGCTCGGCGCTGAACATCAGGATGCGGCCGTCGGGGCTGACCTCGATGTCGCTCACCGTCCCGATGTCGAGCCGCCGGATCGAGTCCGCCAGCGTGGGCCTGCCCGTGCCACCGAGGGCCCAGATCTTCACCGTGTTGCCCGGCTGCGTGCGCACGCTCCAGGTGCCCGTGTAGGCGTAACCGCCGTGCACCCACAGGTCCGCGCCGAACCGCTCCGGCACGTTGTTCCCACCGCCGATCGCGCTGAGCGACGGCGTCGTCCGCAGCTGCCACAGACCCGAGAGCATGTCGCTCGCGTAGAGCGAGCCGTTGTAGAGCTGCACGCCCCACGTCGAGGTGTTCCCGGCCCCGCCCTCCTGGAGGCGGCTGCGCACGCGGCCCGCGAGGTCGCCGGCCAGCGTCCCCGACACGTCGAGCGCGACGACGCCCGCGTTGTAGTAGGCGGCGTACAGGATCTGGGCGCTCTCGTCCATCCAGAAGTTGTGCGGGCCCGCGCCATCGATGTGGAAGGTCGCTACCTCCACCGGGTTCGTGAGATCCGATACGTCGAGTACGTGGATGTCGCCCGACGAGCTGGAGCCGATCTTGCCCGGCCCTTCCTCGCCCACGAAGAGGTAGCGCTTCTCGGTGGTGATCGGGTTGTGGAACCACCAGGCGTTGTGCGCCTGGCCGCCCGCCGTGGGGGTCGTGCTCACGAGCTTCGGGTCGGACGGGCTGCCGCTCTTGATGCCGTTCCCCACGTCGTAGATCATGACCCCGGTGTTCCAGGCGCACACGAACGCCAGGCCGTCGCGGACGAATGTGTCATGGATGCCGTAGTTCGCCGGGATCGACACCGAGGCCGCGAGGGGCAGGCCGAGCTCGGGGGGCAGGCTCGACGAGGCGTCGTGGCAGGCCGCGGAGAACGCGATCGCCGCGCCGAGCAGCCGACGGTGCAGGGTCACTCGCGGTGCTCCCGTGTGGTTGTTGTCAGTCGTCAGTTATCAGTCGTCAGAACCGGTGAAGCCTGACGACTGATAACTGACGACTGACAACTGTTACGGCACCAATCCCGTCACGTCGTAGATCATCAATGCCGGGTTTGGCGGGCTCGGGAGCTGAGCCGGATTTCGTGCCGCGAACGCGTACAGCCGGCCCCCGATGGTTCCGAACGTCGCGGTGTGGAGCCCCGTGGACACCAGGGCACGCGCCACGAACGTCGGCCGCGAGGGAGCAGTGAGAGCGTAGAGGTACAGCCCCGCCTGGCTCCCGCCCTCCGTGCTGAACATCAGGAGCTTGCCGTCGGCGCTCACCTCCACGTCGCTCACCGTCGCAATCCCGGCTTGCACGATCGAATCCACCAGCGTCGGCGCTCCGCCGGCCCCGAGCTGCCAGATCTTCAGTGCGTTTCCCGGCGCGCTGCGCGTGCCCCACGTGCCGGTATAGGCGTAGCCGCCGTGCACCCACAGGTCCGCGCCGAACCGCTCCGGCACGTTGTTCCCACCGCCGATCGCGCTGAGCGACGGCGTCGTCCGCAGCTGCCACAGACCCGAGAGCATGTCGCTCGCGTAGAGCGAGCCGTTGTAGAGCTGCACGCCCCACGTCGAGGTGTTCCCGGCCCCGCCCTCCTGGAGGCGGCTGCGCACGCGGCCCGCGAGGTCGCCGGCCAGCGTCCCCGACACGTCGAGCGCGACGACGCCCGCGTTGTAGTAGGCGGCGTACAGGATCTGGGCGCTCTCGTCCATCCAGAAGTTGTGCGGGCCCGCGCCATCGATGTGGAAGGTCGCTACCTCCACCGGGTTCGTGAGATCCGATACGTCGAGTACGTGG
>CAZVSO010000129.1:0-3816 GCA_964629425.1 uncultured Gemmatimonadaceae bacterium
CCGGCCAGGGCACCGGCCTCGGCCTCGCGACGGTATACGGCATCGTCAAACAGAGCGGCGGCTCCATCTGGGTCTACTCCGAGCTGAGTCAGGGCACCACCTTCAAGATCTACCTGCCGCGCGTGCGCGACAGCGCCGTCGCGCCGAACCCCCAGCCCGCCCCGGCGGCCCGGGGTCACGAGACCCTGCTGCTGGTGGAGGACGAGCCAGGCGTCCGCACCACCGCCCGCGCGTCACTCGTGGACAACGGCTACACCGTGCTCGAGGCGGCCAGCGGGGAGGAGGCGCTCGCGCTCCTCGACCGTGCCGGGACCGCCCCGATCCATCTCCTGGTGACCGACGTCGTGATGCCCCTGATGAAGGGGCAGGAGCTGGCCCAGCGCTTCCGGCTGCGCCGGCCCGGCACGCCCGTCCTGTTCACGTCCGGCTACACCGACAGCGCGCTCGGCGCGGCCGGCGTGCTCCCGCCCGGCGTCGCCTTCCTCCAGAAGCCCTTCTCCCCAGAGGCGCTCGCCCACAAGGTTCGCGAAGTCCTAGACCAGCGGTGACAGCTCCTCACGGGCACGGCGCCGCGCCGCTGGCAGGCTGACGCGCAAGGTCCCGGAGCCGCCGGGTAACTCGCTCCCTCAAAACGCGTTAAGGGTCCGGCACTGCTGCGGTGTAGGGCCGAGCTAGTTAGATTGGCACATGCCTCTACCCCCGCTGTACGGGCACGAGGGAATCCGCAACCGGCTGGCAGGCGCTGTCGCCTCCAGCCGGTTGCCGCAAGCGCTCCTGTTTGAGGGCCCACCAGGGGTCGGCAAGCAGCGGCTTGCGCTGTGGCTCGCGCAGGCGTTGCTCTGCGGCCGCCGCACACCCAACGGGCTACCGTGCGACGACTGCCCGGCCTGCCACCAGGTGAGGCGGCTGTCCCACCCGGACCTCCACTGGTTCGTGCCGCTCGAGCTGCCGTCCAAGAGCGGCGACGCGGACAAGCAGATCGAGCAGGCCGAGGAGGCGCTGGCCGACGAGCTGGCAGCCCGACGCGCCCGGCCGTTGTATGAGCCTCCCGCGGGGCTCGCCAGCCACGGAATCGCATCGATTCGCCTTCTGTTGCGGCGACTGCGGCTCATGCCCGCCATGGGCGGCTTCCGGGTCCTCATTATCGGCGACGCCGACCGCCTGGTGCCTCAGCCCGGCGCGGATGCCGCAGCGAACGCTCTGCTGAAGGCCCTCGAGGAGCCGGCACCACGCTCGGTGTTTGTCCTCACGACGGCGGATTCCGGCGCGCTGCTGCCGACGATTCGTTCACGCGTAGTGCGTGTCCGCGTAGCCCGAATGACCGACAGTGTCGTGACAGACTTCGCACAGCGCGAGCTTGCGTCACCACCTGCCGGGGCGGCCCTAGCTCAGGCAGTGACGGCGGCGCAGGGCTCTATTGGCAAGCTCCTTGCCCTACTAGGAGATAGCGCCGGCGTGCCAGGCGACGGCGCTGCGGCGCTGCTCGACGCCCTGCGGGGGCCGTTGCCCGCGCGCTACGCCCTGGCGCTGCGGCAGCCCCCGTTCCAGGCCCGGGGCGCCTTCACGGCGATGTTGGACGGGTTGCTCGAGCGGCTGCGGGCTCAAGCGCAACAGGGCCGGGACACGGGCGGCCTCGTCCGGGCGATGGGGCAGGTCATGGAAGCCAGGGAGTTGGCCCGGGGCAACGTGAACCCTCAGCTCCTGACCGCCGTGCTCGCCGCGGATCTGGCGGAGTCGCTATGACGCTGTCGCATGTGGACGGCGAGGGCCGCGCGCGCATGGTGGATGTGGGGGGGAAGGCCGTCTCGCCGCGCACCGCCGTCGCTGAAGGCGCCATCCGGATGTCGGCGGAGGCGTATGGGCTCGTGGCCGCGAACCGGATCGGGAAAGGCGACGTGCTGGCGGCGAGCGAGATGGCGGGAACGCTCGCGGCGAAGCGAACGGCGGAGCTGATTCCGCTATGCCATCCCATCCCCCTGGACCACATCGAGGTCCGGGCCACTTTGGACGACGCGCTTCCCGGCGTCCGCGTCCGGGCGGCGGCCAAGGCGATCGGCCGGACCGGGGTGGAGATGGAGGCCTTGACGGCTGCGTCGGTGGCGTGCCTGACCGTCTACGACATGGTCAAGGCCGCCGACCGAGGGATGGAGATCATCGCCGTCCGCCTGTTGGAGAAAACGGGCGGCACTCGGGGCGACTGGCACCGCTGAGCCGGCATGTTGATCTGGGTCACCGCCGGTCCGCGCCGAAGAAGCCAGCTTGGGCGTGCCCTTGACCCGGTGTTGACGCGGCCGAGCCATGTTGCTGGCGACGCCCGAAGGGGATAGAGAAGGCTATGCGCACGAAGACACAACGGCTGATGTTCCAAGGCGGGATGATTCTGCTGGGCGCGCTCGTCGTGAGCAGCATCGGCGGGTACGCCCGCCGCGCCACCGCCGACGACCGCCCGGCGACGCCCGGGGACCTGCTGACCGAGGTCCGCGCGCTGTCCCAGGAGCTCGAGGCCACGCGCGGGGAGCTCGAGGTGGCACGCGTCCAGCTCGAGCGCGCCAACGCCATCATCGAGTACTCCAGCCAGTACGACATCCCGGCCGACCTCACCGGGACGATCTACGATGTGGCGCTCTCGGAGGGGATCGATCCCAACCTGGGCTTCCGCCTCGTCAAGGTCGAGTCCCGCTTCAATCCGCGGGCCAAGAGCACGGCCGGCGCCCTGGGCCTCGCCCAGGTGCTCCCCAGCACGGCACGGCTGTACGAGCCCGGGCTGACCCTGGAGCAGCTGTACGATCCCCAGACAAACCTGCGTCTCGGGTTCCGCTACCTGCGCGACCTGCTCGAGCGCTACAACGGGCATCTCGAGACGGCGCTCCTGGCGTACAACCGCGGACCCGCGAAGGTCGAGGAGCTGCTCAACACGGGACAGGACGCCCGGAACGGCTACGAGGGCATGGTGATGCGGGGGTATCGGAGGTAGCTGTTCAGTTTTCAGTCGTCAGTTGTCAGTGGTCAGTCAACAGCTTCGATAAATGAACGAGCGGGGGCGGCGATCTGCCGGCCCCCGCTCGTCTTTCGGATGTACTGACGACTGACAACTGACCACTGAAAACTACTTCAGTCGCTCGGAATCCGCAGCCTGTCCCCCACCCTGATCACCGATCCCATCGTGAGCCCGTTGGCGCGGAGCAGCGCCGTGGTGGACACCCCGTAGCGGCGGGCGATCCGGCTGGCGTTCTCGCCGCGCTGCACCCGATGCGTCGTAGCGCTCGACGCCGAGCCCGCGGTGCGGCGATAGCCGGTCTCCGGCGGCGCGCTCCAGGCCGACGGCGGTACGATGCGGCCGCTCATCGGAATGATGAGGCGCTGGCCGATGCGGAGCGCCTGCGGCCGCAGGCCGGGATTCGCGCTCCGCACCATGGTCTGCGAGACCCGATAGCGGCGAGCGATCTGCGACAACGTCTCCCCGCGCGACACATAGTGATCCACGAACGTCACGCGGTCGTTCACCGGGAGCACGGCGTAGCGCTCGGCTGCCACGGCGCCCCGCCCGCGCGGCACGCGCACCGTGACCCCGCGTCCCGGAGGCGTGACCCCGCGCACGAAGTGCGGGTTGAGCTCGAGGATCGCCGCCACGGTGGTATCGGACAGCCGGGCGATCACGTCGAGCCCCGTCGCGTCCGGCACGTGGATCTCGTCGAACACGAGGGGCGCCATCGGCTGAATCCCGGTGAACCCGTAGCGCTCCGGCTGCTTGGCGACCAGTGCGGCGGCGATGAGCTTCGGCACATAGTCGCGCGTCTCCCGCCGCAGGTAGCGGCG
>CAZVSO010000129.1:3826-8809 GCA_964629425.1 uncultured Gemmatimonadaceae bacterium
AGCGGCGCTCGGACAGCTGGAAGAACACCTGGTCAGTGAGGCTGTCGGGCGGCTCGCCCGGCAGGCGCCGCACCCCGCGCTCGACTCGGCCGAGCCCGGCGTTGTAGGCCGCCGCGGCGAGGTAGACGGTTCCCAGGCGCTCCACCAGGTCCGCCAGGTAGTTCACTGCGGCGTCGGTGGCCCGGAACGGGTCGCGCCGCTCGTCCACCCAGGGGTCGATCGTCAGGCCGTACATCCGGCCGGTGCCGGCGATGAACTGCCACATGCCCACGGCTCGGGCCCGGCTCACCGCCGTGTTGGACAGCCCGCTCTCGATCAGGGTGAGATAGACGAGATCCTCGGGCAGGCCCCGGCGGCGCAGGCGATCGCGGATCATCCCCTCGTAACGACCCAGGCGAGAGAGCCAGATTTCGAAGCGGTCCCGCGCATCCACCTGGAAGAAGCGGAGATACTCGAGCACGCGCCGGTTGGCGGCGAACGTGGTCACGTCGATGTCGAAGGTGGCCGCCCGCTCGTCCGCCCCCACGAGGCTCCGCCCTTCCGCGCCGAACAGCCGCACGGCCTCGCTCGTGATCTCGTCGCCCCCGACCACCTGGCTGTCGAGCGCCGCGGGCATGGAGCGATGGAGGCTGTCCAGGACGGCCGCGTCCGCGGCCGCACCCGCCCCCACCGCCGCGACCGCCGCACCGAGCGAGTCCACACCCGCGTGGCCGGCCGCGGTCGCGACCGGCGCCCGGGCCCCGGCCGGAGGCAGCGCCCCGCCGAACGACTGGCGCCCGCCGCCCGACGAGGCGCAGGCCGCCGCGAGCAGGAGCACCGCGGCGAGCGCGACCAAGGCCGCGCTCCGCCACACCGACCAGGGGTACACCATGCTCTCCGGCTTCAATGTCGTTCCGATCCCACCGTGTTGTCGTCGAACCGATGCTAGTCGAACCGAACCTCGATCTGCTGCCGCGAGGACGCGTCGCGCGGAGCCTCGACCACGTCCACCTCCAGCCGGGGGCGGCCGTGGTCGTCGTGCTCAGCCGAAACCAGCAGGATCAGTCCACTCTCCAGCTCCACGCGCAGGTGCCGGACATCGGACCGCACGGACACCTCGCGGATGCTCGCCCCGCGCAGCCGGGCCACTGCTCCCACGACGCGTCGCAGGTCCTGGAGCCGGGCCGAGCTCATGTCAAGCGCTCGGCGACAACCTGCGACAGCGCCTCGTTCGTGATGCGCTCCGCCTGGATGAACAGCGACGTCTTCGAAGTCGCCTCCAGCGGGAAGAGCGTCCTGAACGACGGCCCCCGCAGCCCATCGGAGGCCGCCCGGAACGACAAGGCGAGATGCCAGGCCTGCGTGTTGGCAGGGCGCTCGGCAATGGCGTCCACATGCCAAAGCTGCTCACCGCAGGTGATTACGCGCCATGCCATAGGTCACACTCCCCCGTGGGCGATACGAAGAGTGGACTACGGAGCGGCCCAATATCGGGCGTAAGCCCAAGTCCCGTCAAGAATTCGGGACCCAGGGGAAACCTGAGGAGCCGGGGGGTCGGAATCTAGTCGGCTCGGGTCACGAGGGCCCGGAAGCGGGCGGTCAGGTCACGCGTCACCGGGCCCGCCACGCCACTGCCGATCACCCGGCCGTCCAGACGCTTGATCGCCACGACCTCGGCCGCGGTGCCGGTGAGAAACAACTCGTCCGCCGTGTAGAGATCGTAGCGGTTGAGGGGAAGCTCCTCGACGGCGTAGGTCGCCTCGCGCGCCACTTCGATGATCGCGTCCCGGGTGACCCCACGCAGGATCCCGGCGTACGGGGGCGGCGTGCGCAGCGTGCCGCCGCTCACGATGAACAGGTTCATCCCGCTCGCCTCGGCGACGTAGCCCGAGGCGTCGAGCATGATGACCTCGTCCACACCAGCGGCGATGCCTTCGATCTTGGCGAGAATGTGGGACAGGTAGTTCAGCGACTTGACGCGGGGGGACAGGCTCTCGCGGTGGTTGATCGGGGTGGCGGCGGTGAGCGCCGTCAGCCCCCCGTCGTAGCGGTCGGCCGACCAGAGCGTGATCCGGTCCACGATGCAGATGATCGAGGGCTTCGGGCACTTGCGGGGATCGAGCCCGAGATCGCCGACCCCGCGGGTCACGACCAGCCGGATGTAGGCGTCGGCCAGACCGCTCTTGGCGACCGCCTCCTCGACCATCCGGGCCATCTCCGGCCGCGCCATCGGGATCTCCAGCCAGATGGCCTTGGCCGACGCGTAGAGGCGGTCGAGATGGCGATCGAGACGGAAGATGCGCCGGTTGTAGGCGCGAACTCCCTCGAAGACGCCGTCCCCGTAGAGCAGGCCGTGATCGAACACTGAGATCGCGGCGGTCGCGCGGTCGAAGTACTTGCCATCGATCCAGACTACCGACACGGTCGCGCTCCTGGGTCGAGAACGAAGCGAGGGTGGGAACCCCACCCTCGGCGCCGCAGGAATCTCGCCGCGGTGGGCGACGGGCACAACTGTCTGACGGATGACCCGGGTGGGCATCGAACCCACGACCTGCGGATTAAAAGTCCGCTGCTCTGCCAGCTGAGCTACCGGGCCGCGAGCGAAACATCGTGTGGTCGGGCCCGCCCGACAAGACGCGAAAAACGCGAGGCCCCGGCCGGAGCGCCGGCGCAGGGCCTCGCGGTCACGATCGGGCCGTCACCGTTGCCGCACGAACACGGGCCGCGGCACCCCGACCGACTTGAGAATGCGCTCCGTTCCCCAACCCGCCAGCTCGGCCAGCAGCGAGTCGCCCCGGATGCGTAGCCGGGGCGGCTCCTGATCGGGATCGCCGGTCAGCAGCAGCAGCCGATCCCCTTCCACCCGGTACGTGCCGGAGTCGGTCTTCTGCTCGTGCTCGTCCTTGACGTTCACTGAAACCGTCAGCTCGTAACGGGCGCCGTCGCGCAGGATCAGGTCGCCCTGAAACGCCCAGGGGACCGAGAACGCCTCCCCCGCCGCCGCGAAGGTGTAGGTCCCGGGCGACAGGACCGCGGCACTCGCCGACCGGGCGGGCTCCGGGCGGCAGGCGGCGAGCACGAGGCCCGCGCTAATTGAAACGGCGACGATGAGAATGCGCATGGTGACGCTCCAAGAATCCGCGAGACGGCGGCACTACGCCGGCAACACGCGGCGGTTTCAATCGGGCGTACCCTTCCCCTTTCCCCTTTCCCCTTTCCCCCGTCTTGCCTCCGCGACGATCGCGATGCCCCCCCGCACGGTCTGGCTCACCTCGACCCGCACCGCGCGGGGTGCGATGGCGTAGACGACGTCGTCGGCGATCCGGCCCGCGAGGCTCTCACAGAACGCCCCTTCGTCGCGGTACGACCACAGATAGTACTTCAGCGCCTTCGACTCCAGACAGCGCCCGGCGGGCGCGTACTCGATGATCACACTGCCGAAGTCGGGCTGGCCGGTGCGCGGGCAAATGGACGTGAACTCGGTAGCCGTGAGGGTCACCGCCTGCACGTCGGGCGCCGGGAAGGCCTCGGCCTTGAGCACCTCACGCGCCTCCGCGGGCGTGGCCGGGCGCGGCAGCGGTCCGACCCGGGGCAACGCCGCCACCGGTTTCTTGCGTGCTTCACGCATGGTGAACCGTCCCGTTAGGTTTGCTGGTACGATGCCGGCTTCGCCCTCACCCCAGCGCGCCGTCGTGCTGCTTTCGGGCGGTGTGGACTCGTCGACCACCCTCGCCGTCGCGCGCGCCGCGGGCTACGAATGCTACGCGCTCACGTTCCGCTACGGCCAGCGCCACGCTGCCGAGGTCGAGGCCGCCCGCGCGGTCGCCCGCCGCCTCGACGCGGCCCGGCACGTGATTCTCGATATCGATCTCCGCCAGTTCGGCGGCTCGGCGTTGACCGGCGACCTCGCGGTGCCGAAGGACCGCCCCCTCGGCGCCATCGGCCAGGGCATCCCCGTCACTTACGTTCCGGCGCGCAACACGATCTTCCTCGCCTTCGCGCTCGCCTGGGCCGAGGTGCTGAACGCCGGCGACGTCTTCATCGGGGTCAACGCGCTCGACTACTCGGGCTACCCCGACTGCCGGCCCGAGTACATCGCGGCGTTCCAGCACCTGGCCGGACTCGCCACCCGGGCTGGCGTCGAGGGGCGGCCGCTCCGGATCCACACGCCGCTCATCAAGTTGACCAAGCGGGAGATCATCGAGAAGGGCCTCGCGCTGGGGCTGGACTACGCCCTGACCGTGAGCTGCTACGACCCGGCGCCGGGCGGCGAGGCGTGCGGCCGCTGCGACGCCTGCCGCCTGCGGCTCAAGGGCTTCGCGGAAGCGGGCGTGGCAGACCCCGGGCGTTATCTGGCCCATCCAGTGGACGCATGAGCTACAGCGTGAAGGAGATCTACTACACGCTCCAGGGCGAGGGGGCCAATACCGGCCGGCCAGCGGTGTTCCTGCGCTTCGCCGGATGCAACCTCTGGTCGGGGCGTGAGGCGGACCGCGAGACCGCGGTCTGCGGCTTCTGCGACACGGACTTCGTCGGCACCGACGGGCCGGGCGGCGACCGGTTCGAGACGGCGGCGGCGCTGTCGGTGGCGGTGCGAGCGGCGTGGCCCGAGCGGGAGGCCGCTGAGCGGCCCTTCGTCGTCTGCACCGGCGGCGAGCCGCTGCTCCAGCTCGACCGGCCGCTGGTGGACGCGCTGCACGCGGCGGCCTTCGAGGTCGCGATCGAGACCAATGGCACCCGCCCCGCGCCACCCGGGATCGACTGGATCTGCGTGAGCCCCAAAGCCGGGGCACCGCTGGTCCTGCGCGCGGGCGACGAGCTGAAGCTCGTCGTCCCGCAGGCCGGCGCCGAGCCCGAACGGTTCGAAGCGCTGGAATTCCGGCACTTCTTCCTCCAGCCGATGGACGGGCCCGACCGCGAGCGCAACACGGCCCTGGCGATCCGCTATTGCCTCGAGCACCCGCGCTGGCACCTCAGCCTCCAGACGCACAAGCTGCTGGGCAT